>JBEKAM010000121.1:0-17856 GCA_050015915.1 Solirubrobacteraceae bacterium
GTCGTAGGAGCGATCTTCGCCGTGCTCCACACGCGTGTGCTCGAAGATGGAGGGCAGCCGCTGACGGATCTGCTCGGCTCGCTGATGAGCATGATCGTGCTGCCGTATCTCGGTGCGAGGGCTGCGGGCAGAGAGCTGAGCAAGCCGCCGATGGAGCTCCCGAAAGATGGCCGCTCACGGGCGCTCGCGCGCCACAAGGATCCGCTGGAAGGCCTGAACATGCGCCTCACCTACCGGACTGTGCGTGTGCTGATGGTGATCGCCGAGCATCCGGGAGCCAGCAACCGCGAGATCGCCGAAGGGTCGGGCATCGTCGATCAGGGTCAGATCTCGAAGCTGTTGAATCGTCTGGCACGCCTGAAGCTGGTGGAGAATCAGGGCGAGGGGCAGGAGAAGGGCGCCGCGAACGCTTGGCATCTGACTGCGCGGGGCGCGCAGGTGGAGCGAGCGACCCGCCCGCGCTGAGTGCGTAGAAGACGAGGTCGTTCTCGACTCGTCTAGGGAGGCCACGGCCGGCCGGTTGGTCGAGCCGCTGGCCGCCTGGCGCATTACATGGCGGTGGGGGTGTCCCAAGCGTCATAGCTAGTCGGAGTAGGGAGCAGGTGCTTCGCTTCCTGCTGTGGCGTCTCTTTGGCCTGCTCGCGGTAATCGCGGGCTTGGCCCTGCTCTCATGGTTCACTGACGGTGGGCCCGGGAAGCTGCTGCGCGGCGAGCACGCCGCTGACGTCTTTCACAACGTTGCGAATGCTTTGCCGGCGATGCTCGATCGTTGGCTTGGGGCGATCTGGAGCTGGGCGCCTACACCGGGCCTGGCGCCGGTGCGGCTGGTGCTGGTGCTCGTGGCGGTGTTGATGTTGGTGATCGCGACCGTGCGCACGATCGCTCGTCGCCGTCGTTGCTATGTGCGGCTGCGGGTTGAGGCCTACCGAGCGGACCATGCGAGCTCCGAAGCCCTGGTGACGATGTTTGGCGCGCTGCACAAGCGTCTGCTGCGGCGCTGGTGGCGGCGACTGCTGTTCGGTCAGCCATCGCTCGCGCTTGAGGTGCATCACGAGGCAGGTGCGCCGAATTCGGCGTGGCTCGCGGTCAGCTGCCCAAGCGGACAGCAGCGCATGATCGAGGCAGCGCTACAGGCCGCCTATCCAAACTGCCATCTGCTCCCGGCAGCCCGGTCGCTTGGTGTAGCGCCGGTGGTGCTGCGCTTGAAGAAGCACGCCGAGTTCATCAAGCGCGTCAAGACCGCAGAGCGCTTCGATGAGGATCGCGAGCCGACCGTCAACCGACTGCTGACCGTGATGGGCGCATGCAAAGAGCCTGCATTCGTGCAGATCGTGCTCACACCCACGCCAGCACTATTTGAGGCGTTTGCCAAGCACCTATACAAGCGCCACGAGGTGCGATTGTCAGATGAGCGTAGAGAGCACCTGCTGATCCGCGATCGCTCGATGGTCGAGGACGCTGAGCTTCGTGGCGGTCTGGAGGTCCAGCACAAACCGCTGTTCTTCGTAGACATGCGTGTGATCGCCGGCAAGCGCGTCATCTGTGAGCAAATCGCCTCTGAGCTGCGCGCCGAGGGAGCCGAGAACCGCCTCGTCGAGCGTGGCACAGGCGTGCGCCACGGCCTCTTTCGCCTCTACACCCGCCGCGTGCTCCGCGGCGAGGGAAACCCGCTGCCGTCATTTCACAAGGGCGTGTTCGCATCCTCCGAGCTCGCGCCGATGTGGCAACTGCCGTCGGTCGACTACCTGACCGTACCGTTCGCGCGTAGCGGCGTGCCGCTGGCGCCAGCTGGGCCCGGTGTCCTACGGCCAGGGGAGGGCCGGGGTACGCTGCGCGACGCGTTTGGCCCTGTCTCGATTCATGTGGAGTTGCGCAAGCAGAACACCGCCGTTCCGGGGACCGTTGAGCAGGGTAAGTCCAGCTACCTCGTGGCCAGCGTCGCCGAGGACCTCCGCCGTGAGCGCTGTGCGGTGATCGTGCTCGATCCCAAGGGCGACGCCGCGGAGGCGGCGGTAAGCGTGGTCTTGCCCGAGCGTACGTGCACGCTGCTGGACCTCGCCCATCCGACTTGCGGCTTCAACCCGCTGGCGGTGGATGCCCCCGCGGATGTGATCGCCGACTACGTGGTGGCGGCGCTGAAGAACCTCTTTACCGATGCTGACATCAGAGCTTCGTCCGATCGCTACCTACGCAACGCGATCATCGCCGTGCTCGCCTACGACCGCGACTGCACGCTGTGGGATGCGGCTCGCCTGTTGTCAGTCGGCGAGGAGGGCTACGCGTATCGCAGCAGTGTCGGCGCGCGCGTACGCACGCTGCCCGAGTTCAAGGAGATCTCCGAGTTCTTCACTGCGGAGCTCGCGGCGCAGCTGGCGGATGCCCGCAGTACCACCACAGCCAAGCTGGATGCGCCCGTGAACAAGCTCGCGCGGCTACTCAACTCACCGTCGATCAAGCGGGTGCTCCTCAACGACGCGCTGAGGATCGACTTCGACCGCGTGATCGCCCAGGGCGAGGTGCTTGTCGTCAAGGGAGCGCTCGGTGCCATGGGCGCAGGCAATACCTCGGTGCTGATGCAGCTGCTCGTCGGCATGCTCGATGCGGCGCTCGCCCGTCAACAGGATCTCGTCCCCGCCGAGCAACGGGTTGCCGTTGCCTTGAAGGTCGACGAGGCGCCGCTGGTGATCAACCGCGGCTTCGCTGAAACGATGGCGTTGAAGCGCTCAGCAGGCCTTGAGACCGTTGCCTGCTGGCAGACGGACGCGCAGTGGACCGAACGCGAGGTACGAGACCAGCTGGACGCGCTGTTTGCCCATCGCGTGTACTTCGCCACAGCCTCCGCAAGCGACGCACGGGCTGCTGTCGCACTGACGATGGCTGAGTTCTCAGACACTGTCCGCCCCGGCATCGAGCGACTATCGAGCCTCGGCCATCCCGACGTGCGTCTGCATCTACCCAAGCACCACGCGATCGCAAGCTGGGTCACCCCGCAGGGACGTCAGGCGCCGTTCGTTGCGCAGACGATTCCCCTGACGGTTGATCGGGAGCGTCTTGCGCTGCATGCCGAGCGACAACGCGAGCGTGGCGGGCGCCATCGCTCGGACCTACGCCAGCCGCACTGGGATCGCGCTCAGGGCACAACGAAGGATCATCAGGGTCCCAACGTGTCCACTGGGGCAACGGAGACCCCAACGGAGGTGATTGGCAAGCGGGCAGGTGGGGCTGAGGCGGGCCTGCCGCCGACGCCCGCCGAGAGCTATCGCGAGCTCGTGGAGCTGGACGGCGCGCACAGCGTCCGCTGGGCCAAGCCGATCTCCTCACCAGCGGCGCTCGAGGTCGATCAGCTCGATCTGGAGGTGCTCGCGCTAATCGCCGCGATGCGCCACGTGCTCACCAGCCAGCTGCACCGCCGATTCAACTCGGGGCGCTCAGCCACGACGACGCAACGGCGGCTCAAGCGCCTGTGTGACGCCGGCCTGGTGGAACGCTTCCAGTTTCATCGCCGTGACGGGGGAGGGATACCGATGTGTTACGTGGTTGCTCCCGCCGGCCTGCAGGTGCTGCGAGCCAACGACCGCTCGGATGTCGCGAGCGACGAGTTGATCGACGCTGTCGATGCGCGCCAGCGCTGGCCTCCCGGAGATCCCGCCCGTCGCGACGCAGCCCTCAGACAGGCTTGCCACGATGTTCACGTCACCGGCTGGGCGCTAGCGCTGGTGCAGGTCCTCGAAGGCTCCTGCTCTGGGTTGCGTGGGCCGCAAGCGTCTGCGCTCTCGCCCCCTTATCGCTCTGGGGTCGACGGGCGGACAGCTTTGGCTCCGGCCGATCTGCGACTGCCGGGGGGACGCACGCCCCACGATTTCCTACGATCGGACGGCTCCGGTCAGCGGCTGGAGGTGGAGCAGTTCGAGACGCTCCGGCCCGATGCGACGATCGAGGTCGCGGCGGCTGCACAGCGACCAGCGGCGATCGACTTGATGATCGAGCGCGAGGACCGGCTGTCGGGCGTCGGGATTACCCACAAGCTGCAGCGCTATGACCATTTCTTCTCCGGATGGTCGGCGCACACCGATCGCTACGGCCGTCGTGCCAAGGCAACGCCGGCAGTTGTGTTCGTGTGCCGCGATCGTGCCCGGGCTCGCGCCTGCGCGAGAGCTGCCGACCCGGTGCTGCGTGCCTGCAGGGCCTATGCCGGCGAGTACCCGCTGGACTGGGAATACCTGGGACGAGAGCGAATCCTGTTCGTGGCTGAGCGCGACGTGCACGAGCGCCTCTTGCACGGCTACGCCGTCCCCAGGCTGCCGCCCGAGGTGCGTGTAACTGCTGCCCACGGCGATCCCCGTGCGGGAGAGTCCGTGGTGGAGATCTGCGAGATTCTTGCGGCGAGGTAAGGACTAGGTTCGCGAGGCGCGTCTTGATCTCCATGACCGCAAAGCTCGCTCCGACGCACCGGCGGACCCCTCCTCCACAAGGAATAAGCGTGTAGGGGGACGGGGGCTGAACACGGTCTGATCAGCTCAGGATCGAAGACGGATACGAACGTGCCCAAACCCGCGACTCGAAGTGTTACCAGCGAGTCGAAATGTCGCAGGCAATACTCCGTGAAACGCTCAGTGAAGAAGATCGCCAGAAGTGTCTGGACCGGCATCGGGAGGGCCGCACCGGGCGGTAGGGCCGTGCCGGGAATCCCGCGCCCCGTGCGGCGGAATTGCCACTCCGCCTCGGGCGGCCGCTGACATCTATTCGGGCACCTCAAATTGAGCCTACGCGCCTCAACGCAATGAGACCAACGACACAAGCGCGCAAAGTCCATCTCTTGAGCGAGGAGCAACCGGCGGCGAGTGTTGGCGTGAGCGAATCTTCGCCTTAAACACAAAAAGCCCCGCAGGGCTCCCAACGAGAAGTTACTCGGCTGAGTGCGAAAAAACCGTGGACCTACAGCGAGGACGCCCCACTGGACGCCCTCGCTTTTGGTCTGGACTCAGAAGACGAGATCGTCTTCGTCGCCGCCAACGCCGACACCGACGAGCTCGCGCCCAGCCTCGTCGTCACCGGACTCCGCGCCGGAGAGCTCGGACTGTGAGCGCTCGCCGGGGCTATCCAGGAACTGGACGGTGTCGGCGACGACGCTTACCGCCTGACGACGCTCCTGCTCGGCGGTTTCCCACTCACGCCACTCCAAGCGACCATCGATCGCCACGCGACTGCCGCGACGCATGTAGTTGCTGACGCTCTCCCCGGGTGCTCCGTACACGCTCACGTCGAAGAAGTTCGGTCGCTCCACGAACTCCCCGTCGGTGTCCTTCCTGCTCGAGTTGCAGGCGATGCGCAGGCTGCAAACGCTCGTCCCCGAAGGGAGCGCGCGCAGCTCGGGGTCCCGGGTGAGACGTCCAATCAGAACGACGCGGTTGATGCTGAAGTAGGCCATGATCGGTCTCCATTGCTCGATGGTTGACCCCCCACGACCAAGCTACGCATCGCTTGGGACGGTACTCGCGCTCGAGGGGCCTACCACCGGCTCGTCATGGTCGAGCAGCGCCTCCAGGCCGACGGCGATAACGCTCTCCTCCGCCTGTGCCGCGGCGATCGCTCGGGCCAGTGGCCGCCGGACATCGGCAGCTGTGAGATAGAGCGTGCCGGCGACGCATTTGCAGCGCGCCCACGCTCGGCAGATCTCAAGCAGCCGCCGTGGTGCCTTGATCGTCAGCTCGACCTCGATCGCCACTGGTAGGGATTCCTGTGGGTCATGCGGCCACAGCACCAGGTCGGGCCGGTGCAGCAGCGGTGCGCCGGTTGGTGTGTCGCCGAGGCGCGCGCTTGCCAGTGGAGCGTCTGCCTGGCGCTCTTCCCGGCGGAGCTCGCGCTCACCCATCACCTCGTGATCTGGATACGCATGCTCGAGCGCAGCCGCCACTTCGGCGCAGACGATCGCGTGCGGGGCGTTGGCGACACTGACCCGAGACGGCTCCAGGCCGCACAGGCCCGACTCGCGCAGTCCGGCGCGGGTTACCGCATACAGCGCTGGTGCGTCCGCGAGCACCCGAGTGCGCTTGAGCAGGCCCGCGTGCTCGGCGGCGCACAGATGGGCGCGTGCGGAGGCGATCGTGCGACCGTCATGTAGCGCCAGTGCCTCAGCGGTGATCGGTCCTAGGCGTCCTGCCCAGCGCACAATCGCCAGGCGCTCAGGTGATGATGTCTTGCTTGCACGGAGCATTTGCTCTCCTTTGTTGTCGTGATCTGATGGGTGATTCGGTGAGGCCAGCCGAGGGGCCAGCTGGCGGCCTTGACTGCGGTGAGCGTTCGGCTCAGCCGCGGAGCGACGGTGAGAACATCTGCGCTATGCGCACGTTGCCGCCATGTTCGAGCTCGAGCACCGCGCCCCAGCCACGCTCGAGACTCATCACCTGGCCCGGCTCGAGCACTGGCTTCTCGCTCCTCGTACGGGTCGTCTTGCCGTCGCTATGGCGTGAGAGCTTCCACGCACCAACCGTGCCGCCCACGCTTGAGATCAGCTCGGCCGAGCTCGGCACGACCTGACGATGGGCAATCAGCACCGCGAGGTTGCCGAGCACCTGTTCGAGTAGTCGCTCCCGACCTGGAAGCCTGAGATCGGAGAGCTCCTGTGTGCCCAGCAACAGGCTGAAGCCAGCCGAGCGTGCGCGGCCGAACAGCCTCACCACTTGCTCAGCGGCGATCGCGGAGAACTCATCGATCACCACCAGCGTGGGGATCGGTCGCCCCTGACACGCCGCAACCGTTGTCTGCAGATCCTGGACGATTGCGGCCCCGAGCATCTGGCTGAGCAGCGGCCAGCTGTCGGATTTCAGGCTGAAATACACCACCGCCCGATTGCGTACGGCCGTGAGCAAATCGAATCGCTCAGCGTTCGGCGTCTGCGGATCCAGCCACCTGCCGACATCGGACTCCGCCAGGATCGCCAGTCGATCGCGCACGCCCGCAAGGTCGCTCTGCTGGCGCGCGGACAGCGAGTCGAGATAGGTGAGTGTGGGGCGCGCCTGCTCCTCAGGCAGGACACGGACCAGCGACTCTAGTCGTGCTGGCAGCAGATGCTCGACGATCGTGCCGAGGCTCACTTCCACATCTGCTTGGCGCAGCGTGCGCACCACATGGGCGAGATAGCGCTGAGCCTGGCGCAAGTAATGCGGCTCGGTGAAGTGCTCGCCTGCCAGCAGCTTGTCGGCGATCTCGCTGGCAGATCCCTGTGTGTACGGGTTGTAGACGTAATCGCCATCTGGCGTCCAGCTGATGAAAGACCTGCCCGCCGCGAGCGCAGCACGGCGTACCTGCTCATGCATGTCGTGGTCACCCTTGGGGTCGACCACGACCGCCGCCATCCCTTGCTCGATCGCACGCGTGGCGATCCAGCTCTGTGTGACTGTCTTGCCAGAGCCCGTCGCGCCGACCACCAGCGTGTGCCTACCGCCATGGCCCGTGCCGAACGGGATCGCGACCGTCCGGTGCTTCTCGTCTCGTCCGAGCAGTAGCCGTTGGTCGCGAACCCAGCGTGCCCTGCCGAGATCGCCGCGCACGCGCAGCCTTGCCGCCAGCGCCAGCGAGCGCATGAGGTCAAGCGGTGTGCGCCTCCCAGCGGCGATGCCGGCCAGATCCGCGCCGGACTCGATGTCTTCGCGATGCCAGCGGCGACCACGGACACTCGCAAACGCGGTCGCGAGCGCCAGTGTGAACGCCCAGCCGCCGAGCCCCGGATCTACCCATAGCATCAGCACGAAGATGGCCGCCGCCCAGCTCCAGTGAAGATGGGCGCTGCGCATCCTCCGCGCGGCGATCATCCCCAAAGCCAGGCCGAGGGTGCAGTGGATGGCCGCCCCTGCGAGCCAATGGGCGAGTTCTCCAAGGACCACGTGGACGTTGTGTTCGCTTTCCTGAAATGCAGTCGAAGAGCGCATTGCGCCACTCCTTTCAGGGCCCGCCACAAAGCGCAGGCCCGCTCGGACCGGCGTAAAGCCCGGTCACTGGTGGTTAACGAGCGATGGCGAGCTCTCGGGCTCGCCATCGGTGCTGCGTGGGGTACGTCTCGGGCTGTTTTCAGCCCGTCAGGGTGTGTTCCTGACCGCCTTCAGCTCGGAGGGGGCAGCCCTCAGCTCGTGGGGGTCAGAGCGCTCGCGTCATGAAGCTCTTGTGAAGCTAGGTCCGCTCGTAGTCATCAGCGACGCGCACGATGTCCTGCTCGCTCGACGGTGCGCTCGCGTCGGTGTGCTGCCAGATCTCGGCGACGATTCCCCACGTGTCGAGTCCGATGAGGCGGTGCCGCTCGCCAAGCTCCAGCCGCAGGGTCTCACCTGTGCTGTAGGTGCGCATCGGTGGTTCCTCGTCGCCTGGAGCACGGCTGACGCCAACGGGACCGTCGACGATCCGCCATATCTCGCTGCGTTTGCGGTGGTACTGCCACGACAAGCGTTGGCCAGGAGCCACAAGCAGAATCTTCGGGCTCAACGTCGCCGATGGGTCGATGTCCGTCAGTCCTGCGTCCGGGAAGTAGGCGCGGATGAAGGACTGGACGTCAGTCTGGGAAATCAGCAGGAAGCCGCCCCACGGTCGGGTTAGATCCTCGCCAACAACGCTCAGCCCCGTGATGGCCTGCAACGCTCTCGCCCGCGATATTGCTGCGTTCATCTCGGAGGGCATCGTCGTCCCCATACGCGCGAGCCTACCGAGCGGCAAACGCGGAAGCTCACGGTCGCGTCTCGCGAGCCTCCGTCAGGTGGAGTGGAGCTCATCTCAGCCGGTAGCCAACACCCCAGACGTTGATCACCCAGCGGCTGGCGTCCCGCGGGGCGAGCTTGCGCCGCAGGCGGCTTGCATGGCTGTCGAGGGTGCGCGTCGATCCGCCCGCGCGGTATTGCCAGACGGCGCGCAGGAGCTCCTCGCGGGCGAACACCCGCTCGGGCTCGCGTGCCAGGTGCACGAGTAGCTCGTACTCCATGCGGCGCAGCTCCACCGATCGATCCTTGACGCTGACCCCATGCGTGCTCGTATCGATCGTCAATGGGCCCACTTCGATCAGCCTTTCGTCCTGTACGCTCGCGGTGCGCCGCAGGATCGCCCGCAGGCGCGCACGCAGCTCGAGATAGGTGGCCGGTCTGGCCAGGAAGTCATCGGCGCCCGCTTCGAAGGCTCTCAGCATGTCGAGCTCGCGTGCTCTGGAGCCGACGACGATTGCCGGTAGCGCTTGATCCCAGGGCGTGCCTGCCCGCCCCGGCCGGCGGATCTCATCCAGCAGCTCGATCGCACCGCGTGGCGAGTCAAGCCCACCCAAGACCGCCAGCTGTGGCGCACGTGCGCCCGCGAGCACGCGTGCGTGCTCGGCGGTGCGGGCGAGCTCGACGCTGAAGCCGTCGGCGAGCAATTGCTCAGCGATGGCTTGGCCGAGTTGGCGATCTGACTCGACCACGAGGATCGGCCTGCGATCGTCGGCGCTCATCAGAGCTCGACCTCGCGTGGGCTGATCCCCAGCCCACTGCGCGCGATCAAAGCAAGCACGTCGCTGTGAATCCACGGCGTCGGCGTGCTGTGTCCGCCCTCGGGGACCAGCCCGAGGCGTCTGGCGAGCCAGCTCGTCTCGCCGCTCTCGTTTCCTTTGCGATCGCGCTTTACTCGCCCACAGCGAACGGCAATCTCGCTCATGCTCAGCTCTCCGCTGGCGACGTGCTCGAGCACGGTCTCGCGCAAGCGCCGGTTGAGCACGATCGGGCTTTGCTGCACACGGGCGAGCTCAGCTCGGAGCACGGCAGTGGAGATATCGATCCCGTCGTGCAGCGACAGCGCCTGCATCGTCAACGCTCGCACAGGCTCGTAGTTCTCGAGCGACGCGATCGCCTCGCGCACACTTACCGCTTCGCTGGCTTGCGGTGCCAGCGGGGACTCATCACGGCACCAGCGCAGCTCGGGGATCGACATTCCGCTCTGCAGGGTTTGCAGCCGGTAGTGCCGACCGGGACGATCGACGAGCTCGCCGGAGCTAACAGGCTCGTCGTGGGCCTGTGCCTGCGGCTGTGCGGCAAAGGGTGCGCTGTGCAGATCCTCGCTTGTCACGAGGCGACAGGGCTGGCGCGTCACGGCCATGTCCCGCAGATAGTTTGCGCAGACGAGGGCCGCGTTCTCTGTAGGCTCGTCGGCCGCCAGATGTGCGACCAAGCGGGTGTCGCTGAGCGTGACTCGATCTCGATCGAGGACGAGCACGCTTCCTGCCGTGCCACGCTGGGCGAGCACTTCGCGTGTATTGCCCCGCCGGTCGGTGTAGCGGTCGAGCAGCCGTTGATCCTGGTCGCCGCTGGGCTGCGTGGGCTTGCGTGTTGGGCGCCGACGTGGCGGTGTGACGGTGTTGCTTCTCGCGGCTCGACGCCGGGTGGGGACGTTGGACGAGAGCGTGAGTGTCATGTCGATCTCCTGCGGTTGGGGTTTGACTGCAGTGGGGTGCGCGGGGTGCGTGCGGCGGCTTGTAGGGAGCCGCAGGGGCATCCGTCAAGCGGTCCGGGTCGCGGTCGGATGGGCCCGAGCAGCGCTCCGAGAACCCCTAGGGGTTCTCGGAAAACCTCGATCGGTGAGGGCTAGGCAGACGAACTTGGCGCGAACGCGCTCATCGCCGTGGTGTCATCGCGGCGTCGCCTGATGGCGGGTTACGTGTGCTGGGCATGGCGGCTCAGCCGTGAAGGCTGATCTGCTCTGCTCGAGTGCTTGCTGGGCAAGCTGTGGGGAGGCGCCGACGTGTGCCGGAATGGCTCAGGGAGTAAAGAAGAAGGGAGGATCGCAGCGTATCCGGCTTGTGCGAGGGCGAACGCCTGTGTGGGGACGGTGTCGGCTTGGGGATGCAGATGAGCGCAGTCGCCCCGCCGGCAAGCGATGCAGTTTGGCTCTGTGATGCCGATTGCCGGGTTATCGTGGTGCAGTTGCCCGCCCCGCGGGCGCGAGGGTGACTGCGGCCGCAAAGGCGGGGGAGGGGTGGTGACTGCAGGCATGGCCTACCCAGCTGCGCGATCGAAGGAGCAACTGCACCAGTACCTTCGCGCCAGATCGTGCCGCCGTCGTCGCAGTGCGTAAACTGGCGCGCCGCATCCCCAGATCAGCCACGCCGCGCAAGGAGCCGTCGATGCCTGTCAACACAAAAGCGATCGGTAAGACCTACGAGCCCGTGCTTTACGCGGTGGGCCGGGAGAAGATCAAGGAGTACGCCCGCGCCGTGGGCGAGACAAACCCGGTGCATCTTGACGTGGACGCTGCTCGAGCTGCGGGCTATGACGATGTCGTCGCTCCGCCTATGTTCGCAGTCGTCTACAGCGCACCGTCAGTTGGGCCGCCGATTTTCGATCCCGAGATCGAACTCAATTTCCCGATGATGGTGCACGGCGGACAGGAGTTCGTCTGGGGTCCGCTGGTGAACAGGACGGTCGTGGCTACTACGTGTTCGAGTCCATCTCCACCAATCAGCGCGGCGAGCAGGTCTGCCGCGGAACCTGGACGAACATCGTCCGAGGAGTGTGATCGCAATGGCACAGCTCAACACCGGCGAGCAGATCCCCGAGCTTCGAGTCACCCCCGACAAGTACCTCACGGTGCGTTACGCGGGTGCCTCCGGGGATTTCAACCCGATCCACACCGACGAAGACTTTGCCCGCGCTGTCGGTCTACCCGGACGAATCCTCCACGGTCTGTGGACGATGGCCCAGGTGGCGAGGGCGCAGACAGAGGCGGCTGGCGGCCCCGAGCATCTCAAGCGATTGTCGGTGCAGTTCCGCGGTATGGGTGTGCCCGAGCAGGAGGTTCTGGTGACGGGTACCGTGCGCGAGGCCGCCGATGGCCACGTGACGATCGATACGGTCGCCGAGCAGGCCGACAAGCAGATCATCCGTAACGCAGAGGCCGAGCTCGAGTTGTAGGGCAAGCCGAGCTTGACGCGAGCGCTCGGTCGGGCGTCAGCACGCCGCCTACAATCAAGATCATGCTCAGCCCCCGCCAGGAGCACATTCTGTGCAAGGTCGTCGATGACTACCTGCGCACCGGTCAGCCGGTCGCTTCGCGCTCGATCGCCGCATCCGGAGATCTCGACTGTGGCCCTTCGACGGTGCGCAACGAACTCGCGCTGCTCGAGGAGTACGGGCTGCTGGATCACCCCCACACGTCCGCCGGTCGCGTCCCCACTGACGCTGGCCACCGCTACGTGGTCGATCGCCTGCTGAGCGCCGAGCACGGGCCGCAGGCGCCGCAGCGTCTGGAGCTGTCGCTGATCCGCCGCGAGGTGGACGAGGCGATGCGTGCCACCACCGAGACGCTTTCGCAGATGACGAACCTGCTTGCGGTCGTATCGGCGCCGTCGATGAACACCGCGACGATCCGCCACATCGAGGTGCTGGCTTTGCAGCCGCAGGTGGTGCTGGTCGTGATCATCACCTCCGCGGGAAACGTCTCGAAGATGTTCGCGACGTTCGAGCGGGCGGTCGATCCGGGTCTCGTCGCGTGGGCCGGCGAGTATCTGAACGAGCGGCTCGTCGGACTGGAACTGGGTGCGCGGATGCTTCAGCAGCGCCTGATGGACCCGAGCCTCTCTGTGACCGAGCTCAGGTTCCTGGAGCGTTTCGTGCCGGCGTTTGGCGAGCTCGCTTCCGATGGCGAGGACACACTGTTCGTCGATGGGACCGCACGGCTGTTCGAAACAGCTCAAATCGAAGGCACGACGCATGTGAACGAGCTGATCGATCTACTCGAGCGGCGGGTGGCGCTGCTACAGGTCCTACGGGCAGCCCTCGTTGAGCGAGGTGTGTACGTACGCATCGGTCATGAGAACGAGCTTCCAGCGATGCACTCGCTGGGGCTTGTCGCGACCGGCTACGGGATGGCAAGGCGCAAGCTGGGAACGGTGTCTTTGATAGGACCGGTGCGGATGGACTACGCGGTCGCGATCGCGACCGTGCGCGAGGCGGCCCAGCAGCTGTCGCGCTTCATCGAAGACGCTTACGCCGAGAACTGACCGGAGCAACATGCCGCGTGACCCCTACGAGGTGCTGGGCGTTGCTCGCGACGCCTCCGAGCAACAGATTAAGAAGGCGTTCCGTGCGCTGGCGATGGAGCTACACCCCGACGTCAATGCGCATGACCCCGACGCCGAGGAGAAGTTCAAGGAGGCCGCAGAGGCAAACGAGATACTGTCGGACCCCGAGCGGCGAGCGACCTACGACCGCTACGGCCACGAGGGGCTGCGCTCGGGCGGCTATGCCCCCAACTTCGATGGCTTCGGGTCGATCAGCGACCTCTTCAACGCATTCTTCGGTGGAGGAGCTGCCGCACGCGGCGGGCCCGCACAAGGCACCGACGCAGCGGTCGCTGTCGAGCTCGATTTGCTCGAAGCGGCCCAGGGCGCCAAAGTCGAGGTCTCCTTCGAGGCGATTGAGCGCTGCGAGCACTGTCATGGCAACGGCGCCGAGCCAGGGACACCGATCGAGACGTGCGAGCGCTGCGGCGGTGCCGGGCAGCTACAGGCGGTGACGCGCACGCTGCTCGGACAGATGGTGCGCACGATGGTCTGCGACGTCTGCCACGGCGACGGGCGGGTGCCCACCCAGCGATGTGACGAGTGTCGCGGTCGCGGTCGCGTGACGCACATCCGCACGCTGGAGGTGGATGTTCCCGCGGGCATTTCCGACGGGCAGCGGATCCGGCTGGGCGGCCGCGGCCATGCCGGCGAGGCAGGCGCACCCGCTGGCGACTTGTATGTGCTCGTACGGGTCCGCGAGGACGATCGCTTCGTGCGCGAAGGTGATGATCTGATTACCGCCCTCGATGTCGCTGCGCCGCTAGCGGCGCTCGGTGGCACGCTCGAGGTGCCCACGCTCGAAGGTGTCGCTTCGATCGATCTTCCCGCTGGCACGCAACCGGGAGAGGTGCTCACGTTGCGTGAGCAGGGCATGCCAACGCTCAGGCGCAGTCGGCGCGGAGATTTGCGCGTCGTCGTCAACGTCATCGTCCCGCGCCGTCTGAATCCCGAGCAGCGCGAGCTGCTCGAGCGCCTCAACGACAGTCTCAGTGAGGAGAACCTGCGCTCCCAAGAGTCGATGTTCGCGAAGCTCCGCCGTGCGCTCGGTAGCCAAGCGGCGTGATCAGACTCGCCGTTCGCGTCAGCACCGAGCAGGCCGAGACGGTGCTGGCGGAGCTCCTAGAGCTCGCGCCTGCGGGTGTCGAGGAGGTGTCGGTGGGGGCGGATGTCGTCGAGTACGCCGTGTATGGGGCGCCGGGTGAGCTTCCGAGCCTCCCCGATCTACATGCGGTTGCCGGCGAGGCGCTCGTGGAGATCTCCACCAGCGAGCTGGCCGATGATTGGCAGGAGCGCTGGAAGCAGTTCCACCACCCCGTCCTGCTCGAGCCGCCAAGGGCGCTGGAAGGTGAGCACGCGGTGCCAGCTTTGCACGTGCGCCCGCCATGGGAGGATCCCAGCACCCATAGCGATGGCCCTGTGCGCGAGATCGTGATCGACCCGGGTCAGGCGTTTGGGACCGGGGCACACGCCAGCACGAGGATGTGCCTGGAGCTGCTGATGAAGCTCGCGGTGTGCGAGTTGCAGCGCGGGGCTCTGCTGGACGTGGGCACCGGCTCAGGCGTGCTGGCGATCGCCGCGGCGGGGCTGGGATTCGCCCCGGTGCTCGGTCTCGATCATGAGCGCGAGAGTGTGCAGGCGGCTGGTGAGAACGCGGCGATCAATGGGGTGGAGATCGAGGTCCGCCGCTTCGAGCTGCGCACACAGGCGCTCCCGTGGCTCGACGGCCCAGACACACCAGCCGCCCCGATCGTCGTGCTCGCGAACCTGCTGCGCCCGCTGCTACTTGAGCTCGCGAGCACCATGACGGTGGCACCCGTGCACCTGATCGCCAGCGGGCTGTTGCGTGAGGAGGTCGACGAGGTCGTGGGTGCCTTTGGCGAGCGGCTGGGACTGCGTGAGCGCGAGCGGCGCGCCAGTGGCGAGTGGGCAGCCGTGTGGCTGCAGGCCAGCTAAGAACCTAGGTCTCGTCGGGGATCTCGGTGGCGGCACGCACGATCGAGCGATACACCAGGTCGATCGCCGGACGTACCCCGTCCTCCTCGCCCATCAACGCGCCGGCGGCGCTCAGCGCGGCGCCGATCGCCTCGAGCGCCTCACCGTCAGGCCCCGGCTGAGGATCCCGGCAGGCGGCGATTGCCATTTCGAGCATCGCCCGCGCCTGCTCGGCTACGCCGGTGAATAGCGCGGGCCCGACAAGGCTCGCGTAGTTGTAGACACGGGCCAGACGGCCTGAGAGCTGGATCGAGGAACCGCGTCGCGGCGGTGTCACCGGCGGCAGCGGGTGTCCGTCTATTAGCGCTGCCATCGTGCCGCCGAGCATCGTTCGTGTGCTCGCCTCGTCGAGACCAGCTTGTGCTGCCACGCGCAGCGCCATATACAGCGTCGTCGCGGGCAGGCCGTATGGGGGATCGGAAGCGAACACGATCCGCTCGATCGGCGCTCGCGCGAGCAGCTCGATCACATCGAGCGGGAAGAAGCACGAGATGTCGTAGAGCACGCCAGGATGCTCGGCCAAGCGCGAGGTCAGGATGCCCTGATCGCAGATCGCGCCGTGCGCAAGGATCAATACAGCTCCTGGATGGCGTAGGGCGAGATCAGCGAGCCCGTCGGCAAGCGGTGGAAGTCCGCGGCCGGCGTGGATCAGGATCGGCACGCTGGCCGCTTCTGCAAGTGCGAAGACCTCCTCCATCTCCGGGCCATCGAACTGAAAGTCCTGGGCGCGGGGATGCAGCTTGATGCCACGGGCCCCGATCGCGAGACAGCGTTCCGCCTCCGCGAGCGGAGCTTCGGCCGGGTCCAGCCGGCAGAACGGCACGAGCCTGCCCTCGCTCTCAGCGGCCCATGCGAGCACGCGGTCATTGGGGACGCTGTAGGAAGGCTTGCGCTCCGGGTCATGCAGCGGGAACACGCACGCGCGCCGAGCGTCAGCGGCGTCCAGCTGGGCGAGCAACTGCTCGGGGGTCAGCGAGCGTCCATCCTCGTCCAGGCCCAGGTGGGTGTGCGCGTCGATCACTTCCGCGTGCGCCGGACGCAGACGCTCGGTTTCGGCGAGGAATGGCGCGAGTGCGTTGGCGTACAGGGATACGTCCACGCTTGCACCTTATTGTGTAGCTGTGGCCTGGCAGGTGGTGATAGCTGGTGGTGGCTTCGGGGGCTTTTATGCTGCGCGTGCACTCGAGCGTCTGCTGCCAGCCCAGAGCGCGCGGGTGACGCTCGTCAACGACGCCAACTTCATGCTCTACACCCCACTTCTGCCGGGCGCGGCAGGGGGAACGCTCGACCCGCGCCACGTAGTCGTCTCGCTGCGCTCACAGCTACGCCGCACCGAGCTTGTGATCGGGCGTGTCACCGGCGCTGATCCCTCGCGCGCGACGGTGGGCGTGCAGCGGATCGACGGCGAGCATCTCGACCTCGACTACGACCAGCTGATCGTCGCGCTCGGCTCGGTGTCGCGCACGCTTCCGATCCCCGGGCTGGCCGAGCACGCGATCGGGCTGAAGTCGCTGTCGGATGCGACAGCGCTACGCAACCAAGTGCTGAGTTGTCTCGACATCGCTGAGTCGGTCGAGGATCCGGCGATGCGCGCCGAGTATTTGGGGTTCGTATTCGTGGGCGCCGGCTATGCAGGTGTGGAGGGGCTCGCCGACCTGCAGGACTTCGCCGTGCAGGCGATCGAGCTCTATCCCCGCTGTCGCGCCCAGGGGATGCGCTGGGTGCTGGTCGAGGCGAGGGAGCGGATCATGCAGGAGGTGCCCCGCAGCCTGTCTGAGTTCGCCGAACGCGAGCTGCGCGGCAGGGGGATCGAGGTGCGCACGAACACCACGCTGCTCGAGCTGAATGCGCGCGCTGCCACCCTCTCGGGTGGCGAGTCGATCGCGGCGCGCACCGTCGTCTGGACAGCAGGGGTCAAGCCGAGCCCAGTGGTCGCGCAACTGGGACTGCCCCTGGATCGGGAGGGGCGTGTACTGGTGGATGCGTCGATGCGGGTGCAAGAACCGTCACAGGCTGCCGGTGCTGCCCATGCTCTCCTACGTGCCGGCACCGGGGTGTGGGCAATAGGCGACTGCGCGGCGGTACCGGACGCCTCGATGCCGGGACAGCCATGCCCACCGACGGCACAGCACGCGATACGCCAGGGCCGGCTCGTCGCGCGCAATGTCGCCTCGACGCTCGCCGGTGGCAGCACACGCCCGTTCCGCTATCGAACCAAAGGCGTTGTCGCGGAGCTCGGCCGCAGCCAGGCGGTTGCGATCACGCTCGGCATCCGCTGGAGTGGGCTGCCCGCGTGGCTGATCGCCCGCACCTACCACCTGCTGTTGATGCCCGGACTGGAACGCAAGCTGCGTCTGCTGGTGGACTGGAACGTGGCCCTGCTGTTCGGTCGCGACTCTTCCTCGCCGGGGCGCCTAGGTAGCCCGACCCCGCTTGAAGACGACTGAGACGACCTTATGGGCTGCGCGAAGATCGCGGCGTTGAGGCGATAGCGGCGTATCCTGATTTACAGATGGCGATAATCGAGCAGATCAAAGTCGATGTGCAAGCAGCGATGCGGGCCGGCGAAAAGGAGCGTGTCGGTGCGTTGCGACTGCTGCTCTCGGAGCTTCAGAAGGCCGCCAAGGAGGGCGCTGACGATGAGCTGACGGTGCTGCGGCGCGAGCGTAAGCGCAGGCTGGAGGCCGCCAGGGCTTACGGTGAGGCGGGACGCGAGGACCTGCAGCGCGGCGAGCAGGCCGAGGCAGAGATGATCGACTCCTACCTGCCAGCGGAGCTCTCCGAGGATGAGCTCGCGG
>JBEKAM010000122.1:0-11297 GCA_050015915.1 Solirubrobacteraceae bacterium
CTGCGAGGCGGCCTACCGCGAAGCCAACGATCACGTGCGCCGGCAGTTCAACCTGTCGTTCTTCGAGCGCATCCTGATCAGCGAGGACTACGGCGTGACCGGCGTGTTCGCCAAGCCGTTCGACACGATCCTGGGCAACGGGGCACGGCACGCCGCCATCGAGAAGGCCGGCAAAGAGACGCGGGCTGCCCTTCGGGCGGCCCGCCGCCAGCCTCAAGGACGGAGCGAGATCAAAAACGAGCAGCGCCCACAAGCACTGCTCGTGGGCGCCAACTCGCCCACGACCCCTGTCGAGGTCGTGGGTTGGAGTCAGAACGTTATGGTGGAGCTAGTCGGGCTCGAACCGACGACCTCGACGCTGCCAGCGTCGCGCTCTCCCAGCTGAGCTATAGCCCCGAGTGGGATAAGAAGTCTAGCTACCCAAGCAGTCGAGAGCATCTGGCCCGGCCCTTAGCTGGCCAATCATGGCCGGCAACTCGTAGTCGCGTGCCCACTTGATCCTCTGGGCTTGATTGTTCCTGGTCGGGTCCAGCCGGAGATGTATCCCACGACGCCCTGAGACCTCAGAGACCGGGATCAGGAAGCAGCGTTGCAGCTCGTGGGAGTAGGCGCCCACTGCGTCGATCTCGGTGGCGGTGTAGCTCGTTGAAACGTATCCGGCGGGCGTCAGCCGGTTCGTACTGAGGCGGACGGAAAGAGCTCCGTCCAGGCGTTGAGCGAGCTTGCATTGGACCCGCAACAGCTGAGGCTCAAGATCAATGACCAGGTCATATCGCCGCCCCTCACAAAGAGGCCGAAGCACCGTCAGACCGAGCTGGATCGCCGCCGCGGTGATGGCTGCCTCGGCCACAGCTCCCTTCTGGCTTGGAGTCAAGTAATCTCATGCAAAGGCACGCTAGTGGGCGTGGTGTGCCAGGAGACCGTCTTATGTGCCAATCCTGTGACTTATTTGAGGCAGCGTCGTGACTTCGGCCTGACCCAGCCCCACCTACTGCCGAGGAATGAACTCCGGCACATCCAGATCGTCACTGCCAGGGTGACCTGCTCCGCCTCGGCGCCTGCCGCGTTTCCCGCGACCCCCCGCGGCCGGCTCCTCGGCAACCTCGTCGTCGGTTCCCGTCGTCACCTGATCGAGCCGTGCGGTCATCGCGCCGTGGGTGAGGCGCACATCGCCGAGGAGCCGCTCCGCGTTGTTGCGCAACGAAACCGACAGCTCGCGCAGGTTGCGCGAGACCTCGGTCCCGTCGCTGAGAATGTCGTGGGAAACGACGTGCGCCTCTCGCGTGATTTCGCGGGCCTCCTCTCGCGCCTGTGCCTTCGTCATCCGCGCCTGCTCCTCGGCCTCGTTTTGAATCCGCTCCAACTCCTCGCGCCGGGCGTTCACGATCTGCTCGGTTTGCTCCTGCGCCTCTTTGGTGATCCGCTCCGCCTCCGCGCGTGCGTCGTCGAGCAACCGTGTGGACACTTGCTCGGCGCTCGCGCGCAGCTGTTCGGACTCCTCCTTGGCGGTCGTGCGCATGCGCTCTGACTCCTGATGCGCTGTGGACCACACCTGTTCTGACTCTTTGTGTGTCTCGCCGAGCAGCCGCTCCGCCTGCTCGTGCGCGTCATCCAGTGCCTTCGTCGCATCTGCGTGCAGGCGCTCGGCCTCCTCGCGCAGCTCCGCAGCAGCTGACTCCGTCTCGCTTTTCAGCTCCTCAGCCGTGGACTCCGCCTCCCGTCGCACGGCGGCCGCGGCGGAGTCTGCCTCCTTCGTCGTCGCTTCAGCCTGCGCACGGGCGTTGGCGATGAGCTCCTCGGCCTCCTCCTCAGCCGCCTGAACGCGGTTCTCCGCGGCGCGATCTGCCTCCGCGATCCGCTCGCGCGCCCGCAGCTCAGCCTGGTCGCGCAGCTCAGCAGCCGCGCGTTCGGCAGCTCCGACGATCGACGCGACGCGACCCGGCGCGGCGCTCAGCGCATCGGGGTCGGTGTCGTCGGCGTAGCGCTGCTCCTGGTCGTCGAGTTCCTCCACGTGTCGGCATCCTAAAGCGCTGTCCCCGCGTGCAGCCCGGCCAATGGTGTGCGCCGGCCACGATTTATCTCGGTCGTTGCGCGGGCTTCTTTGCGCGATGGCAGGAAGCGTTGGAAATATGTCCTTGCGGACAAAGTGCACGGGGAGGATGATCGGGCTATGAGCACCTCCAAGCCGCGTCGCATCGCGATCGTCATCTATCCCGGCGTGCAGAGCCTGGACCTGACCGGCCCGCTCGAGGTATTCGCCGGTGCCCAGAGACTGATCGAGGCGACCGCTCGTCCAGACCCCGGTTACGAGCTGTGCACGCTCAGCCGCGACGGTCAGCCGCTGCGCACCTCCAGCGGCCTGACCATCACACCCGACTTCAGCCTCAGCGCCGCGCCCGAGCAGATCGACACGCTGATCGTCGCCGGCGGACTGGGGCACGACGAGGCCTGCGCCGACCAAGCGCTGATCGACTGGGTCGCCCGCGCTGCCAGCACCGCCAGGCGCATCGCCTCCGTCTGCACCGGTGCCTCCCTGCTCGCCCAGGCGGGTCTGCTCGACGGCCGTCGCGCGAGCACGCACTGGGCATTCGCCCACGACCTACAACAGCGATACCCGCAGGTTCTCGTGGACGCCGAGCCGATCTTCGTTCGTGACGGTCCCGTCTGGACCTCCGCCGGTGTGACCGCCGGCATGGACCTCGCGCTGGCGCTAGTCGAGGAGGATCTCGACCGCGACGCCGCGCTGACGATCGCCCGGCGCCTCGTCCTGTTCCTGCGTCGCCCGGGCAACCAGTCCCAGTTCAGCGCCACTCTCGCCGCGCAGCAGGCCGGCCGCGAGCCGCTGCGCGAGATCCAGCGGATGGTGCTCGAGGACGTCGCCGGCGATCACTCCGTCGAGGCGATGGCCGCCCGTGCCCATATGAGCCCGCGGCATTTCGCCCGTGCCTTCCGCGCCGAGACCGGAGTGACACCCGCCCGTCACGTCGAGCGCGTCCGTCTGGAGGCCGCAAGGGCGCGACTCGAGGATACGAGCGAACCCGTCGCCGCAATCGCCGCACGCTGCGGCTTTGGCACCGCCGAGACGATGCGCCGCGCGTTCCTGCGCGCACTCGAGGTCGGGCCCGCCGAGTACCGACGTCGCTTCCACGCGCACGCCCCGCACGAGGATGCGCCGGCCTCGCCGCAGCGCACCCAGCCCCGTTCCGCCATCACGCACTCCCCATAAACAAAGGAGACAGTCACATGAACATCGCGATCGTCATCTACGACGGCTTCACCGCGCTCGACGCAATCGGTCCCTACGAGGTGCTGAGCAGGCTCCCCGGTGCGCGCGTCACGTTCGTGGCCACCGAAGCAGGGCCCGTGACCACCGACAACGGCATGCTCACGGTCGTCGCCGAGCGCTCACTCGAGCAGGAGCCCCAGCCAGACATCGTGCTCGTACCCGGCGGTCCCGGCGAGGTCGTCCAGCGCGCCGGAGGTCCTGTGCTCGACTGGCTGCGCGAGGTGGACCGCATGAGCACCTGGACAACCTCCGTATGCACCGGGTCGTTGATCCTCGCCGCGGCCGGCCTACTGGAGGGCAAGCGCGCGACCACCCACTGGCTGGCGATGGAGAAGCTACGCGAGCTGGGTGCCGAGCCGGTCGACGAGCGGGTCGTCTTCGACGGCAAGCTCGTCACCGCCGCGGGCGTATCCGCCGGCATCGACATGGCGCTCACGTTTGCCGCGCGCATCGCCGGCGACACCGTCGCGCAGGCGATCCAACTGGGCATCGAGTACGACCCGCAGCCGCCGTTCGACGCCGGCTCGCCGCACAAGGCGCCGGCCGAGGTCGTCGAGCTGCTGCGCAGTCGCAGCCGCTTCGAAGCAGAGGGACAGGAGCAGCTCGCCGCGCCGAGGTGAGCGGCACGGCGGGCGGCCGCGGGGTTCCGTCCCGGGCCGCCCGCTAACCTGCGACTGCCGATGGCAGAGCACCGCTACGACCCACACGAGATAGAGCCCCGCTGGCAGGCGTTGTGGGCTGAGGAGCACACGTGGGAGGTCACCAATGAGATCGCTGCTGACGCACGCGACGCCCGCGGCCCAGTAAACCTCGGCGCGGGTGCGCAGCGAGGCGGCCGCTCGTCCAACTCATACGTCCTTGAGATGCTCCCCTACCCGAGCGGTGAGCCACACATCGGCCACCTGAAGTGCTACTCGGTGGGCGACGCGATCGCACACTTCCACCGGCGCCTCGGCGCACGCGTGCTGCACCCGATGGGCTACGACGCGTTCGGGCTGCCCGCCGAGAACCACGCGATCAAAACGGGCGTGCACCCACGCGACTCGACCGCCGAGTCGATCGCCTCCTTCCAACGCCAGTTCCGCTCATGGGGCATCTCCATCGACTGGTCGCGCGAGCTTGCCACGTGCGAACCGTCCTACTACCGCTGGACGCAGTGGATCTTCTTGGAGCTGTTCCGCGCCGGCCTCGCCTACCGCAAGGAGGCGGCGGTCAAGTGGTGCCCCAAAGACCAGACTGTGCTCGCCAACGAGCAGGTCGACGCCGACGGTCGTTGCGAGCGCTGCGGCGCGATCGTCGAAGTCAAGCAGCTCGAGCAGTGGTTCCTGCGCATCACCGACTACGCCGAGCGGCTGCTGAGCGACCTCGAGGAGATCGAGTGGCCTGAGCACGTAAAGACAATGCAGCGCAACTGGATCGGACGCAGCGAGGGCGCTGAAGTGAACTTCCGCTGTGAGGAGCTCGACGTCGACTATCCCGTGTTCACCACACGGCCGGACACGCTCTTCGGGGCGACCTTCTTCGTGATGGCCCCCGAGCACCCCGACGTGATGCGCCTCGCGAGCGGCACCCAGCACGAGCACGAGGTGCACGAGTACGTCAACCACGCCCTCACTGAGACCAACGAGGAGCGCGGCAACGTGGAGAAGCCCAAGACGGGCGTGCCGCTCGGGCGCACCGTCACCAACCCTGTCAACGGCGAGCAGATACCCATGTACGTGGCGGACTACGTGCTGATGGAGTACGGCACCGGCGCGATCATGGCTGTGCCTGCGCACGACGAGCGCGACTACGCGTTCGCGCGCGCCTTCGATCTGCCTGTCCGGCGCGTGATCGCTCCTGAGCAGGCATTGGACACAGCGGAGGCGGCTCCGGGGGAGGACGGCCTGCCATTCACCGGCGATGGCTTCTTGATCAACGCTCCCGCTGAGTTTGACGGCATGGGTAACCGCGAGGCGCTGAGCGCGATCGTGACGTGGCTCGACCGCGAGGGCAAGGGCCACGCGTCGATCAACTACCGCCTGCGCGACTGGCTCGTCTCCCGCCAGCGCTACTGGGGCGCGCCGATCCCGATCCTCTACTGCGAGCGCTGCGGCATGGTGCCCGTGCCCGACGACCAGCTGCCGGTGGAACTGCCCGACATCGAGGACTACACGCCCAAGGGCCGCTCGCCGCTTGCGGCCGCCGAGGACTGGGTCAACACCAAGTGCCCCGAGTGCGGCGGCAGCGCGCGGCGCGAGACCGACACGATGGACACGTTTGTTGACTCCTCGTGGTACTTCCTGCGCTACTGCGACGCGCGCAACGAAGAGGCAGCGTGGGACCCGGCGGTGCTGCGCGAATGGATGCCAGTCGACCAGTACATCGGCGGCGTCGAGCACGCGATCCTGCACCTGATGTACGCGCGCTTCTTCACGAAGGCGCTCGCGGACCTAGGACACCTCGACTTCCAAGAGCCCTTCCAAGCGCTGTTCACGCAGGGCATGGTCACCAAGGACGGCTCCAAGATGAGCAAGTCCAAGGGCAACGTCGTCTCGCCCGCGTCGATCATCGAGCGGGTCGGCGCGGACACGGCACGCTGTTACATCCTGTTCGTCGGTCCGCCCGACCAAGACGCCGACTGGGCGGATGAGGGCGTCGACGGTGTGCATCGCTTCCTATCGAAACTGTGGCGACTGGCAGCCGAGACGGCCGATCGCGTGGGGGAGCCGCGCCCTGAGCTCACAAGCCCGGTGGACGCCGAGGGCGATGACCTGGTGCTCGTGCGCAAGGCGCACTGGGCGATCGACAAGATCAGCGGCGACCTACGCCGCTTCGCGTTCAACACCGCTATCGCCGCCGTGATGGAGTTGCTCAACGACTGCTCGCGGTTGCGCAAGACGGTCCAACCGGACACCATGCGCTTCGCGCTCGGCACCGCCGCCTCGCTGCTGTTCCCGTTCGCGCCGCACGTCAGCGCCGACGTGTACGAGCGCCTGACCGGCGAGCGCGTATGGGAGCAGCCGTGGCCGCAGGCCGAGGAGGCGATGCTCGAGTCAGACGTCTACGAGCTCGTCTGCCAGATCAACGGCAAGGTGCGCGACCGTGTGCAGGCAAACGCGGACGCTAGCCCGCAGGAGCTGAAGGAGCTCTGTCTGGCTGCACCCAACGTGCGCGTGCACATCGACGGCAAGCAGATCGTCAAGGAAATCGTCGTCCCGGGGAAGCTCGTGAACCTCGTCGTGCGTTAGGCGCGCTGATATCGGCCATCGGCGCGGCCGCATACACTCGGCACTGTGCCCGAGCTCAAGCCCGCCTACCTGATTCACGGTGACGATCACGGCGCGGTCGCCGAGCGGCGGGCGGGGTTGCGGACTCTGGTGGAACGCGAGGAGGGGGGGAGCGCGAGCGTGGAGCTGCTCGAAGGCGACGCTGCCACGCCGGCGGGGGTGGCGGACGCGCTCGCGGCGATGACGCTCGCGATTGGCCGGCGCGTGATCATGGTCGAAGGCGTCGAGCGCTGGCGCCAGGCAGACGTCGAGAAGCAGCTCGCCGGTGCGATCAAGCAGATGCCGCCTGACACCACGCTTGCGCTGTTCGCCCGCGAGGAGGCCCGCGCGAAGGCACCAGCGGCACTCCACGACGCCGTCAAGCGGGCCGGCGGACAGGTCGTTGCGCAGATGACCGTCAAGCCATGGGAGCTCGCCAAGTGGGCACGCGAACAGGCCGGACGCCTTGGCATCGCACTCGACCCCGCCGCTGCAAAGGCGCTCGTCGCGCAGGTGGGGGAGCGCCAGCAGCGCCTGCTGCGCGAGCTCGAGAAGCTCGCCCTGGAAGGCGACCCCGCCGACGTCAACTCAGAAAGCCCTGCGGGAGCTGCAAAGGCGAAGCCGAGGCAGATCAGCGTCGATGACATCGAGCGGCGCGCCGCACACTCCACCGAGTGGCGAGCATATGGGCTCGCGGACGCGCTCGTCGGCGCGAACGAGCGCGAGGCAACGCTCTCCTACCTGCGCCTGCGCCAACAGGGAGAGCGCCTCTCGGGCCTCACCTATCTGATGGCCCAGCGCTTGCGTGACGCGCTCGCGATCGCGCTGCGCCTCCAGGCGGGCGAGTCGGTGGCGGAGATCAAGCGCGGGCTGCGCATGCCGCCACGTGCAGCTGAGCGCTTCGTTGCGGACGTCGCCCGCAGCGACGCCGATCGACTGCGCGCCGCGCTCGCCACGCTGGCCGACCTTGAGCTGGACACGCGCGGTGGTGCGCCACTGCAGAACAGCCGCACGGCGCTCGCCGGCTTGGACGAGGACACACTCGCGCTACGCGCGATCGAGACGATCAGCTCCTAGTGCAGCGTGTGAGGGGCGGAGCACGGCGAATGGATCGGTGATCTCGAGCCGTCGGTGGCTGAATCGGAAGAGCGCGGCTGGTCGGCCGCCGGCGCTGCTGGAATGCGCGGTTCTACCGGTCGGCTCGAGTTGCCCGCGGCGCTGAAGCACCCGCTGCAGGTTGGTCGGCGAGATGCCGCGTTCGAGCGCGATGGAGTAGATCTCGGCGAGCTGAGCGATCGTGAACTCGGCCGGCGCAAGCGCGAAGCCGAGATTGCTGTAGGACAACTTGCTGCGCAGCCGGTCGACTGCCGAGGCGATCACCGACGCGTGGTCAAAGGCCATAGCCGGCAGCGCCGCCGAGTTCAGCCAGGCAGCGCTCTCGGGTAGTTGTGGGTCGGCGGTGACCGGGACGACTCCCAGGTACGCCGTGGCGATGGTGCGCTGGGACGGATCGCGGTCCGGGTCGCTGCGCGTCTCCAACTGCTCCAGATGGGCGATCTCGGCGATGTCGACGCGGCTGGCCAGCTGACGGGCGACGCACGCGCCGAGGGTCTCACCCGGCATGACCGGCCCGCTCGGGACCGCCCAGGCGCCCCCGTATGGCTCCCGTGAGCGTTGCCAGCAGAGCACCGAGAGTGTCTGCTCGGTCACGCGCAAGACGACTCCGAGAGCCTCGTGCCGGTAGCGCGCAGCGTCGGCCAGCCCATCCGATTGCGTACGTGCCACGGCGGCATGCTAACGTTACCCGAGTTTTCGACTTATAGGCGAAAACCTCTCGACGACAATGACTGACACCGATACGCCGCCACCAGCCTCTCCGGCTGCACGACGGCGAGATCCGACCGTTCCCCGCCAGATCTGAGGAGGCAGCATGACCACCGTCGACCATGCCGACACCCATGCGATCAGCCGGACGCTGCTCGCCGGAACCGGAGTCGCTCATGATCAGGTCCTCGACGTCGTCCGCCGGGCGCTGGCCGAGGACCTAGCGTGGGGGCCCGACGTCACTACCGCGGCCATCATCCCGGCGACCGAGCACGGCACCGCGCACGTCGTTGCTCATGCGCCCGGCACTCTGGCCGGCGTCGGGATCGCGGCCGCGGTGCTGGAGATGCTGTGGGCAAGCGGCGGCGATCCATCGCTGTCGCCGCCGCTCGTCGAGGCGCTGAAGCGAGACGGAGACCGCGTCGAGCTGGGCGATCGAGTGCTCCGGATCAGCGGTCCGCTGCGGCTGCTGCTCACCGGCGAGCGCACGCTGCTCAACCTGATGTGTCAGTTGTCCGGCGTGGCCACCGAAACCGCGCGCTGGGTGGAGGCCGTGCGCCGGCCGTCGGGCACCGGAGACGTCGATCGCCCTCGGGTATCGGTGCGGGACACCCGCAAGACAGTGCCCGGACTGCGAGTGCTGCAGAAGTACGCCGTTCGCTGCGGCGGCGGAGCAAATTATCGGATGGGTCTAGGCGACGCGGCACTGATCAAGGACAACCACGTCGCCGCCGCCGGCTCGATCTCCGCCGCCTACCGGGCAGTACGTGACCTTGACCCGACAATCGCCGTCGAGGTGGAGTGCGACACGTTGACGCAGGTCGCGGAGGCACTCGACGCGGGCGCCGACCTGATTCTGCTCGACAACATGAGCGCTACCGAGCTGCGAGCCGCCGTGGAGCTGGCGCGACCCTTCCCTGTCAAGCTCGAGGCCAGCGGGGGTCTCACCCTTGACCGAGCGACCGAAGTCGCGGCCATGGGGGTCGACTACATCTCAATCGGCGCACTGACCCACTCTGCCCCTGCGTTGGACCTGGGCCTAGACCTCGCTTCGGACTAACGCCACCGAAGCAGGCGCATAGCCAACCGTCGTGGAGACGCCCGAGGTCGCAGGCCGTCAGCGAACCTATTTGCTGGTGGCGGCGAGGGTGCGAGCCGCGCGGGACTTCTTGCGTGCGCCGGTGTTCTTGTGCAGCGCGCCGCGCTTGACAGCCTTGTCGATCGTGCTCACCAGCTCGCGGTGGGTGGTGCCTGCGGCGTCGGTGTCACCGCTCTCAACCTGTGACTCGAGGCTGCGGAAGTACGTCTTGATCGTCGACGTGTAGCGACGGTTCTCGAGACGCTCGCGCTCGGAACGGAGGATGCGCTTCTTCTGTGAGTGGATGTTTGCCATAACTAATGCTGCTAAACGCCGCAGAGAAGGCCCGGGCGCGCCGCAGAGCGCCGTACTATAGCGGCCTTGTCCGCCAGCGCAGAGCCCTTCGGCGAGGAGCCGGTTGTTCCCGCGCCTCCGGGGGAGGGCGGCGGTGGGGGCCGGATTGCCAGAAACACCGCGATCTTCTCGTTCCTCACCGGGATCTCGCGGATCGTGGGGCTGCTTCGCGAAATCGTGTTTGCCGGCTACTTCGGCACCACGGGCTTCGCGTCAGCGTTCGCGATCGCCTACCAGGTCCCCAACTACATAGCCCAGCTCTTCGCGCAATCGGCGCTCTCGGCGGCATTCGTACCGGTCTTCACCGAACTGCTGCAGAAGGGCCAGCGCAAAGACGCGATGCGGTTGGCCTCGACGCTGTTTTGGATCATGCTGATCGGCCTCGGGGCGCTCACCGCCGTCTTCATCCTCGCGGCCGGCGTGGTGATGCCGCTGTTCATCGGCTCCACGTTCAGCCACAGCCTCAACGGCCTGACGGTTGGCCTGTCGCAGGTGCTGTTCCCGGTGATCCTGCTGCTGGGCCTCAACGGTCTGCTGGTGGGGATCCTGCAGTCATACGACCACTTCACGATCCCCGCCATCTCCCCGGCGATCTGGAACATCGTGATCATCGTCCTGCTCGTCCTACTCGCGCCGCACTTCCACGGCGAAGACAAGATCTACGCCTTTGCCATCGGCATCCTTGCCGCGACCGTCGTGCAGGTGCTGCTCGCATTCGCCGCGCTCAGCAGGATCGACTTTCGCCTGCGCGTTCACATCGACTGGCACGACCCGCGCGTGAGGCAGGTGTTCACGCTGATGTTCCCAGTGATGCTCGGGCTGGGTATCGTCAAC
This sequence comes from Solirubrobacteraceae bacterium, assembly GCA_050015915.1. Taxonomy (GTDB): domain Bacteria; phylum Actinomycetota; class Thermoleophilia; order Solirubrobacterales; family Solirubrobacteraceae; genus Palsa-744. The sequence continues at coordinate 10,625 of JBEKAM010000122.1, forward strand.
CTCGACCAGCTGATCAACGCGACGTTCGGCAGCCTCGTCTCAGAACATGCCCCGAGCGCGATCAACAACGCGTTTCGCATCTACATGCTCCCGCAGGGCATCTTCAGCGTGGCAGTTGCCACAGTCCTGTTCCCAACGCTAAGCCGTATGGCTGCCGGTCGGGAACCGGCGGCGATGCGACGTGCGGTGGGCAGCGGCATGCGCCAGATCAACCTGCTGCTGATCCCAGCTGCTGCGTTCATGCTCGTGCTGCCGACGCCGATCGTGCGGCTCGTGTTCCAGCGCGGCGAATTCAACGCCGAATCCACCCACCTCGTCTCGATCGCGCTGTTCTGGTTCGCGTTCAGCCTTCCGTTCGGTGGCTTGAACCTGCTGCTCACAAGGACCTTCTTCGCCGTCCAGCGGCCGTGGATCCCGACGGCGCTCGCGGCAATGAACATCGTCGTGGACATCATCGTCAGCATCGCCCTGTACAAGCCGCTGGGGATCGCCGGGCTGATCCTCGGCACGATCATCGCCAACGTCGTCATGACGGGGCTGCAGTTCTACCGCCTGCGCATCGGGCTGAACGGTCGCCTGGAGGGCGGGCACACGGTGATGATCACCGTGCGGATCATCCTCGCGTCAGCGGTCCTTGCGGGCGTCTCATGGGTTGTGTGGAAGCTGCTTGACG
>JBEKAM010000123.1:0-11248 GCA_050015915.1 Solirubrobacteraceae bacterium
CCCGCCGGAGCTGGGGAATCCCCGTCGAGGTCGAAGATCGAGCCCTGCCCGATCAGCGCGTCCTGCTGGATCTTCTGGCCCGCGCCCTGGGCCTGCTCGAGCACCTCGAGCATCCCCTTGCGGCTCGCGCCGGTCGAGCCGAACGCGCCGCACTTGATCAGCGCGTCGATCGCCTTCTTGTTGACCGCGCGGCCGTCCACGCGCTCGCAGAAATCCCACAGCGAGCTGAACTCGCCCCCCTCCTCCCGCGCCCGCTTGATCGCCTCGACCGCCTGATAGCCGACGCCCTTGACGGCGTCCAGGCCGAAACGGATGTTGCGCTCCACGACGGTGAACTCGTGGTCTGAGAGGTTCACGTCGGGCGGCAGGATCTCGATCCCCATCTCCTCGCAGCGCGCGACGAAGAACGGCACCTTGTCCTTCGTCGACATCACCGAGGAGATCAGCGCCGCCATGTACTCCGCGGTGTGGTTTGCCTTCAGCCACGCGGTGCGATACGCGATCAGCCCGTAACAGGCGGCGTGGCTCTTGTTGAACGAGTAGTCAGCTGACTTTTCGTTCGTGTTCCACAGGAACTCGATCACATCGGCTTTTGTGCCCGAGGCCTTGCAGCCCTCCACGAACTCAGGCTTCAGCGCAGCCATTGCCTGGCGATTCTTCTTGCCGATCGCCTTGCGCAGATCGTCCGCCTTCGCCCCGGAGAAGCCGGCGAGCTCCTTGGAGATCTGCATCGCCTGCTCCTGGTAGAGGATCACGCCGTTTGATGACTCGAGGATGTGACGCAGACGCTCGTCCGGATAGGCGATCGACTCAGGGTTGTGCTTGCCCTTGGCATACACCGGGATCTGGTCCATCGCGCCGGGGCGATACAGCGCGTTCAGCGCCACAAGGTCGTTGAACTCGTCCGGGCGCACCTTCTTCAGCGCCTCACGCATGCCCTCAGACTCGAACTGGAACACGCCGATCGAGTCGCCCCGCGCGAGCATCTCATACGTGCGCGCATCGTCCAGCGGCAGCGTCGTCATGTCCGGGCGCGCGCCGCTCGAGCGCTCGATGATGTCGAGGGCATCCTCGATCACGTCGAGGTTGCGCAGCCCCAGGAAGTCCATCTTGAGGATGCCGATTTCCTCGATTGGCTTCATCGAGAACTGAGTCACCGTACGGAACACGCGCCCTCCGTCCTCGTCGGTGCCCGCGTCGGCGAGCTGCAGCGGCACGATGTCCGTCAGCGGCCGATCGGCGATCACCACGGCGGCAGCGTGGATCGAGGAGTTGCGCACGATCCCCTCAAGACCCTGAGCGACGTCGATGATCTGCTTCGAGGCCGGCTCCTCATCGCAGGCCTTGCGCAGCGGCTGGCCGGCCTTCAGGCATTCCTCGAAGGAGGGCGAGCGACCCATGATCGGATCGGGGATCAGCTTCGCCAGGCGATCGCCGGCCCCGTAGTCGTAGCCCAGCACCCGCGCCGCGTCGCGGGTGGCAGCGCGCGGGAACATCTTGCCGAAGGTGACGATCTGCGCGACCGACTCGCGCCCGTACTTCTCCGTTACGTACTTCATCACGCGCTCGCGCCCACGCACGGAGAAGTCGATGTCGATATCGGGCATCGACACCCGCTCTGGGTTCAGGAAGCGCTCGAACAGCAGGTCGTACTTCAAGGGGTCGACATCGGTGATCGCCAGGCAGTACGAGACGATCGAGCCGGCCGCCGAGCCACGCCCGGGCCCCACCGCAATACCGTTCTCCTTGGCGAACTTGACGAAGTCCCAGACGATCAGGAAGTAGGCGTTGAAGCCCATCCTGTCGATCACGTCCAGCTCCATCTCCATCCGCTCCATCGCCGCAGCCGGCGGCGGGTCGCCGTAGCGCAGGCTCAGCCCCTCCAGTACCCGCTCGCGCAGGTACTCGCGCTCGCTGAGGCCCGCTGGCGTCTGATAGCTGGGGATCAGCTGCTTGCCCAGCTCGATCTCCACCGAGCAGCGCTCGGCGATCTCAAGCGTGCTCGCGATCGCCTCCGGCCACTCCGCGAACTTGCTCGCCATTTCCTCGCTGTCGCGCAGGTAGAACTCGTTCGTGTCGAAGGTCATCTTCGGCGCGGCGATCGTGCTCTTGGTCTGCACGCACAACAGCGCCGTGTGGTGTTCGTAGTCCTCACGCCGCAGGTAGTGCACGTCGCCGGTGCCCACCAGGCTGCCGCCCAGCTCACGGGCGATCTTGACGATGCCCTCGTTGCACTTGTCCTGGGGCACGAGGCCGTTCTTCTGCACCTCGAAGTACACGTTCTCGGGGCCGAGGATCCCCCGCAAATCCTCCGCATGAGCACGGGCCTCGACGTCGCGATCCTCGAGCAGGCGCTGGCAGAAACGCGATGCCAGGCAGCCCGTCAGCGCGATCACTCCCTCGGAGTAGCGCTCCACCTGGCCGAGGTCCACGGTCGGCTTGCCGCGCTGCAGGCCTTCCAGGAAGCCCGCCGAGGAGAGCTTTACGAGGTTGCGATATCCCGCGTCGTTGGACGCCAGCAGCGTCAGGTGGTTGCGCTCCATCTTCGTGCCCGCGGATGCCGCGACGTGGTCGTCCACGAGGTAGATCTCGCAGCCGATGATCGGCTTCACGCCGTGCTTCTTGCACGCCTTGTACATCTCCACCGCGCCGTTCATGACGCCGTGGTCGGTGAGGCTCAGCGCCGGCTGGCCGAACTGGGCGGCGCGCTCCGCAAGGGCATCGATCTTGCACGCACCATCGAGCAGTGAGTACTCCGAGTGGACGTGGAGGTGGGCGCAACTCACGGGCTCTCCATGCTAGGCGGCCGGGCGGCGGAGGATCAGAGCCCGCGCCGCTGTTTGCGTCTAATCCGCTGGCGCTTGATCCACGACATGCTGTGCTTGTGCGGGATGCGCTCGATCGGCGGGGCCGCCAGGTGCTGCACGACGGGCGCGAGCCGCCGGGGCTCCTGCGCTAGGCCCTGTGCGACCGGCTGAGTGACGGGCTCTGAAGCCTGCGGGACTGTCTCCAACGGCTCCGGCGGCACGGCCTCCGCGCGTGCGCGCAAACGCTCGACGGCCGCCGCGAGCGCGTCTGCCATCTCAGCTCCGCGCTGCTCCGGTGGGAGCGGCTGTCTAGCGAGCGGCACCTCCTCGCTGTCGCTCGCCAGCGCGGAGCTCACACGAGCGACAATGCCCTTGATCTCGCCGACCAGCGTTTCCATCCGCCGGTGGCCCTCGCGCATGCCCTCCAACAGCCATTCCGAGCGCTCGCGCGCCGCGCGCTCAGCCTCCAGGCCACTCTGGATCTCTGCGGCGCGACGCTCGAGCTCTGAGATCCGCTCCTGCAGGTTCTGCTCGGCGACCGAGCGCACCTCGGCACGTAGCGCCGAGCGTTCGGCGGCGGCCGCCTGCTCGGTCTCGGCGAGCTGACGCTGCACGCTATCCAGCCGCAGCGAAAGCTCGCGTGCGTCGCGCTCACTCGCGCCCAGGCGGTCGCTCAGGTGCTCGATCTCGACGCGACTCTCGCGGTCTGCCAACAGCAGTCGATCCTCGGCCTCCACCCGCAGCTGCTGCTCGGCGTACTCGCGCTGCTTGACGCGGCGCAGCTCGTGTTCGCGCTCAAGCGCCGCAGCGCGCTCGGCCTCGACCAGCTCGGCGACGCGCGCACGCTCGTCCTCGGCCTCGCCCAGGCGCTGCTGCAAACTCGCCACATGCCGTTCGAGCGTCTGCACGGTGGCTTCCGCAGCCTCCGCACGACGCGTGAGCGCGATCTCACCGCTCTCCGCTGCGCGCCTCGCGCGGCGTTCGGTGAACAGATCACCCTCGCTTCTACGTCCACGACCCTCGGGACCCATGCCCTGTTCCCCGCTCGGAGTCTCGCTTCCCTCGGCCATCAACTTGACCGGCAAGTTAGACGCCCGACCGGACGACGTCGGCGTCAGCCGGGAGTGCTCTGAGTCAGGACGCCAGGCGTTTGGCGGCGAGCGCGGCGGCTGTCAGCGTGCCCGCCACGGCAACGCCTCCGACTGCGATCTTGCGCGCGGAACGCACGCGTTTACGCAGGTACCACTTGCCACCCTGCCACACGACGAAACCGAGGAGCTTGTAACGATTGCCGTTCATTCCAGCCACTCTACCCGCGAGCGCTACTCGTTACGCAAACGCCACGCCATCCGCGACTGTAGCGACCACAGCTCGATGAAACCAGGCGAGGCGGTTTGCGAGAACAGGCCGCCGGACTCGGAGAACGAAGCGAGGCTCGCGTCATACACAGCATTCGGCGAGGAACGCGTGACGACGCGCGCGTGGCCCTTGTAGAGCTTCAGGCCGATCGTGCCGGTGACGCGCTCGTTGACCTCGTTCATGTACGCGTCCAAGTCGGTGCGCAGCGGCTCCCACCACAGGCCCGCATACACCAGGTAGCCCCATTGCCGGTCAAGGTCGCCCTTGAACTGGTTCTGGTGAATCGTGCACACGAGCCGCTCGAGCTCCTTGTGCGCGGGCAGGATCAGCGCCGCCGCCGGTGCCTCGTAGATGTCTCGCACCTTCAGCCCCACGATGCGGTCCTCGATGTGGTCGAGGATGCCGATGCCGTGCCGCGCACCGATCTCAGCGGCCGCTTCGATCAGCTCGACCAGGCCCAGACGCTCGCCGTCGAGCGCCACGGGAACTCCCTTCTCAAAATCGATGTTGACGGTCTGCGGCTCGTCCGGGGCGAGCTCCGGGCGCGTGACGAGCTGGAAGACGTCGTCGTCGGGAGCGTGCTCGAGGTCCTCGATCCAGCGGCCCTCCGAGGAGCGCCCCCAGAGGTTGTCATCGATCGAGTACGGCGCTTGCGCCTCGATCCCGGCTCCGCCCGCCTGGTGGGACTTGATCGGTATGCCGTGCTCGCGGGCGTAGGCGATCTCCTCCTCGCGGCCCATCTGCCACGAGCGCACCGGCGCGATCACCTTCAGCTCGGGGGCGAGCGTGGCGATCGTCGCCTCGATGCGCACCTGGTCGTTGCCCTTGCCGGTGCAGCCGTGGGCGATCGTGTCGCAGCTCGCCTTGCGCGCGTACTCGACGGCGAGCTTCGCGATCAGCGGCCGCCCGAGCGCGGTGAACAGCGGGTAGCCGTCGCCGTAGACCGCGTTCGCCTTGATCGCCGGCACCAGGTACTCCTGCGCGAACTGCTCCCTGGCGTCAACGACGTGGCACTCCAGCGCACCCAGCTGCAGTGCCTTGCCTTCGATCACCGCGTAGTCCTCGCCGGGCTGGCCCAGGTTGACGGTCAGGCACACGACCTCCGCGCCGTAGGAGTCCTGGATCCACTTGAGCATCACGCTCGTGTCGAGGCCGCCGCTGTACAGCAGTAGCACCCGGTGCACCTGCTCAGGGTCAGCCTCGTAGGAAGCGGTGCGCGTGGTTGGGATCTGCTCGCTGCGACTCATGGGCGCGCATCGTATCCACGCCCGCGTTCCATCAACGGGTAGGTGGGTAGGCCTTCGGCGAAACCAAGCTTCTTATAGAGCCCCTGGGCATCTGCTGTGTGCAGCAGCCAGCGCACGTTCGCGGGATCAGCACCGGTCGCGCCCTCGACCATCTCGCGCACGAGCGCGAGGCCAAGACCGCGACCACGATAGGCCGCCAGCACGTACACATCGGCGAGGTAGCCCACAGTCACGCCGTCGGAGACCGCGCGCGCGAAGCCAACCTGCTCATCGCCGAGGTACAGCCCGAGGACTCGCGTGGAGCCGTCGATCGTGTGCTGCACGCGCTCGCGCGTGCGCCCGCGCCCCCAGTAGGACTCGCGGCTGATGAACGCATGCACCGCATCCACATCGATCCTGCCCGGGTCATCGTCGAGCTCGAAGCCATCCGGAAGCTCACGCCACACCCGCTCAGCCCTCCAGCGCGCCAGCCAGCCGCGTTAGTGCCTGCGCAACGTCGGCCTCGTCGATCGTCAGCGGCGGCAGCAGGCGCAGCGTGTTCGCACCGGTGGCGTTGAGGACCAGACGCTGCTCGAGCAGCGCGCGGGTGACGACATCGGGGGCACTCACGTCGAGCTCGCACGCGAGCATCAACCCACGGCCGCGAACGCCCGTGACGTGAGGCAGACGCGCGAGCCCCTCTTTCAGTAGCTCCCCCAGCTCTCGCACGCGCGCGAGCAGCTGTGAATCGTCGGTCAGCTCTAGCGCCGCCAGCGCCGCGCTCGCCACCACCGGACCGCCCGCGAAAGTCGAGCCATGATCGCCCGGCACGAGCACATCCGCCAGACGCGGGCCGGTGACGAGCGCGCCGATCGGCATGCCGCCGCCGAGCGCCTTCGCGACGGTCATCGCATCGGGTTCCACGCCCAGTTGTTCATAGGCCCACAGCGACCCCGTACGGCCCATACCGCACTGGATTTCATCGAAAATCAACGCCGCGCCATGCTCGTCGCACGCCTCACGCGCCGTGCGCAACAGCTCCGGGGCAAGGACGTGCACGCCACTCTCACCCTGGATCGGCTCGAGCATCACCGCCGCGGTGTGCGCGTCGACTGCCGCGCGCAGCGCGCTCGGCTCGGGCGCCACCGGGCGAAAGCCGGGCACCAGCGGCGCGAACGGCGCCTGCTTTGCCTCCTGCGGGGTCGCCGAGAGGGCGCCGTAGGTGCGCCCGTGAAAGGCACCGTGCACCACCACCACGTCGCCGCCCGCGCGAGCCTTGCGCGCGAGCTTGATCGCCGCCTCGTTTGCCTCGGCGCCCGAGTTGCAGAAGAACACCTTGCCGCCCAGGCTCGACTGCGACAGCCGCTGGGCCAGGCGCATCGCGGGCTCGGTATAGAACAGGTTGCTCGTGTGCATCAGCCGGCCCACCTGCTCGCGCACAGCCGCCACGATGCGCGGGTGGCAGTGCCCGAGGCTCGTCACCGAGATCCCACACAGGAAGTCGAGGTACTCGTTGCCGTCCACGTCCCAAAGTCGCGCGCCCTCGCCGCGCACCAGCTCCACCGGCAGGCGCGCGTAGGAGTGGATCACGCTCGTGCGCTCCAATTCTTGTAGCTCCGCCAGGCTCACGGAGCAACCTCGATCTTCGTGCCGATCCCTGCGTCTGTGAAGAGCTCGAGCAGCAGCGAGTGCGGGATACGCCCGTCGAGGATGTGCGCGGCGCTGACCCCGTTCTTGATCGCCTCCACGCACGCCTCGAGCTTCGGGCGCATGCCACCGTCGAGCTCCGCGAGGGCCTGATGCGCCTGCCCGGCGCTGGCCTGCCTGATCAGCGTTGCCGGATCCGATGGGTCCTCCAACCAGCCGGCCACATCGGTGAGGAAGACGACCTTGTACGCGCCGAGCGCGCCCGCGACCGCGCCGGCGGCCTCGTCGGCGTTGATGTTGTAGGAGTTGCCCTCGCGGTCGGCACCAACGGACGCGATCACGGGGATATAGGTGCTCGAAATGTGCTCGATCACGCCGATGTTCACGCGCTTGATCCGCCCCACGAAGCCGATGTCCTCGCCGCCCGGCGCAGCCCGCCGTTCGACGTGGAACAGCGAGCCGTCATCGCCGCAAAGCCCGACGGCGGGCTGCCCGTGGCGGTTGACGCGCAGCACGATCTCCTTGTTGACCTTGCCGACGAGCACCATCTTGGCGACCTCCACGGTCTCCTCGTTGGAGACGCGCAGCCCGCCGACGAACTCCACAGGGAGCCCCAGCCGCTCCATATAGCCGGTGATCTCGGGGCCGCCGCCGTGCACCACGATCGGGTTCAGCCCGACGTACTTGAGCAGCACCACGTCACGCGCGAACTCCTCGCGCAGCTCCCGGTCCTCCATCGCCGCGCCGCCGTACTTGATGACCACCGTCTTGCCGTGGAACTCCCTGATATACGGGAGCGCCTCCAGCAGTGTGCCTACGTCGCGCATCATGATCTCCTCGCGTGCCCCGATCGGGAAAAGGCCGCTGCCTCCGGCGAGGCCCCGGCGGACGACTGCCTCGACCAGCCAAGCGCAGGGTTCATCGGTCGGATGCCCTGCGAAGCCGGCATTCGAACGATGAATCCCGGAGCGCTCATGTGTGGTAATCCGCGTTTACGGTCACGTACTCGTGCGACAGGTCCGAGAAGAACACCTCGGTCTCCGCACCATCGCCTGGAAGGCTGATCTCGTATTCGACTTCGTTGGCCTGCAGGGCGCTCGCCAGCGCCTCCTCGTCGTAGGCGATGGCGGCTCCCGCCGAGCACACGTGGATGCCCTCGAGCGTGAGGTCAACGGCAAGCGGCGTGGGATAGCCGTCTCTGCCGCCGAGGGCCCCCCCGACGGACTGGATGATCCGCCCCCAGTTGGGGTCGCCGCTGTGGAGCGCCGCCTTCACCAGCGGCGAGTTGGCGACAGCGCGAGCGGCCGCCTCGGCACCGTCGAGGTCACCGCCGCGCACGACCACCCGTGCGATCCGCGCCGCGCCCTCGCCGTCGGCGACCATCATGATCGCGAGCTGGCGCAGCAGCGCGTCGAGCGCCTCGCCGAAGCGCAGCTCGTCCTCGGATTCGGGGGCGACCCGCACGCCGGAGGCGCCGGAACACATAAGCACGGCAACGTCGTTCGTCGAGAGCTGGCCGTCGACCGAAGCGCGGTCGAACGAGCGCTTGACCGTCACCCCGAGCAGCAGATCCGCGGTCGCGCGCTCGAGCAAAGCGTCGGTCTGGACGAAGCAGAACATCGTCGCGAAGCGCGGCGAGATCATCCCGGCGCCCTTGCACTGGGCAGTGAGGCGGACGGGCCCGCCGGAGAGCTCGACCTCTAAAGAGGCGCGCTTCTCGAACGCGTCGGTCGTCTGGATCGCCTGCTGGAAGTCGGCGTCGCCCTCTCGGCGCAGCTCGCCGCCCGCGGCGAGGATGCCCTTGAGCATCGCGTCCACCGGCAGGTACTGGCTGATGCCGCCGGTCGAGGCGAGCGCGACCTCGGACTCGTCGACCCCGGCTGCGATCGCCGCGGCACCCTGCGTCTTGGCGGCGTCTTCGAGGCCGCGCTTGCCGGTCGCGGCGTTCGCGCAGCCTGAGTTCGCGAGGATCGCGCGCAAGGAATCGAGCCGGCAGCGCTCCTGGCTGACGAGCACCGGCGCCGCGGGCGTCCCCGAAGCGGTGAAGCGCGCGGCGCTGACGGGATCCTCGGCGTCGCAGACGAGCAGCCCGAGGTCGCGGTTGCCGCTCGGCTTGATCCCGCACGCCACCCCGGCCGCACGGAAGCCCGCGGGCAGGCCGACATCCGGTCCGAGATCGCACACGTGCGCGGGCGCGGGAACCCAGCGCGAATGGAAGAACGGTTGCGGGGGTCCAACTGAGGGCCGGTCGCCGAAGATGTCTTTGCCGGCGCTCATCTCGAGCACCTCATCCCGCTCCACGTCCTCATGCCGGACCAGCCTGTCCTTATCACCGCGCGCAAGCGATGCCTTCCCACTCCGGCAACCCGACCATCACGGTCAGGTTCTGCACCGCCTGCGAGGCCGTTCCCTACCAGAGGTTGTCGAGCGCCGAGAGCACGATCACCTTGCCGCTGTGGGCATCGGCCTTCGCGAAAACGCGGCAGAAGTTCGTCGCCTGTACGTCGCGCGTGCCCGGTGGCGCGCCCACGACCTCCACGAACGGCTCGTCGGCGTAGGCGGCGAGGAACAGCTCGGCCAGCTCGCCGTCCTCGACTCGGCGCGTCGGCGTGACGTAGCAGTCGGCGAGCTCGCCCTGGTCGAGCGGGACGAGGTGCGCCTGGAACAGCACCGCGATCTCATCGCTCGCGCCAGCCGCGGCGCGTAGCGGGGAGAGCTGCTCCTCGATCTCCGGCGTGTGGCGGTGCGCGGCAACCTTGTAGGGCAGGATGTTCTCGCCCGCGAACGAGCCGTGCGTCGTCTCGTCGAACGCGCGGCCCGCCCCCGAGAGGCCCTGCTTGGCGTCGATTACGACGTCCGCGATCAGCCCGGCGCGCGCGAGCGGCGCGAGGCCGAGCAGCGATGCCGTCGGGTAGCAGCCCGGATTGGCGACGATCGCAGCGCTTGCAATCCGCTCACGGTGCAGCTCGGTCAACCCGTAGACGGCCTGCGGCAACAGATCCGGGCGCGGGTGCTCGCCGTACCAGCGCTCGTAGGTGGCGCGCGAGGAGAGCCTGAAGTCGGCGCTCAGGTCGACCACGCGCGCGCCGCGGTCGCGCAGGTCGCCGACCGTCGGCGCGGCCGCCGCATGGGGATAGGCGACGATCGCCGCGTCGAGCTTGCCGTAGGAGTCGAGGTCGAGCCGCTCGATCTCAAGCGGCACGCGATAGCGCGGATAGAGATCGTCCAAGCGCCGGCCGACCTCCGAGCGTCCGGTCACGGCGACCAGCTCGAAGCGCGGGTGGCGCCACAGCAGGTGCGCGGCGAGCGCGCCGGCGAAGCCGGTCGCGCCGGCGACGAGTACGCGCGGAGAGCCGGCCGCGAAGCTCTGCGGCGCAGGCGACCCGGCCGCGGCGCGTGTGGCGGAGAGCTCAGCCACGCAGCTCACCTCCCAGTTCGCCGAGCGCCGCCACGATCTTCGCCCGTGCGGGCGCCACGTCCTCGTCGGTCAACGTCTGCTCCTGCCCCCTGAACGACAGCGCCAGCGCCAGCGAGCGCCTGCCCTCGCCAACCTGCGGGCCGGTGTAGACGTCGAACACGCTCACATCGTCGAGCATCTCCCCGCCCGCCTCGCGCACCCGCTCCAGCACCTGCGCGGCTGCCACCGAGTCGGGCAGCACGACCGCGAGGTCCTGGCGCAGCGACGGCACCGACGCGAACGGCGCGAAGGCCACCACCGGCGGGGATGCCGCGGCGAGCTTGCCGAGGTCGATCGCGAACACGGCGGTGCGCTCGAGGTCCCACTCCGCGGCGACCAGCGGGTGCACCTCCCCCACGAATCCCAGCCTCGTCCCACCGGCGAGCACCTCGGCGCTGCGGCCGGGGTGCAGGAACGGCCACTCGTCAGCCGGCCGCACCGACCAGGCGACGTGGAACTTGTCGAGCACCGCTTCGAGCAGCGCCTTGACGGCGAAGAAGTCCGCCTCCTCGCGCTCGCCGCGCCAGGATTTGGACGCCCACCCGCCCAGCGTGCCGGTCAAGAGCGCGCCGAGCGCATGGTGCTCCTCGACCGGCGTATCTCCGTTCGGCATGGCGCGGTAAACGGCCCCGGACTCGAAGATCGCCACGTCGGGGCCGTTGCGCGCGACGTTGTGTCGCCCAACATCCAGCAGCGAGCCGAGCAGCGTCGGGCGCAGCGTCGACTGTGTCTCAGCCATCGGGTTTTCCAGC
>JBEKAM010000124.1:0-11218 GCA_050015915.1 Solirubrobacteraceae bacterium
CGACTGGTCGGTCCCCGCCTCCAGCACGAGCACTTTCGCTTTGCCTTCGGCCAGCTGCCTGGCCAGGATCGAGCCGCTGAGGCCGGCGCCGACGATGACGACGTCGTACTCCTGCTCATCCTCGCCCGTTCCGACCGGCTCGCCGCCGGCCATCGCTAGGCCCCCTCCGGGGGCAGCGACCAGGTGCCGAAGCCGGTGGGCTTGGCCGCCGAAGGGTGAGCGCCGGCTGCCCTCCACACGAGCGACTCGGGGAATGCGCCGGGGATCGCAACGGTGTCGGTGTCACCGGCGCGTCCGCCGTAGATGGCCGACCATTCGCCGGGCGGCGGATACCACGCGGCTGTGTACCACAGCAGGATAATCGCGCGCGCGAACGGCCCGAGCTTCTCATCCGCGAGGATCTGCTGGCGCACGCCCTGTTCGCGGGACTCGGGCGGGTACCCGCTCTGCACTCGCCGCCAGGCCTCCAGCAGCTCCGCGAGCACGTCCGCGAACCGTTCATCCAGCCACGCGAGGTACACGGGTGCCACGCCCGTGCCGAGCAGCTCGACCTCGCTGAAGCCTGTGAGCTCGACCGACAGCCTCACGAAGAAGTCCTGCTCGCGCGCGGAAGCCGTGGCGGTGTGAGGGGATGTCGGTGGCGTTGAGGTGGCGCCCATTAGTTCGGCCGATTCTCTCTACGCGCAACTCCGATGTCAATGACTGGACTACATGTTTAGCGAATGGTTCGCGTTGGCGGGACTTCTAGCCCCGTCTCAGCCCGTAAGGCTAAACGCCCCCTCCAACACGACCCGCCCGGGATGCGAGGGGTGCGGATTGGTCTCCCTGGTGAGCAGGATCTCGTGGAATTCACCGGCGTTGCTCGGTAGCAGTGAGCCGCCTGCGAGGCGGTGGGTGGAGCCGACGGCAGGGCTCTTGGAGAGCGCGAGCGCGCTGGTGGGGGAGTTGTACAGCCAGATGGCGTAGTAGAAGCCTTTGGACTCGGGGATGTGTTGGGCTTCGATCAGGAACGCCTGCTTGCCTTTATCAGCGACTATCTCCACCTCGCCGAGGCTGCCGCTCTTGGGCCCGGCGGGTGGTTTGAGCGCGATCTGATTCTGCACGGTGGGTTCAGATTTGGTGGCGGTGGTGGTGGATGTTTTACTGGTAGTCGTTTTTTTGCCGCCGCCGTCGAGCAGCACGACGGCTACGACGACCACCACGACGATCGCGGCCAACAGCAGCCCACCGCCAAGCCGGGAACTGCGCGGCGCGGCGGCCACGGGCGACCCGGCAGATCCCCCGCCACCAGCGCCAGCTGCGGCTCCGGCGGTCGTGGTGGCTGATGCTTTGGAGGCGGCAGCGGCGGCGGAGAGATCCTGCAGCGTCTGTGGCCCGCCCGCCCCGGGCGCGGCGGGCGGGATGTCAGGCAGCTCAGCGCCGAGCGCCGCAAGCTGGGCTGCGACCTCTGCTGCCCACGCGCGCGCGGGCTCGGAGCTCGAGAGCAGCGTGCGCGTGCGCAGGCGTTCGGCCACGCCGGGCTGCTGCCCGAGCAGGTAGTCGGTGATCTCCGCGCGGCGATCGGGCGGGACGGCGCGTGCCTGGCGCGTGGCGAGCACGGCGATGGCGACGTGTGCGCGGTCGTGCACGGCGTGCTCGGCGATGCCGAGAAGCGCGGCGACTTCGGCGTAGCTCTTGTGCTGGCGCAGCAGCAGCGAGAGCGCCGCGCGCTGATCGGGTGGGAGCTCGTCCAGTCTGCTCATGGTTTGTGAACGTGGGCTATCGCGGATGGAGATTCCCGCAAGGGCCGTGACGAACGACCGTAGGCTATCGTGGCGCCCGCATGAGCGGCCCGTCCGGTGAGCAGATCAACGAGGTGCTGATGGGCTTCGACCGCCTGTATGGGCTTGAGATTGTGTTCTTCTCGGACACGGAGGTGCACGCGAGGGTGCCGGTGCGTGACGAGCTCAAGCAGCCGGCGGGGCTCGTGCACGGTGGCGTGTACGCGTCGATCGCGGAGTCGACGGCGTCGTTCGGGACGGGCATGGTGGTGGCGGCGCAGGGGGAGATGGCGATGGGCTTGTCGAATGCCACGAACTTCCTGCGGCCGATCACGGACGGTGTGATCCATGCGGTAGCGACACGCATACACAGGGGACGCACCACATGGGTGTGGGATGTGCGGTTCAGCGACGACGCAGAGCGGACGTGCGCGGTCACGCGGATGACGATCGCGGTACGCCCGATCCCCGCTTAGAGCCCCGTTCAAGAGGTTCTTCGGCTCGCGGGCATCAGCCAAGCCGATGCAGTGGGCGGGGGATCTGGTTGGGCAACGGCATTTCGCCGTAGCCGGTGTTGGGTAGCGCCGCCGGGAGGCTTGCTTCGGGCGCGCCGATGAAGTTGATCGGTACTGCGGTCTCGGCTGCCGCGCGAGCTGTGTGTTCGCTGGTGGCGTATATGTCGACGACGACGCCGGCGGTGGCGATCACGACTGTGCGCCCGGCTCGGGCGAGCACTGCGTCCACACCCCTGAGGCGTGTGGTGCGCTTCGGCGTGGTGCCGCCGGGCAGGAAGCTGTTGTCGGGCGAGGTGACGACCTGCAGCGGGTGCACGCAGGAGCCCTCGCCGCCCTCGGCGCAGTCGCCGTAGAAAAGCGTGTAGGAGCCGCTGCGATCGTGGGTGGCTTCGGTGACGGCCATGCCCTGGAAGGAGCGCCCGAGCCAGTACACAGGGAACGGCGCCATGATCAGGCCCTCGAGCGTGTTGTGCGGGATGGGGGTGTCCTGCAGCGTGTTCGAGCAGGCGCATAGGCTGAGCGCACACAGCACGGCAAGTGTGAGGGCGAGGATGCGACGAGGCAGCACGCCGGCAGCGTAAACGCCCATGGCTTTACGAACCGCCACCTCGGCGCGTTATCCCCGGTAGCGGTTGGTGATCGGCATGCGCCGGTCGCGGCCGAACGCGCGCGGGGTGATCTTGATGCCGGGGGGTGCCTGGCGGCGCTTGTACTCGGCTAGGTCCACCAGCCGGATCGTGTGCTCCACCTCCTTGGCTCCCAACCCCTGCGCGATCAGCTGCTCACTGCTTTGGTCGAGCTCCACGTAACCCTCGAGGATGCGGTCGAGCACGTCGTAGGGGGGCAGTGAGTCCTCGTCGCGCTGGTCGGGGCGGAGCTCTGCGGAGGGCGCACGCTCGATGATCGTTATTGGGATAGGTTCGCGGGCGGCGACGGTGGCGGTGTCGTCGGCGGTCGCTGTGGGCTCGCCCGCGTGGCTGGCGATCGTGTCCGCGGCGATTGCGCCGGCGGGGCTGTTGCGCCACGTACATAGCCGGTAGACGAGCGTCTTGGGCACGTCCTTGATGACGGCGAAGCCACCGGCGAGGTCGCCGTAGAGGGTTGTGTAGCCGACGGACATCTCGGACTTGTTGCCGGTGGTGAGCACGAGCCAGCCAAACTTGTTGGAGAGCGCCATCAGCAGGTTGCCGCGAATCCGTGCCTGCAGGTTCTCCTCTGTGATGTCGGGGTCGCGTCCGGTGAAGTCCTCGCGTAGGGCATCCTCGTAGGCGCCCATGACGGGCTGGATCTGGAGCTCGTGGGCGTGCACTCCAAGCGCGGCGGCGAGTGCGCGGGCGTCGTCCTGTGTGGCGGAGGATGAGTAGGGGGAGGGCATGATCGCAACGCTGACGCTCGCCGGCCCGAGGGCGTCGGCGGCGAGACAGGCGACGAGCGCGGAGTCGATGCCGCCGGAGAGCCCCAGCACGACGTGCTGGAAGCCGTTCTTGCGCACGTAGTCGTGTAGGCCGAGTGCGAGCGCACCGTAGATCTCGGCCTCAACGGGCGCGAGCGGCTCCTGGAGTTGGGGGGTGAGCGCGACAGACCCACGGGCGGGTGTCGGCGTGGGCAGTGCGGGCAGCACGAACGCGCTGCGCTCGGAGCGCCTGGCGGCGGGGCGCTGGCTGGGATCGCGCAGGCGCGCGGCGGCGGCTGCTTGGAGGTCGATGTCGCAGACGATGAGCTCCTCGCGGAATTGGGCGGCGCGGGCGATCGTCTTGCCGGTGTGGTCGATCACGCACGAGTGCCCGTCGAAGACGAGCTCGTCTTGGCCGCCCACGAGGGCGCAGAAGGCGACGCACGCGATGTTGTCGCGGGCGCGCTGGGCAAACATGCGCTCGCGCTGCTCACCCTTGCCGGCGTGGTAGGGGGAGGCGGAGATGTTGAGGATCAGCGTGGCGCCGGCGAGCGCCTCGTCGCTGGCTGGCGGGCCGGGCTCCCACATGTCCTCGCATACGGTTACGCCAATGCGCTCGGCGCCGACGTCGATGACAGCTCCTGCCGCCCCGACCTGGAAGTAGCGCTGCTCGTCGAAGACGCCGTAGTTGGGCAGATAGACCTTGCGGTAGATCGCGTGGACGGAGCCGTTGGCAAGCACGGCGGCGGCGTTGTAGACGTCCTCGGCGCGCTCGGGGAAGCCAACGACGGCGACCAGCTCCCGGGTCTCGCCTGCGAGCTCTGAGAGCGCGGCGGCGGCGTCGGCGAGGAAGTGCTCCTTGAGCAGCAGGTCCTCGGGCGGGTAGCCGGTGAGCGCGAGCTCTGGGAACAGCACGAGCTCTGCGCCGGCGGCGGCGGCGGCGTGCATGCCCGCGCGAATGCGCTCGGCGTTACCCGCGATGTCGCCGACGGTGGCGTTCAGCTGGCAGAGGGCCAGGCGCACTCAGCTGGTGCTGGCGGGCTTCGTCGCTGAGCTTCGGCTGGCGGAGGCTTTCGCTGAGGCGCGGGTGCCGTTTGTCCCAGCTTTGGCTTTACGCGTCCCGTTGCTCGCCCGCGTGCTGGACGGGCGCACACCGGCTGCGCGTGCGAGCGCGGAGATCGACCATTTCAAATCGAGCGCGATCTTGTCGAGGTCGGGCAGGGCGTCGTAGTCGCCGAGCAGCCCGAAGCCGAGGTGACCGTCGTAGCTCATGACGGCGATCCCGAGCGCCTGGCGCTGGGCGAGCGGCACGACCGGGTAGAGCACCTGCAGGCGCCGGCCGAGCAGGTACAGCGGGAACTGCGGTCCGGGGACGTTGGTGACGACGAGGTTGAAGAACGGCTGGCGAGCCTGCAGGCGCGCGGCCTGGCTGAGGATCGTGGGCGGGGCAAAGCCGGCGAGGTTGGTGAGGACTTGCGCCCCGACGGCCTGGCCGCCCTTCTTCAGATCCTCCATCGCGACGGCGATCTTGTGCAGGCACTCGGCCGGGTTCTCGACGCCGACGGGGAGCGGCGCCCACATCGCGGCGACTTGGTTGCCGAGCGTGCCGCGCTGGGACTTGGTGCGCACGGAGACCGGCACCATCGCCTTCAGCACGAGGCCGTCGGTGTCGTGGCCGTGGCCGCGCAGATAGCGCCCAAGCGAGAGGCATACGGATGTGAGGACGACGTCGTTGAGGGTGCCGCCGAGGGAGTCCTTGATCGCCTTGAACTGAGCGAGGTCCGAGTCGAGGAACGTGTAGCGGCGGTGCGGTCCGATGTCGACGTTGAACGGGCTGGGCGGAGCGGGCGCGCTGATCCCGGCGAGCGTCGTGGCGCCAACGCTGGCAAGGCCGTCCTTGAGCTGCGCGGCGGCCTTCCTGGGTGCGCGCAGCAGCGCGCGGGCACCGCGGACCATCTCGGCGGGCACGGTCGTGCGTTCGATCAGCGACTCGCCGAGCAGCTTTGCGGGACCGGGCAGCGGTTTGGCGCTCCATGGCGTGGGCGGCCCAGTGGGGGCAGGCTCGCGTGCGGTGTCGAACAGCACGGTGGTGATGTCCACGCCAGAGATGCCGTCGACGAGCGCGTGGTGGGTCTTGGCGATGAGCGCGAAGCGGCCGCCGGCCATGTTCTGCACGAGCCAGATCTCCCACAGCGGCTTGGAGCGGTCCAGGCGTTGGGAGAAGAGCCGTCCGGCGAGGCGCTTGAGCGCGGCGTCATCGGCGGGGCGTGGCAGCGCGGTGTGGCGGATGTGGTAGTAGGGATTGAAGTGCGGGTCGTCGGCCCACACTGGCCGGCCCTGGCCGAGCGGCACGTATGCGAGCCGCTGGCGGTAGCGCGGCACCAGGTGCAGCCGGCCGAGCACATGATCGACGAGTTCCTGCAGTGTCGGCGCGTCGCCCTCGAACACCATCACCGACGCCACGTGCATGTGGGCGTCGGAGTGATCCTCGAGGTGTAGAAACGTCGAGTCCAGTGCTGTCAGACGGTCGGGGTTGGCCACGAGTGCGATTGTCGCTGCTACGGGCGCCCGCGTCAACGACCTGCGGGAAACATGTGCGCGCAGCTGGTGCTACTCCTCGTCGGACGGCTCCGTCTGCACGTCGTTGAGGGCGATGCGCTCGGCCATGCGCAGCAGGCCGATCAGGCCGTGCGGGCGCACGTCGGCGCCAGGCCTGACCGCCACTGAGGAGCCGTGCGGCCCGAGTACCTCGACGATCGTGCAGACGTCCCCGATCTGGCAGTCATCGCCAAAGCGGCTTTCGAGTGCCTCCATCTGTTCTGCGACGACCTGCCCGATCTTGGTTGCGTCCAGCGACATGTTCGAGCTCCTAAGTAGGGGTCCAATAGTCTGGATCATGCCGGAAACGTCTTCAGCTCACGGATAATCCGCTGGATTCGGCTGGGCGTGGTGCTGGGTTTGCAGAGCGCGCTGGTGGGCCTCGAGCAGAAGTGCCTGAGCGACCTGCTCACGCAGGCGGCTCAGCTCGCGCCGTCGCGAGAGCACGAACAGCCCCATCAGGGCGACCAGGGCAAGGCCGAGGAAGCCGAGCGCAGCCTCGATCTTGGCGGTGAGGCTCGTGGCATCCACTTCGCGGGGCGGCAGTTTGACGCTGCGCAACGTGGGAATCGTCGCGGTCGCGGCGGCGCTCGAGGGATGGGCAGCGTCGACAGGCACGGTCTGCTCGGCGATCGCGAGCATCTCGCGCGGCTGGATGGTGTTTGTGAGTGTGTTCTGGATCCAGTACTCGGCGCCCGCTTCTTGCCAGGCGATCGTCCTGATCTCTTCGCCCGCGTAGTAGAGGCTGTATGTGCGCGTGCCGATCTGGACGGTCTGGCTGGGCTTGGAAAGCAGCGGCGGATCGGTCCAGGTGCTGCCCTGCACGTCGTAGTATTCGCCGAGGCCGCCGCGGTCGATGACGATCGCGTAGATCGGGTGGAGGTGCCCCTGACGGTCGTGGATGTCATACAGCCGCAGCACGTCAGGTTCGGCGTCGGCGTAGGCGTCGCGCACGCGCGGGTACTCGAGCGCGAACGGCAGCTGCGGCGCGACCGAGCGCGCCTGCGCGAGCGCTTCTTCGGAGGTGGGCGTGAGCGAGAGCTTCGGGGGCGAGCTGCCATGGGCGTGACGGCGCGGGCGCGAGGCCTTCACCGCCTCACTGACGGCGCGATGTGAGATCGGGGCGGTGCCGTTCAGGAACGAGTGCACCGCTTCGCTGATCTGTTCGGGCGAGGCGGTGTCGACGGTCGGTAGCAGCGTGACGTGGAAGGGGACCTGGCGCACGGGCTTGCCGGCAGATTCGACGAGCAGCTCGAGCAGTTGAAGGACCTGTTCTTCGCCGTGCAGGTCTGTTTCCATCGCCTTGCCGAGGATGCGCTCGAACTTTTCACGGTCTTCGAACAGCGTTGGGCCGTACTCGGCCTTGACTTCCAACAGGAAGCGCTGGTCGCGGGCGTCACGGATCAGCGAGGTGCTTTCGTGGCGGTTGGCGACGAATTCGAGCGCCTGTTGACCGCAGAGGCGCTGATAGCCGGGCTGCAGGTTTATTTCGAAGTACTGTTCGCCGCCGGGTTCGTTGACGTGGTAGTAGCGCTTGTCGACGGTCATGTACACGCAGCCCATTTCCTCGACCGCCCGCTTGAAGCGTTTGAAGTTGGTGACGAACACGTGGTTGATGACGTGGATGCCGAGCACGTTCTTGAGCGTTTCGACCATCAGCTTGACGCCGCCGGAGGTGCCTCCCCCGTCCTCGTAGCCGTAGGTGTAGGCGGAGTTGATGCGGTTGGTGATCACTTCTCCGTTGGGTGCGGTGAACGTGACCTGCAGCTCGCGCGGGATCGAGAGCATCGAGATGGTGGGCTTGCTCGGGTCGATGCGCACGAGCAACATCTCGTTGGAGTGGGGCAGGACGGCGCCTTCGGGGTTGTCCTTCGGCGGCGGCCGTTCGTCGTTGCCGATCAACAGCAGCGTCTCGGGCTCGCCTTTGCTGGTGGGGGCGAGCACCTTGGGGGCGACCTTGACTGCTTTGTTCTGGCCGAGCGCTTCGACCACTTTGCTGACCTCGTTGCGGGCGATCGCATAGGTGGCCCCGCCGGAGACGGCGATGACCCCGAGCGCGGCAAGCAGCACGCGCATGGCCATCCACAGGCGACGCCGGCGCGGCTCAGGCGGTATCGGCTGCGCGACCACGCCACCGGGTGGGGGTAGCCTCGCGGGCGGTGGCGTGGCGGTGCTCAACGCCTCGAGATGATCGTGGCTGGTTGCGGATGTGTCGTCGGCCGAGCGATGTATCCCGGTGTACTACATGAGCGGTATGCCCTCGGCGAGCACGAGGCCTGTCTGGTAGGCGAGGACGACGAGTTGGGCGCGGTCGCGGGCACCGAGCTTGAGCATCGCGCGGCTGACGTGGGTCTTGGCGGTGGCGGGGCTGATCGTGAGTAGCTCGGCGATCTGGTCGTTGCTGAGACCGTTGGCGACGAGCGCCATGATCTCGCGCTCACGGTCAGTCAACGCGTCGAGTTGCTGCGGCGGTGCGGCGTCGCGCTCGGGGGTGGCGAGGTAGCGGGTGATCAGTCGCCTGGTGACGCTGGGGGAGAGCAGCGCATCGCCGTCGGCGACGACGCGCACGGCGTGCAGCAGCTCGGTCGGCTCGGCGTCCTTGAGCAAGAAGCCGCTGGCGCCGGCACGGAGCGCCTCGAAGACGTAATCGTCGCTCTCGAACGTGGTCAGGATCAACACCTTCACGGCGTCGAGCTGCGCCTCGGCTGCGATCCGGCGGGTGGCCTCCAGGCCGTCGAGCACCGGCATGCGGATGTCCATCAGCACGACGTCAGGACGCGAGTGACGGGCGAGGCTGACTGCTTCCTCACCGTTGGCGGCCTCACCGGTCACGGCGATGTCGGGCTCGCTCTCGAACAGCACGCGCAGCCCAGCGCGTACGAGCGGCTGATCGTCGGCGAGCAGTACGCGGATCATGAGCGCACCGCGATTGGCAGGCGAGCATGGACGCGGAAGCCGCCGCTGCTGCTGGGCCCAGCCTCGAGCTCTCCCCCGAGTGCGTGCGCGCGCTCGCGCATGCCGCGAATGCCGTGTCCTACGGTTCTGGGGCGCAGGGCGCTGGGCTCGCGTGGCGGGCGTGCGTTGCCGCGGCCGTTGTCGTCGACGCTGACGGTCATCCCCTCGGCGTCAAAGGAGATCGCGACGGTGGCGCTGGTTGGTCCAGCGTGGCGCAGGACGTTGGTGAGCGACTCCTGCACGATGCGGTATGCGGCGAGGTCCACCGTGGCAGGCAGCGCTGGGCGCCGCCCGGAGATCGTCACCTGCGTGGGTACTCCCGCGTGGCTGGTGGCGTCGATCAGGCGCTCAAGCTGGCTTAGCCCGGGCGTGGGCTCGCGTGGGTCGGACTCGTCGGGTTCGCGCAGGATCCCGAGTACACCGCGCAGCTCGCGCAGTGCGTCTTTGCTCGTCTGCTTGATCGTTTGTAGCGCCTGGACCGCGTGCTCGGGATGCTCGTGCAGGACGTGGGCGGCGACACCTGCCTGCACGTTGATCGTGGCGATGCCGTGCGCGAGCACGTCGTGTAGCTCGCGGGCGATGCGCAGACGCTCGGCATCCACGCGGCGCCTGGCCTCCTCCTCACGCGTGTGCTCGGCTTGCACGGCGCGAGCCTCGATCTCGGCGATATAGGCCCGGTGGCTAACGAGCGCCCAGCCGAGGAACAGCGCGGCCAGCGCGAGCGCCGGCTCGACCGCCGTCCTCGCGTCCGACCAGCCACGGTATTGCAGAAGGCCCCGCGCGAGCGCCAAGGCGACCGCGGCGAGCAGACTGAGCAGCGCGGCACTGCGCTTGGAGTTGACTAGCGCGAGCGTGTAGATGGAGATCACGACGGGAATGGAGATCGCGCCGGTGGGTGAGGCAAACGTGATCGAGATCAGCGCCAAGGTGAGCGTCCCGGCGAACACGGCCAGCGGCCAGCGTCGCCGTCCCGCGAGCAGTAGGGAGGCGAGGACGGCCAGCACGTAGCCGAGCCAGCCGGCGCGCTGCAGGCCGTGTGCCTCGAGCGCACGCACGCCGACGAGTGCACCCGCCAGCGCCAACGCCAGCAGCGCATCGAGCATTCGCGCCGGTAGTCGAGACGTCAACACCGCAAGCGGCTGCTTGCTCATGGCTGAAAGGTAAGGGAATCCGCCCGATCGGCAATACACCAGCAAGCGTATCTCGCATACTGCGGCGGGAGTAGCTGGTTTTCATCTGACTAAGGCAACTGTCGTAGGTCTTCCGCTGCACGGCCCGCTACTCTCGCGCAGGCATGACGGAGACCGAGCTGACGAATCGGCATAGCCGACACGTCTTGGAGGCACAGTGATCCTTGCGCTGACGTTCTGGAGCCAGCCACAGGTGGTGACAGACAGCTGGGTCGAAATCGCGAGCACGATCACGCTGATCGCGTTCGTCGCCGGGGCATACAAACATTTCGAATGCCACGTGAGCGGCTGCCATCGGGTTGGGCGTTTCATCCACGGCCACTACAAGCTCTGTCGTGTCCACCACCCGAACGTGCCCAGCGACGGCAAAATCGGTCAAAAGGAGATCGACGCAGTTACGAGCAAACTGGGTAAAGCGCCAGATGAGGTGGGGTCAGCCTAGATGTCGCGTCTCGCCTGCCTGACGAGGTAAGCGACACGAGCAGCCCCAATACACCATTGGGTGTATGCATGCTGTAGCACGAGTAGCCTGCTTCACCCGAGCAGGTCGAACCCGTGTACCACCTTGAGGGTGGGAGAGGAGGAGCTATGACAGAGAGTGGTCCGCTAGTAGTCGAGCATCACTTGGCTAGCCCCGTGAGAAGTGGGCATCATCTGGCGAAGGTGCTGCACCCCAGTCCACGTGTGATCAGGGAGGCGATGGGCGAGGTTGACGGTTTCAACGCGAAGTTCGCGGTTCTCATCACCCGGCTGGTCGGCACGATGTGGTGCGCATATCTGTTCGGCATCATTGCCCTGCTCGGGCTC
>JBEKAM010000125.1:0-11182 GCA_050015915.1 Solirubrobacteraceae bacterium
AGGTGCGGACACAATCAGAAACATCGCATCTCGTCCGTAGCAATAGCCAGACAGCAAGCTGCTGGTATCTTGCTGCTGTCACGCCATCCCCACAGACGGCGCTGGCCGGTCGGTACCCGCTCGTTATGCGCGCGGGTGCCGGCCAAACCTAGGTTTTTGACTATTGCTAGGTACCCGGCAGCCGGTACTTGCGTGTCTTTGGGCAGCGCTCCAAGAGCCCCAACTCGACGAGTGTAAATGCATAGCGATGTGCAGCACTTGGGCTCAAATTGAGGTCGCGGGCGAGTTCGAGGACTCCTCGAGGGTCGCCGTCGGGCCCGAAGCAGGTGAGGATCGACAGTCCTCGCAGCAGCGAGCGTGACATGCGCGGGTCGTCCGTCTCGGTTGGCATGTAGCCGCCGAGCAGCGTCGAGACGCTCGGTGAGCGGCTGCGCGCCGCGGCGCGCACGATCTCGTCGATCTGGGTTGGCGACAGGGTGATGGAGATGGATTGCTGCTCGTTTCTGGGCATTGGTGGATGTTCGCATAAGCTGCAGACAGATGTCTGCAGTGAATTTGGTAGGGGTTCCGGGTTCCCGATCTCTCGCACGGCAAATCAGCCACGATTACCGGATCAAGTGCTTGCACGTGCAATCATTGTCGGATGGGCAAGATCACCGTCACTCATTTCACCGACCCGGGCTGTCCGTTCGCCTACTCCGCCAGCCCTGCTCTGGCCGTGCTGCGCTGGCGCTATCGCGATCAGCTCGATTGGCACCTGGTCACGATCGGGCTCGCCGAGGATCCCCAGCGCTACATCGACGCCGGCTACACGCCCACGCGCTCGACCATCGGCCAGCAGAGCTACTTCAAACGCTTCGGCATGCCGCTGTTGATGGAGCCCCGCGCTCGCGTGACGGCAACCTCACGCGCCTGCCGCGCGATCGTCGCCACGCGCCGGCTTTACCCCGGTCGCGAGGACGAGGTGCTGCGCGCACTACAGCTCGCCTGGTTCACCACGCCACTCCTACTCGACGAGGACCCTGACATCGCACAGGCGCTGGCCCGCATTAGCGGGCTGGACATCGACGGCGTGATTGCCGCCATCGATACCCCAGAGACGCTCGCCGCCTACGAGGATGACAAGCAGCAGACTCGCAGCGCCGAGGGTGGACCGACCGATTTCCAAGGCAAGGCGCGCCAGACCGACGGCCCAGTGCGCTACTCCGCGCCATCCCTTGTCTTTCACAACGAGGCCGGGCTGCGTCTGGAGGCCGGCGGCTTTCAGACGATCGACGCCTATGACGTGCTGATCGCCAACCTCGACCCCACGCTCGAGCGCGAGGCACCACCCGAGCAGGCAATCGATGCCCTAAAGCGCTTCCCAGACGGGCTCGTGACCGCAGAGGTCGCCGCGATCCTCGCCCAGAACAACCAGCTTCCCGACCGCGACGCCGCCGAGCGCGCCCTGATCGAGTTGGTCGGCGCCGGCGCCGCCAAGCGCGAAGCGCTCGCCGACGACGCCCTCTGGCAATTGGCCTGAGAACAGGTTCTAAGCGCAGCGCCGAAAAGTCTCGCCCGCTCCGGGTAGCCTCCAGCGCAACATGTCAGTGACGGTCACCCTCCCCGACGGAAAGCAGCTCGAGCTGCCCGACGGCGCCACCGGCGCCGATGCGGCCGCCGCGATCGGCCCCGGCCTCGCGCGCGCCGCGCTCGCGGTCGAGCTCAGTGCCGGCGGCAACCTCGACAACGGCGATGGACCGCAGCTACGCGATCTCTCCCGTCCGCTTCCCGACGGTGCGCAGCTCGCGATCCTCACTAAAAATGACGGGCCGAAGGCGCTTGAGCTGATCCGCCACGACGCCGCACACGTGCTCGCCGCGGCTGTCATGGAGCTATACCCCGGCGTCAAGATCTCGATCGGGCCGCCGATCGAAGAGGGCTTTTACTACGACTTCGAGTTTCCCGACGGCGTCAGCATCTCCGAGGCGGACTTCCCCAAGATCGAAGAGCACATGCGCGCGCACGTCAAGGCCGCCGAGACGTTCGAGCGCCAGGACGTGTCCGTCGCCGAGGCGCGCGAGCGCTTTCTCGCCGAGCGCCAGGACTACAAGGTTGAGCTGATCGATGACCTCGTCACCGCGGCCGAGCAGAGCCAGCATCGCGAGCCGCTAACGACGGTCTCGCTGTACACCAACGGCCCCTTCACCGATCTCTGTCGCGGGCCGCACGCGCCGAGCACGAAGACCGTCGCCGCGTTCAAGCTGAGCTCCGTCGCCGGCGCCTATTGGCGTGGGGATTCCACCCGCACAATGCTCACCCGCATCTACGGGACCGCGTTCTTCTCCAAGGCCGAGCTCGAGCAGCACCTCGAGCGCATCGAGCAGGCCAAGGCGCGCGATCACCGCAAGCTGGGGCGCGAGCTCGGGTTGTTTGCCTTCTCCGAGGTATCGCCCGGCGCTGCCTTCTGGACGGGCGCCGGCACGGGCGTGTTCAACGCGCTGCTCGGCCTCTCGCGGCGGATGGGAGCCGAGCGCGGCTACAGCGAGGTCAAGACGCCGCAGATCTTCGACTCTGAGCTGTGGAAGACCTCCGGGCACTGGGGCAAGTACCGCGAGAACATGTTCACGCTGCAGGTCGAGGAGCGCGACATGGCGGTCAAGCCGATGAACTGCCCTGGCCACTGCCAGCTGTTCTCCTTCACCCGCCACTCCTACCGCGACCTGCCGATCCGCTACTCGGAGCCGGGCCTCTTGCACCGCAACGAGGCCTCAGGCGTGCTGCACGGACTCTTGCGCGTGCGTCATTTCGCCCAGGACGATGGGCACATCTTCTGCACCGAGGAGCAGGTCGAGGACGAGGTTCGCGGCTGCCTGCAGATGGCCTTCGACACCTACAAGCTGTTCGACTTTGACGTCAGCCTCGAGCTCTCCACGCGTCCCGAGGAGCGCGTCGGCACCGATGAGATGTGGGACCGCGCCGAGGACAAGCTGATGCGCGTGCTGGCCGGGCTCGGCCTCGACTACCAGCTGAACCCCGGCGACGGCGCCTTCTACGGGCCGAAGATCGATATGCACATGACCGACTCGCTCGGACGCTCGTGGCAGCTGGGGACCGTGCAGCTGGACTACTCGATGCCCGCGCGCTTCGAGCTCAGCTACACCGGCGCGGATAATCAGGAGCACACGCCGGTGATGATCCATAGGGCGATGTTCGGCTCCTACGAGCGTTTCATCGGGATCATGATCGAGCACTACGCCGGCGAGCTGCCGCTATGGCTCGCGCCCGTGCAGGCGATCGTGCTGCCCGTGTCAGATCGCTTCAGCGACTACGCCGCGTCGGTCAGAGACACGCTGCGTGCCCAGGAACTGCGCGTCGAGTTCGACGGGCGCAGCGAGTCGATCGGGCGCAAGATTCGCGACGCCGAGCTACGCAAGATCCCTTACATGCTCGTGGTTGGCGAGCGCGAGCAGGGGGAGGGGGCCGTTGCCGTGCGCCAGCATCGCGGCGGTGACATTGGCAGCGAGTCGATCGCGCAGTTTGCGAGTCGGCTGACCAGCGAGCTATAATCCCTTTCATTGAAGCCCGGCAAATCCTCAGAACGCCAAGCGTGACGTTCGCTTGACGCGCGGTCACTACAGCTAGTGCCGGTTCCCCGCCGCTTCGACCGGCGCCCGCCCGAGCGGGACACGACGAGGATCAACGAGCGCATCCGCGTTCCCGAGGTCCGTCTAATCGACGACCAGGGACAGCAGATAGGCGTGCTGAAGACAGCCGACGCCCTCGTCTTCGCCCAAGAACGTGACCTCGACCTGGTGGAGGTCGCCCCCGAGGCACGCCCGCCGGTGTGCCGCGTGCTCGACTACTCCAAGTACAAGTACGAGCAAGCCCAGAAGATCAAGCAGGCGCGCAAGCACCAGCAGCAGATCACCGTCCGCGAGATCAAGTTCCGCCCCAAGATCGCCGAGCACGACTACGACACCAAGAAGCACCACGTCGAGCGCTTCCTCAAGCACAAGGACAAGGTCAAGGTCACGATCATGTTCCGCGGCCGCGAGGTCACCCACCCCGAGCGCGGCACAGCGATCCTCGACCGGCTCGCCGAGGAACTCTCCGAGCTCGGCGTCGTCGAGCAGCGCCCAATGCAGGAAGGGCGCAACATGACGATGATGATGGCGCCCTCCAAAGCCGTCCTTTCTGGCCGCGTCGATTCTCCCGGCGAGGGTCCCGGCCTTGAGGCCGCCGCAGTCGCCGCCCACAACGACGCGCACGTCGGCGACGTCGCCTCCGCCGCCATCCAGACCCCGCCCGCAAGCGAGGCGAGCATCGTTGAGTCCCCGCAAGACGCCCAGCCGACAGCTGATGCCAGCGCCACCGACGCCGTCGAGTCTTCGCCGAAAGCGGACCCACCAGAGCCATCTGAGACCGTCGAGACCCCCGCCGGCAACGGTGGAACCGCGGCCGCGGGCAGCACCGTGTCATAATCCTGCGCTGACCATGCCCAAGATGAAGACACACTCCGGCGCGAAGAAGCGCTTCAAAGTCACCGGCACCGGCAAGGTGCGCGGCCGCCACCCCTTCACGAGCCACATTCTCGAGAAGAAGTCGCCCAAAAAGAAGCGGGCGCTCGGCGGCCCCAAGATCCTCCACGAGGATGACGTGCCACGCGTCAAGCGCATGCTGGGGGTGGGCAAGTGACCAGGGTCAAGCGCTCCGTCAACGCGCGCAAGAAGCGCCGCGCGGTCCTCGAGCAGACCAAGGGCTTCCGCGGCGAGGCGCACTCGAATTACAGGCGCGCCAAGGAGGCGCTGCTGAAGGCCGACAAATACGCCTACCGCGACCGGCGCAACCGCAAGCGCGACTTCCGCAAGCTATGGATCACCCGCATCAACGCGGCCGCCAGGCTCAACGGCATGAGCTACTCGCAGTTCATGCACGGCCTGTCGCTCGCCGGCATCGAGCTGGACCGCAAGGTGCTAGCTGACATTGCCGTGCGCGACGCAGATGCGTTCCGACGTTTTGCCGAGGTCGCCCGCGAGGCGTCGGCTGCCTGACCCCGGATCCGCCGGGGAACCGGCAAACGACAGACAGCCTCCCGGGCGTCGCTCCTGAAAAGGACGGCGCCCTTTTTGTTGTCCCACCGACCACATCGAGCAACGAATCGCAACAAGGAAGATCCCGAGACCGAAGAGCATGAGCCAGATCGAATCACCGCAAAACCCACGCCTGAAGGCCGTACGCCGCTTGCAGACCAAGCGCGAGCGCGCCCGCAGCGGCACCTTCCTCGCCGAAGGTGAGGATCTCATCGCCGCTGCCCAACGGGCCGGGCGCCCAGCGCTCGAGGGCTACAGGCTCGCCGGCTCAGGCCTCGGCGAGGAGCATTTCCACGATGTCGAGCGCTCCGCCCTCGCGAGCGTGTCCGCGCTCGGATCAAGCACCCGCGTGCTCGCGGTCTACGAGCAGAGCTGGTGCCCAGCGCAGGGGCCGCTGTGCGTCTATCTACATCGCGTCAGCGATCCCGGCAACGTCGGCACCGTGCTGCGCTCCGCCCAGGCCTTCGGCGCCTCATGCGTTGCGCTCGGCCCCGGCTGCGCCGACCCCCACGGCCCCAAGGCCGTGCGCGCGAGCATGGGCGCGATCTTCACCGCCAAGCTCGCGCGCGTCAGCGAGCTCGACCAGTTGCCAGGAGAGCTGATCGCGCTCGACGCCAACGCCGAGGAAGCACTGCGCGGCCCATCCGATGACGGCGCAGCCGCTGTCACGCTGCTGATCGGAGCCGAGCGCGAGGGGCTGCCCGACACCGTCACCGTCGCCTGTGATCGCGTCGCGCGTATTCCCATCGCCTCCGACTCGCTCAACGCCGCCATGGCCGCCACCGTGGCCCTGTATGAGATGACCCGTCGGCCGTATCGTTCTCCCGCCCGCCCTCACGATACGGTCCCCGCGTCATGATCGACCGAATCCAAGAGCTCCAGCGCGAGGCCGACAGCGCGATCGCGGCTGCCGGATCAAGCGCCGAGCTCGAGGAGCTGCGCGTGCGCTACCTCGGACGCAAGGCCGAGCTACCGCAGCTGCTGCGTGGCGTCGCCGCGCTACCCGCTGAGGAACGCGGCGCCGTGGGCAAGGCCGCCAACCAGGCACGCCAGGCACTCGAGGCACAGATCCAGGCACGGACCGACGAGCTGGCTGTCGGCGAGCTCGAGCAGCGCCTGCTCGCCGACCGCGTCGACGTGACGCTGCCCGGGTCCCCGCCACAGCCGATCGGGCGCCTGCACGTGCTCAGCGCCACCCGCCGCGAGCTCGAAGACATCTTCCTTGGCCTCGGCTTCACCGTCATGGAGGGCCCCGAGATCGAGACCGTCCGCTACAACTTCGACGCCCTCAACCACAGCCCCACGCACCCCGCCAGGGCGCGCACCGACACCTTCTACGTCGCCGATCACAGCGACAGCAGCGTGGTTTTGCGTACCCACACCTCACCGATGCAGGTGCGAGCGATGGAGGCCCATCCGCCACCGCTATACGTGGTCATCCCCGGTCGGGTCTACAGGCGCGACCTCGACGCCACTCACACGCCGCAGTTCCACCAGATCGAGGGTCTCGCCGTCGACGAGGACATCACCTTGGCAGACCTCAAGGGCACGCTGCTGGCCTTTGCCCGCGCCGTCTTCGGCGATGAGCGCGACGTCAGGCTGCGCCCGCACTTCTTCCCCTTCACCGAGCCCTCCGTGGAGGTCGATGTCTCCTGCTTTCACTGCGTCGGCAAGGGCTTCCTCAAGGACGGCTCGCGCTGCTACCTGTGCAAGGGCGAGGGCTGGCTCGAGATCCTCGGCGCGGGCGAGGTCGACCCCAACGTCTACTCCTACGTTCCCACAACCGACGCCAACGCCCCCGGCTATGACCCCGAGAAGGTGCAGGGCTTCGCCTGGGGGATGGGCGTCGAGCGGATCGCCATGCTCAAGCACGGCATCCCCGACCTGCGGCTCTACTACGAGAACGACATGCGCTTCCTGGAGCAGTTCACGTGAGAGCTCCGCTGCCATGGCTACGCGAATACTGCGATCCGCCACTCGACGTGCACGAGATCGAGGAGCGCCTGACGATGACCGGCACGAAGGTCGAGGCGATCCACCATCACGGCGTGCCTTCGCCAGAGGGGTTCGTCGTCGGGCGCGTGCTCAGTGCCGAGCAGCATCCCGACGCCGATCGGCTGAAGGTATGCACGGTCGACGTCGGCGATAGCGGCGAGGACGGCGAGTCCGCTCCAGCGACGATCGTCTGCGGTGCTCCCAACGTCGCCGCCGGGCAAACCGTCGCGGTGGCGCGTCCCGGGGCGGTGATGCCCGACGGCACGAAGCTCAAGCAGGCAAAGCTCCGCGGCGTCGTCTCCGAAGGGATGATCCTGTCCGAGTCAGAGCTCGATCTCAGCTCAGGCTCGGAGGGCATCATGGTCCTCGACGGCCAGCTGCTCGACGCGGAGCTCGCGCCCGGCACACCACTCGAGGAAGTGCTCGCGATCTCCGCCGAGGTGCTCGAGCTCGAGATCACCCCGAACCGGCCCGACTGCCTCGGCGTGTACGGCGTCGCGCGTGAGCTCCACGCAGCCACCGGCTCGCCCCTCAGCGACGTGCCGTGGAGCACGGACCTCGGCTCCGCCGGTCCCGTCGCCGGCGTTGAACTGCTCGTCGAGTGTCCCGACCTGTGTCCGCGCTTCACCGCGCGCGTGTTCGAGAACGTCACGATTGCGCCCTCGCCGCCGTGGCTGAAGGCGCGGCTGATGGCGGCGGGGCAGCGGCCGATCAACAACGTCGTCGACATCACCAACTACGCGATGCTGCTTAGCGGGCAGCCGTTGCACGCCTTCGACCTCGACCGCATCGTGGGGGCAAGACTGACGGTGCGTCGCGCCCACGAGGGCGAGCAGGTGCAGACACTCGATGGGCAAACGCGCACGCTGGATGGCGAGATGGTCCTGATCGAGGACGCCGACGGGCCGACTTCGATCGCCGGGCTGATGGGCGGTGCGCGCTCAGAGGTGCAGGAGGACACCACGCGTGTGCTGATGGAGGTCGCCACCTGGAACGGCCCCAACATCCATCGCAGCTCGTGGACGCTCGCGCTACGCAGCGAGGCCTCCTCTCGCTTTGAGAAGGGGCTGCAGCCAGAGCAGTGCCTTCACGCCCAGGCAGTAGCCACGCAGCTGATGGTCGATCTGTGCGGCGCGAGCGTCGTTCCCGGAACGATCGACGTCGGCCTCAAGGATGCCGACTGGGTGGCGGGCGGGCTTCAGCTTGGCCTGCGCGAGGCGCGCGTGCAGGCGATCCTTGGGGTTCCCGTGTCAAGCGAGCGCCAGGCCGAGATCCTGAACGCGCTCGACTTCGCAACTGAACCACGCGAGGGTGGCCTCGAGGTGACGGTGCCGGCGCTCAGGCGCGATGACGTCACACGCGAGATCGACCTGATCGAGGAGGTGGCGCGCATCGACGGGCTAGAGCGGCTGCCTGCCACGCTGCCCGCGCGTCGCGGCGCTGCCGGCAAGCTCACTCACGCTCAGCGCGTACGTCGCGCTGCCGAGGATGCGATGGTCGGTCGCGGGCTGCATGAGGTCGTCGGCTGGAGCTTCACCGACCCCGAGCTGCTCGACCGGCTGTTGGTTCCAGCCGAGCACGAGTTGCGTCGTGTGGTCACGCTCGAGAACCCGCTGTCGGATGCACAATCGGTGATGCGGCCCACGCTGCTCGGCTCGCTGCTCGAGGCCGCGCGACACAACGTCTCGCGCAACGGCCCCGATTTGGCGATCTTCGAGTCCGGCACCGTCTACCGGGCATCGGCGTCGGGAGCGCCCGGCGAGTTTCCCGCCGATGAGCACCATGCACTTGGTGTGCTGCTTAGCGGTGGCCTCGCGTCGCGCTCGTGGCGCGGAGAGCGCCAGGAGGCTGACTTCTTCGCAGCCAAGGCCCTGCTTGAAGGCTTGCTCGAGCGCTTCAGCCTGGACTGGTCGGTCAAGGCCGGCGGTGCGTGGCCATTCCTGCACCCCGGGCGCAGCGTCACGGTGCTCGCATCACCCGCCTCAGGCTCAGCGCTTGCCAGCACTGACGGTGTGTCCGAGCCGGTGCGACTGGGCTTCCTCGGCGAGTTGCACCCGCTCGTGGCTGGCGCGTGGGACCTGCAGCGCTCAGCCACCTTTGCGATCGACCTCGGCAAGCTCGCTGGGCTCGCCTCGCCGCTCGTGGAGTTCACTGCTTTTGGGCCGTTCCCGCCGCTACGCCAGGATCTCGCGGTGACGCTGCCAGAGTCTGTCACCGCCGCAGAGGCGCTTGCAGCTGTGCGCGCTGCCGCCGGCAAGCTGCTCGAGGACGTCGAGGTGTTTGACGTGTACACGGGCGAGCAGGTGGGGGAGGGGCGCCGCTCGCTCGCACTCGCGCTTTCCTTCCGGGCAATCGACCGCACGCTCACCGACGAGGACATCGAGCCGGTGCGCGCCAAGATCGTCGCGGCGCTGCGCGAGCTGGGAGGCGAGCTACGTGGCTAGCTCCTCGTCGCATACTGGCGTCTCGCAGCCGAGCGCAGCCAGTGGCCCGCGGGTGATCGTCGCCGGCGCCACCGGGTTCACCGGTGCGCTCGCCGCGCACCTGCTCTGGCGTCATCCCGACTTTGAGCTCGTCGCCGTCACCGGGCGCTCGGAGCTCGGCCGTCCGCTGCAGGAGGTCTACCCGCGCTACCGCGTGCCGCTGACAATCGAGCCGCTCGAGGTCGAGCGCCTGCAGGGCATCGACGCGGCAGTCGTTGCCTACCCGCATGCAGCAGCCGCTCCTACCGTGGCCGCGCTGCGCGAGCGTGGCATCCGCGTAGTCGACCTCAGCGCTGACTTCCGCCTGCGCTCGCTGTCAGTCTACGAGCACTGGTACGGGGAGCATCCACGGCCGGACCTGCTCGGCGAAGCCGTCTACGGACTGACCGAGCTGCATCGCGATCAGATCGCCGGTGCCGGGATCGTCGCCAACCCCGGCTGCTACCCCACCGCGTCGCTGCTCGCGCTCGCGCCGCTTGCTCGCGCTGGGTTGATCACCGACCTTGTGATCGACGCCAAGCAGGGCATCTCCGGCGCCGGGCGTGTGTTCGACGAGACCACGCACCTGTCGATGGCTGGCGAGAACATCGTCCCCTACAAGGTCGCCGCGCACAGGCACACGCCGGAGATCGAGGAGCAGCTCGCCCTGCTGCGCCACTCGGCGGACGTGGCAGGAGCACCGGCTGCCGCGCCGAACGAGCTCAAGGTCCAGTTCCAAGCGCACCTCGTGCCGCTCGATCAGGGCGAGATGGCCAGTTGCTATGTCACCACCACGCGCCCCGTTACCAGCGAGGAGCTCAAGCGCATGTACACCGACGCCTATGCCGCAGAGCCATTCGTGGAGCTGCTGCTCGACCGTCCTCCCGGGGTGCTGGAGGTGCGCGAGACCAACTACTGCCGTGTTTTTGCGGCCGCCGACGGGCACACCGGCAAGGTGATCGCCTTCGGTGCGATCGACAACCTCTGGAAGGGCACCTCCTCGCAGGCCGTGCAGAACCTCAACCTGATGTTTGGCTTGCCCGAGACGAGGGGGTTGCTGTGAGCGCTGGTAAAGACGTGCACGGCGACCGGGACTCGGACGGCCCACCGCAGCCCTTCTTCCGCTCGCGCTGGGTGCCAGCGCCGGCGCACGTGCGTGAACTCGCGTCCGACTCGGGGCTACCCGGTGGCTTCCGCGCGACGGGGGTGACCTGTGGGATCAAGCCCAGCGGTAACCCCGATCTGGGGTTGCTGGTGTGCGACGCCGAGATGCCCGTCAGCGCCGCACGTTTCACGGCCACCGCGGTCCCTGCCGCGCCGGTCCTGCTCACCAAGGAGCGCTGCCAGCTCGATGCCCTGCGGGTGATCCTCGCCAACTCGGGCTGCGCGAATGCCGCCACCGGCAAGCGCGGCCTCGAAGACGCCGCCAAGAC
Source organism: Solirubrobacteraceae bacterium (assembly GCA_050015915.1). Classification (GTDB taxonomy): domain Bacteria; phylum Actinomycetota; class Thermoleophilia; order Solirubrobacterales; family Solirubrobacteraceae; genus Palsa-744. The sequence goes on from JBEKAM010000125.1 coordinate 10,963, forward strand.
ACAGGGTGCCGCAGCAGCTGCGGTAGGGGTCGATCCCTCAACGGTGGCTGTTGCCTCCACCGGAGGGATCAGCGACTACCTGCCCGTCGACTTGATCGTGAAAGGCACCCTGGCGGCAAGCAAACAGCTCCGCCGCGAGGGCGACACAGACCTGCAGCGGGCGATTCAGACGACCGACGCGTTCGAGAAGCGCGCCAACCTCGAGGTCCAGCTGCCCTCC
>JBEKAM010000126.1:0-15776 GCA_050015915.1 Solirubrobacteraceae bacterium
CGGGAGTTGCGCTGGGCGATGCGCCGACCGTGTTGGTGAGGATGTACGATGGTGCAACCGTCGGCGGAGTGGTCGCGCAGGAAGCGAGCGTGCCTGTGAGCAATGGCACGTGGTCGTACGCTGCGTCTCACCTCGCCGATGGTACGTATACGGCGCAGGCTTCGCAGAGCGATGAAGCAGGAAACATCGGAACGAGTGGCGCGGAGACCTTTACGATCGATACGACGCCGCCCGCAGTGACGATGAACGCACTGGTGTCCCCCACAAAAGACACCACGCCCACGCTGAGCGGGGCTGGGGGAGTTGCCACCGGAGATCATCCGAGCGTGAAGGTCACGATCTATGAAGGGGCCTCAGTAACTGGGAATGTCGTGGCTTCGGAAACCGTACCCGTCAAATCTGGAAGCTGGACGTACACATCGCCGCATCTCGCTGACGGAACCTACACAGCGCAGGCGTCGCAAACCGACGAAGTCGGCAACGTTGGAACGACCGCGCCAGTGACCTTCAGGGTGGATACCAAGGCACCGGGGGTATCGATCAACGCACCCGCGTCCCCGAGCAACGATGTGCAACCCATGATCACGGGTGGTGCAGGGATCGAACTCGGCGATGAGCCAAGCGTGACGGTCACGATCCATGAAGGCGTGTCCGTCAGCGGGAAGACAGTGAGCTCAGGTAGCGCAACCGTAAGCGGTCAGACATGGTCATATCGGCCGTCAGGCACGCTTGCGGAAGGCACCTACACTGCACAAGCGTCTCAGGTCGACGAAGCAGGCAACGTCGGCGCGAGCGCTGCGGTCACGTTCGTGATCGACACCACGCCGCCGAAGGTCTCTCTGAATACGCCGGCAGAGGGCGATGAACTGTCTGTGTCGAGGCCGAACTTCAGCGGGCTCGCCGGTCATGCCGTAGGCGATGAACCGCTGGTCACGCTTGACATTTACGAAGGGGGGACGGCCACCGGCAACCCCTATGCCGTCACGGTCATCAAACCCGAAGGAGAACATTGGGCGAGCGACACGACGGCCCTCCCCAATGGGGAATACACGGCAGTCGCCGAACAACTCGACGATGCCGGTAACAAGGGCGAGAGCAGCCCCGTTACCTTCACAGTTCACACTGTGCTTTCGCTGGAAACGACAGGGTTCGTCCGGCGCCAGGCCGGGCTATTCACGGGCCCGGCTCCGAGCTTCGCCGGGATCGCGGCAGTCGCCAAAGAAGACACCCCATCCGTGACGGTGCGGATCTACGCTGGCGAATCGCCTTTGGGTAGTGCGGTGGCCGAAATGACAAGCGCGGTAAATGAATCGGGAACCTGGAAAGTGGGCCCGACGCCAGCCCTGTCGGCGGGCAGCTACACGGTCCAAGCCGAACAATCGAGCGCTCACGGCAAGTTCTTTTTGAGTGCGCCGATCACCTTCACGGTTGACGCGGAAGCTCCGCAGGTCACGCTTACCACGCCGGCAAACGGTAGCTCGACGGCGAACACCTCGCCGATTCTCAGCGGGTCTGCGGGCAGTGCGGAAGGTGATCTGCCGACGGTCACGACGAACGTGTACGCAGGTTCGACGACCACTGGCACGCTTGTGCAGACGGTCACAGCGCAGGCCTCTGGCGGCAGCTGGTCCGCTCTTGCAGGACCGCTCAGCCCAGGCGAATACACCGCACAGGTCCAACAGAGCGATGATGTCGGCAACGTTGGCCACAGCGAAGCCGTGACATTTACTGTCACCCAGGTCACTCAGGCGCTGAGCGCGCCGCTGGCATCGTTCAAGTGGATTCCGGGCGCGCCGAATGCCGGCGAACCGGTGACGCTCATCTCCACATCTACTGACGCCACCGCTCCGATTACGAGCTTCGCATGGTCTTCGGGCGGCAACAGCGTATTCGTGCAGGGCGAAGCATCTCTAACCACATCCTTCGCCACGCCAGGACTCCACGTCGTGCAACTGCGCGTCACCAATACTGCCGGCCAGTCGAGCACGGTCGCCGAGACGATCCCAGTGAGCACGGCGCCAGTGCCACTGATGCAGCCCTTCCCAGTTGTACGCATGGCGGGCTCCTACAACGCGACGGGAGCCAAGATCACTGTCCTGTCGGTTCTCGCACCGGTGGGGGCGAAGGTGGCGATCACGTGTCGCGGCCCGCACTGCCCAACCAAGTCGCTTGCGTTCCTCGCCACTGCCGGGGCCAAGAACAAGTCGGGCACTGTATTGATCACCTTCAGGCGCTTCGAGCGCTCGCTGCGCGGTGGCGTGGTCCTTTCGATCTGGGTGTCCAAGCAGGGTGAGATCGGCAAGTTCACGCGTTTCACGATCCGTCGCGGCAAGTCGCCGTCTCGTGTCGATGAGTGCTTGAACCCTGCCGGTACCGTCCCGCTAGTGTGCCCGTCATGAACAGCTTCCGGATGCCAACTGCACCGATGGACGTTGGCGCCGGTGGCGCTGGCGCCTACATTCGTGTCGCGCTCGTGTCGGTGCTGGCGGGCGCAGCGGTGTTTGCTTGCTGTTTTGCGATCGGGCGCGCGGAGAGGCCTGCGGCGGCGCCCGCGGAACTGCTGCCGCCAAGCGTGGCGGCAGCATCGGCAGGCATGGCGATTCCGGTCGCCCTGAGCAGCGCCCCCCCGATCAGCATCGAAGTGGCCAAAGTCAGCGCTCCGCCCGCACGAGTCTCAACCGAAAGCGCGGCATCCGCGGGCGCGACGACGCCAACGCCTGTCACACCGGCTGCGGCCACGACCATCGCACCGGTCACCAAAGCACCTGTGACCACAACACCGAGCAGCTCCAAGAGGTCATCTTCTACGGGGACGTCGACGCCCGCTGCCGGCAAAGGCGGCTCATCGTCAACGGGCAAGCCAGCCGCGAAATCCGAAACGAGCAGCGGCACCTCTTTTGACAGTTCCGGCTGAGCTCTTGGAAAGGCCGCGTCGTAGCCTGCCCCGGGTAGTGATCCCGTTTCTCGTCGTCGTGGCCATCGTCGGCTACCTGCTGGGCATTCACCGCTCCTCCGCACCATCCATACCTGTCACTTCGGGGGCGCAGAAGGTTGCGTCAGGGGCAAGCGTGCTGCTGGAATACCCAGCGAGCTGGCAGCCTGCCTCCTCGCCTCCCACGCTGCCGGGGCTCACGTTCACCACGCCGCTGCTGCTCGCGCCGGGCGGCAAAGCAGCGCAAGCAGGCCTGCTCAGCGGGCAGTTCCCGGCCGGCGCGCCCAGTCCGCTGCCCGTGTCGTTCCTGGCGCTCTTACACGTTGTGCCGCACGTCGAAGTGGCGAATCTCGCGCACCTTCAGGCATACCGCTTCAGCGGGCTGAGCGGCTATGAACGGACCCTCGACATATATGTGATTCCCACGGTCGGCGGCAGTCCCACCGCCCTCGTTTGCTACGCGCCGACTGGATCAACGAGCTATCTGAATCAGTGCGAGCAAATCGTGGCGAGCGTGACGCTCGTCGCCCAGACCACCTACAACCTCAGCCCGAGCGCAGGCTATGCCAGTCAACTCGCCGTTCTAATCGCAGCTCTGGAAAAAGAACGCGTGACGCTCAGACGCGAGATCCATGCGAGTACGACGCTGAGCGCCGCGGGTTCGCCGGCGAGCACGTTGGCCGCTCGCTTTGAAAGCGCCGCCACGTCGTTGACGGCACTGGAAGCACCCCAGGCCGCCAGCGCGGCGCAGGCTGCGCTTGTGACCGCCTTCACGCAGGCGCATACTGCGTACGCTGCGCTCGCCAGTGCCGCCAGCTCAGGGGACGCGTCGAGCTACAGCGCAGCCGAAGCACAGGTCAGCGCCGCTGAGACCGGTGTCGACAGCGCGCTTGAGAACTACGCGCTGCTCGGCTACAACCACACGTAGGCGCCGCGCGGCACTGTAACTGCGCATTCCCGCTAGCGCGGGTCGGCGCGGTCGAGGTTCCAGTGACGCGAGGTGGAGCACAGCCACAACCAGGGCTCTTGCTCGTTGTGCTCGCGGGGTGCGAGATAGAAGCGGGTGATGGTGCGCTGACCGCCCTCGTGATCGCCGTACATCACATCGACGGTGATTCCGCGGCGCGTCTGGATCGCGTCCCTCAGCGGCTCATACAGCGGGTCGTCGCGATCGCGGATCGCGGCCTGCCAGAAGCTGACGTCGCCGGCGGGGACATACAGGTCTCTGCCCAGCCGGCGGAACTCCTCGCTGTCTGGTGAGATCGGTGGTGTGTCGGTGCCCGCCCGTTGCGGCCACAGGTGCCATCCATGCAGCACCGCGATCCCGGAGGCCACGTTGCGCAGTGGGATCGCGAGATAGAGCTTGTCGTCTGACTCCTCTACAGCGGCGAGCCCGTCGCGCAGCACGAGCCAGTGGTCATCGACGAACCCGACCTTCTGCGGTGGGTCTTGCGGGCGCGCGTTGAACAGCACCGGGCGCAAGCCTACCTGTAGCGCTCGCTCTGACACGCGCGCGGCACGATTGGCCGAGCGGGTGGATGAGAATGTGGCAACGGCAAGTATCAGTGTGCCGGCGGCCGTGGCAAGCGAGGCGATCGTGCTTGTGTCGGCCATGATCGCGCAGGCTACCTAAGGTGGGCCGGCGCGCTGGATGCGGACGAACCAGGTGATCCCGATCAGGCAGAGGATCGTGGCGACGTAGAAGTTCAGCCGCAGCCCGAAGATGTGGTGGGCGGGGTCCACACGCAGTAGCTCCTCGCCGATACGCGCGAACGAATAGCCCGCCACGTACAGCGCGAACAGCCCGGGCGGGCGTATTTTGCGGTGGTGGCCGAGCCACACGAGCGCGCTTGCGAGCAGCAGGTTCCAGATCAGCTCATACAAGAACGTGGGTTCGAAGGTGGCGTACTGGGAGTAGCCAACGGGACGGTGCGCGGAGGAGATCTCAAGTGCCCAGGGCAGCGTGCTCGGTCCGCCAAAGAGCTCCTGGTTGAAGTAGTTACCGACCCTGCCGATTGCCTGCGCCACGAGCAGCGCGGGGGCGGCTGCATCCATGAACTGAGCGACGTTCACACGGGCTCGGCGCAGCCGCCAGATCCCCACGAGCGCGCCCAGCGCAATCCCGCCCCAGATGCCAAGGCCACCGTCCCAGACCGCGAACGGCCCCCACCAATGCGGCGGGACTTCGTTCCAGCTGGTGGCGATGAAATACAGCCGTCCGCCGATCACGCCCGCGGGAAAGCCCCACAGCGCGACGTCATACACGAGCTCACGATCACCGCCCTGAGCCTCCCAGCGGCGCATGGTGATCCTCACAGCGGCGGTTACGGCAACGACATAGCAGAGGCCATAGAAGTGGACGAACAGTGGCCCCAGATAGAAGCCGTTGCTCGATGGGCTGGGCAGGAACGCCATGGACAAGTCGGTCATTGTCGTTGGTTTTGCCGCGGAAGCGGGTAGGGGAGCTCGCGCGTGGCTCTCAGCGCAGGTACCTGCAGCGCCGCACACGCGCTAGCCACGGCAGCAGCGTGCGTGTATGTCCGGTGAGCTCCGGCGCCTGCTCCCAGAGCAGATCGAGCTTCTCGAGCACGGTCTCCCGTTCGTCCGCGGGCATCGTCGCGAGGCTGCTGCGAGAGCTCGCCAGGTCGCGCAAGCTCGTCCGGTCGATCTCCTGCTCGTGCGGGAACTGGCGCTCGTCGACCTCCGCAAATCGCTCGCCCAGGGTCTCCGCTGAGGGCCAGTGGCCGCGCCGTTCGATCGCGGGTGGGCCGAGGATCTCACGCACACGAGCAACCCACGGTGTAGCGGTGTCGAAGGCATTGCCGAGCAGGCCGAGCACGCCCGGCGCGCGTAGGACACGTGCGATCTCTTCTAGAGCGACGCTTTGGTCAAACCAGTGGAAGGCTGCCCCCACAGCAACGGCGTCCACGCTCGCGTCGGCGAGCGGTAGCTGCTCGGCGGTGCCGTCGAGGGCGCGGACCTGGGGCAGGCGAGAGGTGAGGATCGCTCGCATCTCAGCGAGCGGCTCAACGGCGATCACGCGATGCCCCGCATCGAGCAGGGCGCCGGACAGCTTGCCGGTCCCGGCACCCAGGTCGAGCACCTCCAGCGGCTCAGCGCCAAGCAGCCACTGGATCGCCTCACGTGGATATCCCGGACGCCCACGCTCGTACTCATCGGCCACGCGCGCGAAGGATCTCGCGCGCTCTGCTCTGCTCGGCGCCAGCCCTTTTGGATCTGCGTTAGAGCTCATTCTGGACGGGCTGATCTTCTCAGCACGCACCCGCCGATGCGCCAGCTCGGCGGGTGTGGGCCGCCGCTAGACTCACAGGCAATGGCCGAGTCAGACGACGACCTGTTTGGTAGCGAGCACGTCCGGGTCTACCGTGAGACCGGTGGCGAGCGTGGCTACCACTGGCGCGGAACAACGATCCTGCTGCTGAGCACAATAGGCCGGATATCCGGCGAGGTCAGGACCACACCCCTAATCCACCGCACCGATGGTGAGCGCTGGGTGGTCGTTGCATCCAAGGGCGGGGCGCCTGCCAACCCCAGCTGGTACGAGAACATGCTGGCGAATCCCGACGCGACGATCCAGGTACTGGGGGAGGAGATACCGGTGCGTGCAACGACAGCGGAGGGCGAGGAGCGTGCACGCCTGTGGTCGTTGATGTGCGAAGTATGGCCTGCATACGAGGAATACCAGGCGAGAACCGACCGGGAGATTCCCGTCGTCGTGTTTACCCGGCGCTAGCGCACCGCATTTATCTCTTGCCGACGTGTCCGTAGGCCTGCTCGGTGCGGCACAGCCAGCCGTGCGCTCGTGTCGAGTGACACAATCACACCATGCGGGATCGTAACGGTTGACACAAATTGGCGCCGTTGTACGTAACGAGTGACACAATCACTGGCAGTAATGATGAATTTGCTGCCCTTTCGGTGAAGACGGCTCACACTTCCGGGCAGCTCAGTAGTAAACTCGCAGACTCAAATGCTCGACGCGTCTCCCTAGGAGGTTGACAGTGAGTAGCAATAGTGACAAGCGCAGTTTTCCCGCTGGAGCCTCTGAGACGTCGCCACTGCTGGTTGGTCTGTTCGGAATTTCGATACCAGTCTCGCTGGCAGCCGCGGCAGCTGTAACCGGGAGCGTTGTGGTGTTGGTGCTCGCGGTACTCGGCATGCTGGGTGTTGGCGCTGCGACGTTGACCTTCGTGCTGATGCTCGCGACCGATGGTGAGGGCGAGGCGAGCGAGGCTCACGCCGAGTAGTGCTCGGCCGAAAGTTGTCTGACGTTCAGGTCTGCCTGGGCTAGCAGTAGGAGAGCATCAGGGAGCGGCGGGCTGGTCGCGCCACGCCCATAGGACGCCGTTGTAGGTTCCCACCTCGACGTCCTCGATGTGGCTGTAACCAGCTTCGCGCACCAGACGCGTGGCGGCTTCGTGAGCGTCCGCCTCGGGACAGCCGCGGGCATGCCACTCGAGCACGAGCACGTCAGCTTCGAGGCTCGGTGCGCGCGGGTCGGTGAGGATCGACCACTCGCCGCCCTCGATGTCCATCTTCAAGAGGTCGACGTTGTGATCCTCATCGAAGAGGTCCACTGTGCGAACTGTGATCGCGTGTCCTTCTCCACCTGCGTCCCACTCGCTCTCGATCTCGGATGGATGGCTCCTACCGTGCTCGTTCGCCTGTACATCCGTAGCCAGGTGTGACTCGGCGAACAGGTCGGCCACGAAGGTCATCTCGCCCGGTCGGTTCGCTACCGCGGCATCGATCGCCAGCCAGTGATCACCGAGCTGATTGGCATCGACCACGCGCGTGAGGATGTGCAGATTCGCTGGGTCTGGCTCGTAGCTGCGGAGTGATGCGCCGGGCCATCGACTCAGAACGTATGCGCCAAACAGCCCGATGTTGCCGCCGAGATCCATCACCTTCTGTGGCGGGTTGGCGTCGAGGGCGCCGGCGAGCGCAGGCGGCGGCTCGTATGCGTACTGGCCACCGGTGCCGCCAAAGATCTCGTTCAGTATCTCCACGTCGGCCGTTATCGAAGATGGCCGGCGCGCGGCTAGCACGCTTTCATGGCGGATAGCGATCCGCACGCCAGAGCTGCGCAGCTGGTAGCCGGCTGTGCGTGCGGGCCCCAGCTGATGTGCAGCGAAGCGCAGGCTCTCATTCACGAGTAGCGCGCCTCTCGTCGTCTGAACCAAGTGCTGCCCCGCAGGTGACTTGACCATACGACGCAGCACTTCGGAACGGGAGATGGCCTTCCTCAGCGTGTCAGCGAGCACAGCACGACCGCTCGCTGTAGACGTCCCCCCGGGAGGCATCGCATGGACTCTACAGTCGGACCAGCGTTGCTGCCAGCACATGGCGCTGGCGATCGGTCAACGACCCTACGGTCTTTTGGTCGGATAGAGGAAGCATGGCGAGGGCCTTGCGTGAGCGGCTCGCACCCCAGCGTCGCTGGCTTCGCAGCAGGTCAGACACTGCCATGCTGCGGACCTCCCAGGGACAACTGAGAATCACATCGGCGACGTCGAGATCGCCATAGGCGACCTTCCGCTTGAGCTTCGCGCGAGCGATGCGGACCTTGTTAGCTCCCGCTAGGGCGAGCATGTACTGTGGATCGACAGAGACGGTGGTGGTTGTTACGTCCATGCTGCGACCTCCCGGGCGCGTGCAGCATCCTTGCCTGGGTTATGACGAGCGTGCTATCGCCCTGACTGGTGAGCTCAACCTGCAGAGAAGCCGTTGCTCGTTCCCATGCCGGCACCTTTCAGCGGTGTCGTGGGCCTAACATCCAGACGGCTGTGCAGAGCACGTCCTTCAAACCTACGCCGAATCTGTCGCGAATCGAATAGCCGCGCGCGATTCGTCCGCAAGAAGCGGCTTGTTTCTACTATTGGAATGCAGGTGTGCGGCGGGCGGCGTCGTAGAGGCGGGCTGGGACTGCTTCAGATGCCCTGAGCTGATGTTGAGTCGCCGACCAACGACTCGATGCACTCCGAGCCTCAGCCTTCGGATCTACGGTCGCTCTTCGGCTGTTATTGAGCGGCTGGTGTGCGAGGCATGCATCTGCATCTGAAGCAGCTCCTGCTGCAGCCCTCCGTTCTCGGTCTGAAGCCAAGCTACCTGGCGGCGCGCAACTGCGAGCTCCTGCGCGAAGACGGGCAGGATGGAGCGTAGATGCGACAGGCGGTCGAGTAGGTAGTTGCCGTCGACTGTTTTGGCGTGGCTCTGGTCCGGGGCTGCGAGTGGTGCACGGCTCTCGGCAATCCCCGCATGGGGGGAATCTATGACGGACCTGGTGGATGACACTGAGCTCCTCCGGTGTGATGGCAGTGATGTTTGGGTACGTGCCGACGTTGAGGCGCATAGGGCGATGCGATGATCAGCAAAGACGCTGGCCATCCGGTGGTGGACGCCACGTTGCGCAAGCTGCATGGGAAGAGCAGTGAGGATCGGGGCGCGAGTCTCGCAGGCCTCACGCATGAGGGAGGCGAACGGCGTTGATCCATGGTCCCTCGCATCTATGGACACCTTCGTCCGAAATGCTTTGCAACGGACCAGGACATGGCGGCCACCGGGGTGACCGCGAACTCGTTCCGCAATGTGAGCCGCAATCCCGACGGCGGCCCATGGCCACTTACGGGATCGCTGTGCGCCCGAGCGTACTGCATATGAGCGAGCGAACGGGGATCTTCAGAGCACCATAAGTCGCTCGTTGCGGCCTCATAGCCGTTCGCGCTAGGTCAAGAATATGAATTTTTTCGGATAACTTGACATCCGCCGAGGTTGCAATTAGCCTGCGAAAATTGCGATTGCTTTGTGCGATGCTTGACAGCCATTTGGGTACATGAACGAGGAGCACCTGCCGGCAACGGGTCAAACCGTTTCTGCTGGTGCTGGCGACTCTCCAAGGGACGCCCAGCCCGACACTAGCCGCCCCCAGCTTGCCGGTGGTCGTCTATTGGCTGCCATCTCAACCAGCATCGTCGGCATCCTGCGAGACCACTATGGGCGTGGCCCGATGAAGGCCAAGACCTACGCACTCGACGACATCATCGTGGTCGTCATGCGTGGAAGCGGTTTCACCGCGCTCGAGCAGACAATCATGGACAGCGGTGAGCCCGGTCGGGTGATCGCCATGCGGGAGGACTTCCAACGTGTGATGGCTGAGCGATACAAGCACGTGATCGAAAACCTCACCGGCCGCAAGGTTCTGGCTTTTCTCAGCCAGGCACACGTCGAGCCCGACATCACGATGGAGATCTTCTTCGTGGATGGCGCCCTCGACGGCTTCGGAGCGGTCGAGGTCATCGAGCCCGATTAGCGCGCCCGGGCCGATTCGAACGGCCGACCTCTCGCTCCGGAGGCGAGCGCTCTATCCACTGAGCTACGGGCGCAGACGACGTTGCAGGGACAGAATCCCAGCGCTTGGAGCTTACCGCCGCACTCTCTCGGTGGCTGAGTACCAACCTGCACCACCCTGCACCGCGTGGCGAGGGCTGGCCTGCCGCCGCTACCGTTGCGCCCATGGACCTGTCGCTGTTCTTCGCTGGAACCGCCGGCTCCGTACCGAGCGCACGCCGGGGGCTACCCGCGGTGCTCATCCGCCGCGGTGGCGATCGCCTGCTGTTCGACTGCGGCGAAGGCACCCAGCGCCAGCTGCTGCGCTCGGTGGGGCTGCTCGACCTGGACAGCGTCTTCATCACCCACTTCCACGCCGATCACTGGCTGGGGTTGCCCGGGATGCTCAAGTCGTTTGCGCTGCGCGAACGTACCGAGCCGCTGACTGTCTATGGACCTGTGGGCCTGAAGGCGCTGATGGCGGAAATGCGTGTCATCTTTGGCCGCTTGCCTTACAAATGTGACATCGTCGAGCTCGAGCCAGCCGACACGGTGCAGCGCGGCGGCTACCTCATCGCGGCAATTCCCGTGCGCCACAAGGTGCAGTCCGCGTTCGGCTACGCGCTCGTGGAGGAGGCACGACCCGGCCATCTCGACCCCCAGCTCGCAGAGCAGCTCGGGGTCACGCCCGGCCCCGACTTCGGCCGCCTGCAGCGGGGGGAGACCGTCAACGGCCGGACGTTCTCGTCCACGAGGCCACGTTCCTGCACGAGGAGGCCGAGCGCGCCCGCCAGACCCAACACAGCACAGCCCGCCAAGCCGCTGAGCTCGCGCTCAAAGCCGACGTCAGGCTGCTCGCGCTCACCCACGTCTCCAGCCGCTACGCCGGCGGCGAGCTGCGCGACGAGGCCCGCGCGATCTTTCCCGCCACTGAGGCTGTCCGCGACTTCGACACCATCGACGTGCCGTTCCCCGAGCGTGGCACCGCCACGCTCGAGCGCTGGTCCGAGCGCCTCGCCCGCGAGCGCGCTCAGGCGGGGACAGCGGACGCCACCACCGCCGGCGCGGGATCCGAGTCGGCGGCGGGCCAGACAGCCTCGCCCGCCGAGCCCGTCGCATCCCCCTGATACATTCCCGTTGCTCCTTTAACCCGGTCCCGTGAGGCCAGGAAGGAAACGATGACAGCTGACGAGAAGGTCGTCCTCCACGAGGAGGAAATAGGGCGAGCGCTCACGCGCATCGCGCACGAGATCCTCGAGCGCAACGCCAATGGACCCGCACCCGCGCTGGTAGGCATCCACCGTCGTGGTGCGTTTCTCGCACAGCGGCTGCACACCCTGCTCCAGGAGATCCTCGGTGCTGAGGTGCCGCTCGGCGATCTCGACATCGGCTTCTACCGCGACGATGTCGCCACCCGCCCCGACGCTCCCGTCGTGCACGCCTCGCACATCGATTTCGACGTCACCGGCTTGACCGTCGTGATCGTCGACGACGTACTGTTCACTGGGCGAACCGTGCGCGCCGCCATCGAGGCGCTGTTCGCCTACGGGCGCCCACAGCGCGTGCAGCTGTCGGTGCTCGTCGACCGCGGGCACCGCGAGCTGCCGATCCGACCCGACTATGTCGGCAAGAACCTTCCAACCTCCAGTAGCGAGCACGTGTATGTCCGCCTGCAAGAGCTGGACGGCATCGACGAGGTCGCCATCGGCGAGTCCTCCGCAGTGGGGGCAGGCGTATGAAGCACCTCATCTCAATCGAGGATCTCGAGCGTGCGGATATCGAGCGGATCGTCAGTCAGGCCGAGCGTTTCGCCGAGGTCTCAGATCGCGAGATCAAGACGTTGCCAACGCTCCGCGGACGCATGGTGCTGAACCTCTTCTACGAGTCCTCCACGCGCACCCGCAGCTCCTTCGAGCTCGCCGCCAAGCGCCTGTCCGCGGATGTCGTCAACTTCGCCGCCAGCGGCTCCAGTGTCGAGAAGGGCGAGTCGCTGAAGGACACCGTGCTCACGCTCAGCGCCCACAAGCCCGACGCGATCGTGTTGCGCACCCCGTGGGCAGGTGCTGCTGATCTCGTCTCCGGATGGTGTAGCGCCGCGATCGTCAACGCCGGCGACGGCAAGCACGAGCACCCCACCCAGGCGCTGCTCGACGTCTACACACTGCGCCAGCGCGTCGGCTCGATCGACGGCTCCTCCATTTGGATCGTCGGTGACGTTGCGCACTCGCGCGTCGCCCGCTCCAACGTGCTCGCGTTCCAGCGCATGGGCGCCAAAGTCACCGTCGTTGGCCCACCCACGCTGATCCCGCGCGGCATCGAGCAGTTGGGCTGCGAGGTGCGCTACACGCTCGATGAGCTGCACACCGCAGACATCGTGTACGCGCTGCGTATGCAGAACGAGCGCATGAGCGAGATGTGGATCCCCTCCATCCGAGAGTACGCCGCCTGGTATCAGATCAACGGCCGCCGACTTTCGCCACACCAGGTGCTCATGCATCCCGGCCCCGTCAACCGTGGCGTGGAGCTCTCAGGCGAGGTTGTCGACTCGCCTCAGGCGGTCATCACCGCGCAGGTGCAGGCAGGCGTGGTGGTACGGATGGCCGTGCTGTATGAGCTACTCGCAGTAGCCAGAGAGCCGCGGCCGGTTGCAGCCATGGCTGGGGAGCAGGTGGCATGAACACCGCCGAGCCACTGGTAGGCGGGCGCCAAGCACCCGCCGATCTGCTGCTGCGCGACGTGCACGTGCTCGACCCGCGCGCTGGAATCGATGCGCGCCACGACGTTCGCGTGTGCTCCGGAAAGATCGTTGAGCTGGGGGAGCCCGGATCGCTGCAGACCGCTGCCGCCGAGCCACAGAACGGCGCTGAGGCAGAGCGCGGCGGGGAACTGATCGATGGCGGCGGGCGACTGCGATTGCTGCCGGCGTTCTTTGACCCGCACGTGCATCTGCGCACGCCCGGCCAGGAGCACAAGGAGGATTTGGAAAGCGGCACCCGCGCCGCCGCCGCTGGTGGCTTCGGCGCGGTGATCGCCATGCCCAACACCGACCCCGTGCTCGACTCCGCGCCGCTATTGCGCTCGCTGCGCGATGCCGCCGCCCGCGAGACGTCTGTACCCGTGGGCTTCCTACCAGCGATCACCCGCGGCCTCGCGGGCGAGCAGCTTTCGGAGATGGCCGAGCTCCGGCAGGAGGGTGCGCTCGGGTTCACCGACGACGGCAAGCCCGTCAGGAGCGCCGGCATGCTGCGTAAGGCGCTCCAGTACCAGCGTCTATGCGGTGGCGTGCTCGCGCTGCACGAGGAGGACCCCACGCTCTCGAGCGGCGGCTCCATGCACGAGGGGGCCGTCAGCGCCGCATTAGGAATCTCAGGGATCCCCACCATCGCCGAGTCGACCATGGTCGCCCGCGACGCCGCGCTCGCGGGTTATGAGGACGGGCGCGTGCACTTCCAGCACCTCTCCTGCGCAGCGTCCGTCGACGCGGTGGCCGACGCCAAGGCGCGCGGCTGGAGGGTCAGCACAGAGGTCTGCCCGCACCACCTGCTGCTCACCGACGAGGACGTGCGCAGCATGAACACCAGCATGAAGATGCACCCGCCGCTCACCACCGACGCTGACCGTATGGCGCTGATCGAGGGGCTACGCGCGGGCACGATCGACTGCGTCGCCACCGACCACGCGCCCCATGCCCGCAACGAGAAGGAGGTGCCCTTTGAGCAGGCACCCATGGGCAGCACCGGTCTCGAGACCGCGTTCGCCGCGCTACACACCGGCCTTGTGCTCACCGGCATCCTCGAGCTGTCGCTGCTCGTCGAGCGCATGACCGCCGGCGCCGCGCTGTTCGAGCTGCCCACGCCGACTATTGCCGTGGGGGAGAGCGCCAACCTCACGCTCGTCGATCTCGACGCAACCTGGGTGGCAGGCGAGCACGGCTGGGAGAGTCGTTCGGAGAACTGCTGCTTCGCCGGTCGTCAGCTCCAGGGCCGCGTGCTGATGACGATCGCCGCCGGCGCCGTCGCTCACCGCGACCGCACGCTTTCGTTGGTGGGCGCCTGATGGGTCTGCTCAAACGCGACCGCACCGCCCTGATCGTCGTGGACGTGCAGCAGGGCTTTCGTCCATACGCCTCCTTCGAGGCCATCGCCGGAGCGTGCGCCACGCTGCTTGAGGCCGCCCGCATTCTCGGCCTGCACACGCTCGTCAGCGAGCAGTACCCAAAAGGGCTCGGCCACTCTGCCCCCGAGCTCGGGCTCAAGGACGAGCAGATGATCGAGAAGGTCGTGTTCTCAGCGGCCCGCGCCGAGGGCTTCGACCTCGCCGGCGCACAGCAGGCGATCGTGTGCGGGATCGAGACGCACGTGTGTGTCAGCCAGACCGTCCACGACCTGCTCGCCGACGGCATTGAAGTCCACGTACCCGCTGACGCCGTCGGCTCCCGCCATGAGATCGACTACGAGTGCGGGTTGGAGCGCATGGTCGGCGCGGGTGCGGTGCTCAGCACCGTCGAGACTGCGCTGTTCGAGCTGCTCGAGCGTGCCGGCACACCGGAGTTCAAGGCAGTGCAGAAGTTGATCTTGTGAACGACGCCACCGCTTACATCCTGCTTGAGGACGGCGCACGCTTCGACGGCGAAGCGTGCGGCGCCGATGGGCATGCCGTCGGTGAGATCGTTTTCACCACCGGCATGTCCGGCTACCAGGAGTCGATGACCGACCCGTCGTTCGCCGGCCAGCTGATCGCCTACACCTATCCGCACATCGGCAACTACGGCACGAGCGCCCAGGCGATGGAGTCAGAGCGAGCGTGGGCACGCGCGGCGATCATGCGCGAGGCGTGCAACCGCGAGGACGCGCCCACCGCCGAGCGCGGCTGGCTCGACTGGCTCACCGACTGCGGCGTACAGGCGATCAGCGGCGTCGACACGCGCTCGCTCGTCCAGCACATCCGCGAGGCGGGCGCTATGCGCGGGGGAGTGTTCCCCACAGAGATCGCAGAGTCGCAAGCACGCGAGCTGATCGGCGCCGAGCCGCCCATGGCCGGCCATGATCTCGCCCGGCTCGTCACGCCAAACGAACCAAGCCGCCACGGCGCTGAGAATCTTGATGGGCCGCTGATCTCCGTCATCGACACCGGCATCAAGATCTCCATGGTGCGCGAGCTCGTCGCCCGCGGCGCGCGCGTGACGCTCCACCCGTGCACCAGTAGCGCCGAAGATCTGCTCGCCGAGGACCCCGACGCGGTCTTCCTCTCAAATGGTCCCGGCGACCCCGCCGCGCTCTCCTACATCGTCGACACCGTCCGAGCCATCGTCGGCAAGAAGCCCGTGTGGGGTATCTGCCTCGGACATCAGCTGCTGTGTCGGGCAGTCGGCCTCGAGACCTTCAAGCTGCCGTTCGGTCACCACGGTGCCAACCATCCCGTTCGCGATCTGCAGACCGGGCGCGTGGAGATCACCTCCCAGAACCACGGCTTTGCTGCGCTCGGCCCCGGTGGCTCG
>JBEKAM010000127.1:0-10987 GCA_050015915.1 Solirubrobacteraceae bacterium
TGTGCGGGCGGTTGGGGCGCACGGCATCGAGCTGGAGCTGTTCGCCGATCTGTTCGTGACGATCGACTCGGTGCCCGTGGCGCGGCGGGCGCTGCTCGAGGACCGCGTGCTCGAGGCGATCGGCGCAGAGGACTTCAAGGTGACACCCGACGTGCGCGAGCTGCTCGCTGACGTGCGCATCGTCTGCACGCCGATGACCGCCGCGGGCCGCTACGTCGGCGTCGTGATGTCCGAGCGCGAACCGGGTCTGCCGGATATGGACGAGGACGAGCGCCACCTGCTGTGGACGCTCGGCAAGGCGATCGCAATGGCCTCCGTTGCCCGCGAGGTCACCGCCTACGACGAGCAGAGCCGCCAGCTGCAGCAGCGGATCGACCTTGCGCGCGAGATCCACGAGGGCGTCGTACAGCGGCTGTTCGGGATCTCGCTCGCGCTCTCCCGTGACGAGCTCTTGGACGCCGACAGCCAACGACGCTGCGCGGCCGAGGTGCAGATGGCGCTCACCGACCTACGCACCGCGCTGGGGCGTCCCCTGGGCCACGTCTCACGCCCGACCTCGGTGACGTTCGCGGAAGAACTCGAACGCCTGCGTGCGCTGCACCCCGACCTGGAGATCCTCCTCGACGGAAGCCCCGAGGAGGTGCCCGCGAGCCTCGAGGCGCTCACTCAGTCGATCCTCGTCGAGGCGATACGCAACGTCCACAAGCACGCCCGCGCGAGCACCGTCAAGGTCACGCTGCGCTGCGCGCACAGCACCTTTATGCTCGAGGTCCGTAACGATGGCGCGGGCGTTCGCGGCGAGCAGAACGCGCCAAATAGGGCTCGCCCTGGAGGCGTCGGCCTGCGCCTGGCCACGCTCGAGGCGCTCCAGCACGACGGTGTGCTCGAGTACGGAGAACCAGAGCCCGGGGCGTGGCAGGTGCGTCTCGTCGTGCCCACCGGCCAGTGAGCGAGTGCGCGCGATGAGCGCTCCAGCGGTCGACATGCCAGACGAGCAGCGGCGGTTGCGCATCCTCGTCGTCGACGACCACGACGTCGTGCACTGGGGGTTCAGGCTGATGCTCGGCCAGATGCCGTGGGTGGACCGCTGCCTCAGCGCACGCACCGGTGCTGAGGCGCTCGCAGTGTGCAGGCGCTACGAGCCTCACGTCGCGCTCGTCGATCTGTTCCTCGGCGTCGAGTCGGGGCCGGAGATCTGCGAGCGTCTGCGCGGCGAGGTGCCCGCACCACGGGTGCTGTTGATGTCCGGCGCCGGCGGCATCTCCCCGCGCGCCGCCCGTGCTGCTGGGGCGGCTGGCTTCATCTCCAAGGACACGCCTGCTCCTGAGATCGCCAAGCTCGTACGCATGGTCGGCGACGGCCAGGAGGTATTCAGGGATCTCGGTAGCCCCACCGTTCCCACGCTCACCGATCGCGAGAGCGAGATCCTCGCCCTGATCGCTGGTGGCGCCACCAACCGCGAGATCGCCGCCGAGCTGTTTCTCTCGCCGCACACCGTCAAGGAGCACACGAGCACGCTGTACCGCAAGCTCGGCGCGCGCAACCGCGCGGACGCCGTCCAGCGCGCGCAGCGTCTGGGGCTGCATCGCTAGAGCGGCGTCGTGACGCCGCTAGCATTTCAGGCAAGCCAGTTTCAAGCTAACCCGGAGGAGCCGAATGAGCGACGATCAGCAGGTGCCCGAGTGGAACGTGGCCGAATGGCACGGCAGGACGATCGTCGATCTTGACGGCGAGAAAATCGGCAAACTCGAGGATGTCTACGTTGATGTCGAGACCGATGTGCCGCAGTTTGCGACCGTCAAGGAAGGGTTCATCGGTAGGCATTTGACGTTTGTGCCTCTGCGTGAGATCAGGGTCGGCCCCGATGAGCTGCAGGTTGGTGTCTACAAGAGCCAGGTCGAGGCCGCGCCCGATATCGAGCTGCACGGTGAGGAGCTTTCACAGGCCGACGAGTCGGCGCTCTACCACCACTTTGAGCTCAACTACACACCGCCGGATATCGCGAGCGGACGCCGACTGGCTCGTCGCTGAATTGCGTATTGGGTCAATCTGGCCACGAGCGATCGCAATGAGAGTGATCGCGATGACGTTCAGGGCGCAGTGAGCTGGCGGTTGCCGCCGCGGTCCAGCCGGTGCTCCCCCAGCAGGCTGGCAGAAGCGATGGACTAACCCCCCCCATTTGGGTGGTTCGCTTGTCCCCGCGAGGTCTTGACTGCACGAGACTGCGAAGCTTGCCTAAATGTCAAGCACCGGCAGCGCGGGTCTCATAGCTGGTCTGTTCCCGGGACAGGGAAGCCAGACGAACGCTCTTCGCGACGAGGTCGCACGCGTCCTCCCCGCACTGCTCGCCGAATGCCTGACGCTCGTCGGAGAGGATCCGTTCGCGCGCGTGGGCGAGAGCACACGCTTCGCCCAGCCAGCGATCTTCTGCGCGAGCATCGCCGGCTGGAGCAAGCGCCCGGCATCCCTTCGGCCGGTCGCGCTCGCCGGTCACTCGCTCGGCGAGCTGAGCGCGCTCGTCGCCGCCGGCGCACTCGATCAAAGCGCCGGCCTACGCTTGGCGGTCCGCCGCGGTGAGCTTATGGATCGAGCGTCCAGCGGGCGCGATGACGGCATGCTCGCCGTGCTCGGCGCCACCGATCAACAGGTAACAGACCTGGCCGAAGAGCACGAGCTGGTGCTGGCCAACGACAACGCCCCCGGCCAGGTCGTTCTCGCGGGGCCGACCGAGCGGCTGCGCGCGGCCTCCACCGCCGCTCGCGAGCAGCGCGTGCGCGCGATCCTGCTGGACGTCGCCGGCGCGTTTCATTCCCCCTCGATGGCCGATGCCGTCGAGCCATTTCGCGCCGAGCTCGATGCGGTCGAGCTGTCCGAGCCCGCCATACCCGTGATCTCAGGCTCGAGTGGGCAGCCATTTGGCGACATCCGCGCGGAGCTCGCCGCAGCGATCGTCCAGCCCGTGCGCTGGCGGCCGACGATGCTCGCGCTCGCCGCTCTCGGCGCGGACACGTTCGTCGACTTCGGTCCCGGCGAGGTGCTCGCCAAGCTCGTCCGCCGCAACCTGCCAGACGCCACCGTCCTCGACCTCGCCGAGGTCCCTGCGCCCATGCGCACCGCCGGGATCCTCGCGCTGGGCGTCGCGCTGCCAGAGCGCCGCGTGCCCAATGCCGAGGTGGCCGCCCGCCTGGGCGTGAGCGAGGAATGGATCGAGCGCCGCACCGGCATCACCGAGCGCCGCTACGCCGCCCCCGGACAGCGCGTCAGCGAGCTCGCCAGCGCCGCCGCAAGGATCGCCTTGGCGGACGCCGGCCTCGACGCAGGCGAGATCGACATGGTGCTCGTGGCCACGCTCGCCGCCGATGAGCTCACACCCGCCACCGCGCCGCTCGTCGCGCACGAGCTGGGCATGTCGAATGTGGCGGCGATCGACGTCGGCGCCGCCTGCGCCGGCACGATCGCCGCGCTTGCCCAGGCCACCGCATGGATCGAGTCCGGTCGCGCGCGCAACGTGCTCGTGATCGGCGCCGAGATCCTCTCGCGCTTCATCGATCACGACGAAAAGCGCACCGCACCGCTGTTCGGCGACGGCGCCGGTGCGCTCGTCGTCTCGCTCGACGCCCAGGGAGCCATCGGGCCGTTCGTGCTCGGCTCAGATGGGGCCGCCGCCGGCGCCATCCAGGTCACGCGCGAGCGCCTCGTGTTCGAGATGGAAGGCCACGACACGTTCCTGATGGCCGTCGAGAAGATGACCAGCTCCACCACACGGGTGCTCGAGCTCGCCGGCGTGCAGCTCGCCGACGTCGACCTGTTCGTCTACCACCAGGCCAACGGGCGCATCCTCTCCGCCGTCGCCGAGCGACTCGGCGTCGCGCCCGAGCGCGTGTTCGACTGCATCGCCGACTTCGGCAACACCAGTGCCGCCAGTGTGCCCATCGCCCTCGGTGAGGCCGTGCGTGTGGGTGCGCTCCAGGAGGGCGCCACGGTCGTGCTGGGAGCGGTCGGTGCGGGCCTCGTTTGGGGATGCACCGTGATGACGTGGGGCGGCCGGTGAGCGACCCCACGGTGAGTGCTCCGGCGTTGAGTGCCCCGGCGGTGAGTAGCCCGGCCGTGGGCACCGCCAGCGAGCGTCAGGGCTGCGCCCTCGTCACCGGCGCCTCCCGCGGCATCGGCGCCGCGATCGCCTGTGCGCTCGCCGCCGAGGGCTGGCCCGTCGCCGTCAACTTCCGCTCCGGCGAGGACGCCGCCGCGGAGCTCGTCAAACGCATTCAGCGCGAGGGCGGACAGGCGTTCGCCGTCGGCGCCGACGTCACCCAGCCCGAGCAGCTCACGCAGCTGTTCGAGACCGTCGAGCACGAGCTCGGCCGCGTGCTCGTGCTCGTCAACAACGCCGGCATCCGCGCCGACGACCTCTCCATCTCGCTCACCGACGATGACTGGTCAAGCGTCATCGACACCAACCTCACAGCCGCTTTCCGCACCACCAGGCACGCGCTGCGCGGCATGATCCGCGAGCGCTTCGGCCGCGTCATCAACATCGCCTCCGTCGTCGGGCCCCGCGCCAACGCCGGCCAGGCCAACTACGCCGCCGCCAAGGCCGGCCTGATCGGCATGACCAAGACGATCGCCGTCGAGGTCGCCCGCCGCGGCGTCACCGTCAACGCCATCGCCCCCGGGCTGATCGACACCGACATGACCGCCGACCTCGACGGCCAGCTGCTCAGCGCCGTCCCCGCCCGCCGCGCCGGCACGCCCGACGACGTCGCCGCGTGCACGCGCTTCCTCGCCTCTGACAGCGCCGCCTACGTCACCGGCACCACCCTCTACGTCGACGGCGGGCTCAGTGCCTAGATCGGCGCATCAACCATCCCTCGCGCTTCGTCCGCCGCTCGCCGCGGGCCCTTGCTTGCCCGTGTGCGACCACGCGACATCCCATAACCCAACAAGTCAACCACCGAAAGGAACAACATGAGCACAGCCGTAACCACAGAGCAGGTCGAAAAGGTCGTGATCGAATCGCTCGTCACGTTCGGAGCGGACGCCGACCAGATCGCCCCCGAGGCGACGTTCGAGGCGCTTGACATCGACTCGCTCGACCTCGCCGAGCTCTCGCAGATCGTGCACGAGCAGTTCGGCGTCGAGCTCAAGGGCTCCGACGTGGCCGAGGTCAAGACCGTCGAAAACGCCGTCCGGCTGATCGCCTCGCGGCTCTAGCGCAGTGGACTCGATGGGCTACTCCGCGCAGGCCGAGGCGATCGTCGTCACCGGCGTCGGCGCCGTCACGCCGCTCGGCGTCGGCGCGCGCACGCTGCACGAGCGCTGGTGCGCAGGCGAGTGCGGCATCGTCGATGGTGAGGGCGCGTGCGCCGACTTCGATCCGCGCGACTTCCTCTCCGCCAAGGACACGCGGCGCGCAGATCGCTTCACGCAGCTCGCTCTCGTCGCCTGCCTGGAGGCGCTCGAGGACGCCGGCTGGGAGGACGGCCGCGCTGGCAACGGCGCGGCGGCTGGGCGTGGGGTGGGCGGGCTTCCGTACCCTCCCGAGCGGGTCGGCTGCGTGCTCGGCACCGGTGTCGGCGGCATCACCACCCTCACCGAGGGCCAGGACACGCTGCGCGAACGCGGCCCCCAGTACGTGCCGCCGCTGTCCGTGCCGCTGATGATGAGCAACGCCGCCGCCGGTGCGCTGTCCATGGCCCATGGGCTGCGCGGGCCATCGTTCGCCGTCAGCTCCGCCTGTGCGTCCGGTGCCCACGCCATCGGCTCTGCCCTGCGCATGCTGCAAACCGGCGAAGCCGACGCCGTCATCGCCGGCGGCTCCGAGGCCGGGCTCACACCGCTCGCCCGTGCCGCCTTCAGCGCACTCGACGCGCTCTCAAAAGAAGGCATCTCCCGTCCCTTCGATGCCCGCCGCGACGGCTTTGTCATGGGCGAGGGCGCCGCCATGCTCGTGCTCGAGCGCTCCAGTCTTGCCGAGGCGCGCGGCGCGCGGGTACTGGGCACGATCAAGGGCTACGGCGCGAGCTCCGACGCCCACCACATAACCGCCCCCCGCGACGACGGTCAGGGGCAGGCCGACGCCATGCGCGCAGCGCTCGCCGACGCCGGCGTCGATGGCGAGCAGATCGACTACGTCAACGCCCACGGCACCTCCACCCCGCTCAACGACCGCGCCGAGACCAACGCCATCAAGCTCGCCCTCGGCGACCACGCTCTGCGGATCCCCGTCTCCTCCACCAAGTCCGCCATCGGCCATCTGCTCGGCGCTGCCGGCGCCGTCGAGGCCGTCGCCACGCTGCTCGCCCTGCGCGACCGCATCGCGCCGCCCACCGTCGGCCTGTCCCAGCCCGACCACGGCCTCGACCTCGACTACGTGCCCGGCTTCGCCCGGCCGCTGCGCGCCCCCGCCCGTGGCCCGGAGCGCGGCGGCGATGACGCCGGTGGCGGTCGCCCCCTGCTGGCGCTATCCAACTCGTTCGGCTTCGGCGGCCACAACGCCGTGCTCTGTCTGGAGGCCGCGTGACGGCGACGCCCGAGATGGCGGCGATGCGCCGATGACCCTCGCCCTGCTGGCGCGCCCCGACGAGCGCCTCACGCCGCTCGAGCGCCTCGAGGTGCTTGCCGACCCCGGCTCGCTGCAGCCGCTGCGCACGCAGGTGCGCTCGCGGCGCATGGGCGAGCGCGCGGTCGCCGGCGACGGCGTGCTCGCCGCCCACGCCCGCGTGGACGGGCGCCAGGTGTACTGCTACGCGCAGGATGCCGCTTTCGCCGGGGGCTCGCTCGGCGAAGCGCACGCGCAGTCGATCGTCGAAGTGCTGCGCCTCGCCGGCCGCGCGCGCGTGCCCGTGCTCGGTTTCGTCGAGTCCGCCGGCGCCCGCATGCAGGAGGGGCTCGCCGCGCTCTCCGGCTACGGCGCCATCTTCCGCGAGCACGTGCGGTTGTCGGGATTGGTGCCGCAGATCTCCATCGTCTGCGGTCCCGCCGCCGGCGGCGCCTCCTACGGCCCCGCTTTGAACGACTTCGTGATCATGACCGGCCGCGCATCCATGTTCCTCACCGGCCCCGGCGTCGTCGCCGAGGTCACCGGCGAGGACATCGACATGGCCGGGCTCGGTGGCCCCCGCGTGCACGAGCGAAACGGCGTCTGCCACTTCACCGCGCCCACCGACGTCGACGCCGCGCTGCTCGCACGCGACCTGCTCGACTACCTGCCCCAGCACTCGGGCGTCGCGCCGCAGATGTGGCCCACCGTCGCCGAGCCCGACGGTCCCGCCGACCGCGCCGTGCCAACGCAGGCACGCAAGGTCTACGACATGCGCCGCGTCGCCTCCGCGCTCGTCGACGGCGGGCGCGTGATGGAGGTCAGCCCGCGCTGGGCGCGCAACGTCTTCTGCGGCCTTGCCCGCCTGGAGGGCCGCTCGATCGGAATCGTCGCCAACCAGCCCAAGCACCTCGGCGGCGTGCTCGACTCAGACGCCGCCCAGAAGGCCGCCCGCTTCGTGCGCATGTGCAACTCCTTTGGGCTGCCGCTGCTCGTGCTCGTCGACACCCCCGGCTTCCTGCCCGGATCGCGCCAGGAGTCAGACGGCGTCATCCGCCACGGCGCAAAGCTCGTGCACGCCTTCGCCGAGGCCACCGTGCCGAGCGTCACCGTGATCGTCCGCAAGGCCTTCGGCGGCGCCTTCATCGCCATGAACTCCAAGGCGCTCGGCGCCGACTACGTGTTCGCCTGGCCCGGCGTCGAGGTCGGCGTGATGGGCGCCCAGCAGGCCGTCGGCATCCTCAACCGCCGCGAGATCGCCGCCGCCGACGATCCCGCCGCGCACCGCCGCCGGCTCGCCGGTGCGTACTCATCGGAGCAACTGCAGGTCGAGGGCGCGAGCGCCGACGGCTTCGTCGACGAGGTCATCGCCCCCGAATCCACCCGTGCACGCGTGGCCTCTTGCTTTGAGGCCCTCGGGGGCATTCACCGCCCCGAGTCCCGCGCCACCAACATCCCGCTGTAGAGGAGGAGGAACAGCAATGCAATGGTCAGATCCGTTCGAGCGACTCGAGGTGGGACAGCGTTTTCAGTCAAGCCGGCGCACCGTGCGCGACACCGACGTGATCGTCTTCAGCGCGCTCACCGGCGACTGGCACCCACAGCACTGCGACCCCGAGTGGGCCGCGCGCAGCCCCTTCGGCGAGCGCATCGCCCACGGCATGCTCGTGCTGTCGCTCGCCGTCGGGCTCGTGCCGCTCGACCCCGAGCGCGTGCTCGCGCTGCGGCGCGTCTCAGATGTCGTTTTCAAGCGCCCCGTGCGCCTCGAAGAGGTCATCGGCGTCAGCGGCGAGATCACCGCGCTACGGCCCATCGACGAGCACAGCGGCCTCGTCGACTTCACCTGGCAGATCCGAAACCAGGACGGCCAGCTCGTCGTTCGTGCCGGCGTGCAGGTGGTCTGGCGCACCGACAGCACCCGCGAGGAGGGAGCCGTGACTGAGTCCTGGTATGAGCCGATCGCCGGCGGTGCCGCCCCCGGCGAGTTCGCGCCGCTACCGCTGTGATGCTCGCCGGCCGGCGCCTGCTCATCACCGGCGTGCTCGACCGCCACTCAATCGCCTTTGCCACCGCCGCGCGCGCGCAGGAACTCGGCGCCGAGGTGTTGCTCACGGGGTTCGGGCGTACCAAACGCATGACCGAACGTGCCGCCGGTCAGCTGCCGCAGAGCGTTGATGTGGTCGAGCTGGACGTCAACCACGCCGAGGACATCGAGCGCGTGCGCTCTGAGCTCGACGCTCGCTGGGGTGCGCTCGACGGGCTACTGCATGCGGTCGCGTATGCGCCGCCTGACGCGCTCGGCGGCGGCTTCCTCGATACGCCCCTGGAGAGTGCCGTGCTCGCCTATCAAACGAGCGCGTTCTCGCTAAAGGCGCTTGTCGCCGGCCTGCTGCCGCTGTTGGAGGCAGCGCCCGACGGCGCCGGTGTCGTGGGCCTGGACTTCGACGCCAGCCAGGCGTGGCCGTCATATGACTGGATGGGCGTCGCCAAGGCCGCCCTCGAGGCAGTCGCCCGTTACCTCGCCCGCGAGGTCGGCCCGCGCTCGATCCGTGTCAACCTCGTCTCCGCCGGCCCCATCGAGACGCTCGCCGCCGGCGGCATCCCCGGTTTCTCGCAGCTCGCCCAGGTGTGGTCACAGACCGCTCCGCTCGCGTGGAACAGCGAGGACCCCGGCCCCGTCGCCGACGCCGCGTGCTTCCTGCTCTCGCCGCTCGCACGCGCGATCACCGCCGAGATCGTGCACGTCGACGGCGGCTACCACGCGATGGGGTGCGCTTCTCCGGCAGCCATCGCAGCCGGCGAGGCATGAGCGGCACGATTCTGCTCACGGGGGCCACCGGCTTCCTGGGCATGGATACGCTCGCGCGGCTGCTCGAGCTGGGCGCGGAAGGTGAGCGTGGGGACGAGCAGATCGTGGTGCTCGTGCGTGCGCACGATGACGCCGGCGCACAAGAGCGCCTGAAGGCGGTGCTCGCACGCCTGTATGACGAGGTGCCGCACGGCGCTCAGCGGGTGAGCGCCGTGCGCGGCGATCTGCTCGAACGGGGGCTCGGCCTGTCTGCTGCTGACCGCGCGCGGCTGGTCGGATCGGTCGATCGCATCATCCACTGCGCCGCCTCCATCTCCTTCGAGCTGCCTTTGCACGAGGCGCGCGATATCAACGTGCGAGGCGTCGGACGCGTTGTCGAGCTCGCACGCGAGATCGCCGCCGCCGGCACGCTGCGCCGTTTCGTGCACGTCTCCACCGCTTATGTCAGCGGCCGTCACTCAGGCGTTTTCGGCGAGGACGATCTCCACGTGGGTCAGGAGTTCCGCAACACGTACGAGCGCTCCAAGAACGACGCCGAGCAGCTGCTGCGCGCCGCCGAGGATCTGCCCCTGGCGATCGCCCGGCCGAGCATCGTCGTCGGCCACAGTGTCAGCGGCTGGACATCCGCTTTCAACGTCCTCTACTGGCCCATGCGCGCGTTCGAACGAGGGCTGCTGCGGGAAGTGCCCGCGCGCGAGGACTCGATCGTGGACTTCGTGCCCGTCGACTACGTCACCGACGGCGTGCTCGCGCTGCTCGACGACGAGGATGCGTGCGGCACGTACAACCTGGTTGCTGGCGAGCAGGCGCTCAGCGCGGTGGAGCTCGTGACGTTGCATGCCGCGGTGACTGGGCTCGAGCCGGTTAGGTTCGTCGCGCCCGTGGAGGGCGCAGGCATCGTGCCGGCTGGGGCAGAGACGTTCGTGCCGTACTTCGATGTGCCATGCCGGTTTGACGATGAGCGGGCGCGGGGGGTGCTGGGGCGCGCTGGGGTGGAGCGGCCGGAGCCTCGTGAGTATCTGGGACGGCTGATTGCTTATGCGCGGGCCACCAGCTGGGGCAAGCGACCTATGTCGCGGGAGGCGTCTTTCGGTTCAGCTGCGTGAGCGATGTAGGCTTAGCGGCAGATGACCCAGAGCGACCGGCACATACCCGAGAAGGAGCGCTGCCCTGCGTGCAGCGGCGCGGGCTGGACTTGGTATGAGGCTGAGCCGGAGGGCAAGTGGATCGTGTGCCGCGAGTGCATTGGTACCGGGCGCGCCGATCACAAGGGGCGCAAGCGGCTGAAGCCCGACGAGGCCGGGTCTTAGAAGACCGGGGTCTCGGAGTAGTCCCCGAATACCTGCTGCAAAGACTCGATGATCTCGCCCTCGCTGGCGTGCGCCCGAGCACACACGAGCAGTGGCTCCATCAGATTGCGGTCCTCGTGGGCGGCGGCCTCGCGTAGTGCCGCGAGCGCGCGCTCTACAGCCCCACCGTCACGGGCGGCACGCGCAGCCTGCAGGCGTCCGATTTGCTTACGCTCGAGCGCAGGGTCGACGCGCAGCGTGGGGATTGGCACCTCGTCGTTAGCGACGTAGCGGTTGACGCCCACCACGACTCGTTCGGCGGCGTCGATCTCCTGCTGCAGGGCGAACGCG
>JBEKAM010000128.1:0-10813 GCA_050015915.1 Solirubrobacteraceae bacterium
CACCTGTCTGGCTGGACGTGCCTGCACCGGATATCGGTCGCTCAGCCGACATCGCCATGACTACAGAGTATATGGGGGGCTACAAGTCCAAGCGGCTAACGCCGAGCTCGTCGAAGCCGACGTGGTGGGCGAGCTCGTGGCGTACTGTGCGGGTCACCTGGTCGCGTAGTAGCTCCGGATCGTGGCCGAAGTCGCGGCGCAGCGTGTCGCGGAAGATGACGATGCGATCGTGGGTGTTGTCACGGGTGGCTCCATCGCCCTGGTAGAGGCCGTAGGCGCCGCGCCGGCGACCGCCGTCGGAGATCACCACGGCGACGTGCGCGAGCGCGTTTCGCAGCAGGTCGGGCAGATCGTCGAGCGCGTCGCGGACGAGCTCCTCGAAGTCACTGTCGTTGAGCGGGTCGAGCTCCATGAAATCGTTTTCGTCAGGGTCGACAACGAGCCCTTCGCGGGCAAGGTGTTCGGAGTGGCGGACGATCTCTTCGAACTCGCTCTCGGACTCGGGGTCATGCCAGCCGGCCATGCGCACGGCGACGAACGCCACACTGCCCATCAGCGCGGCGGCGACGATAACGCCGAGCGCTATGTCCTCGAGCGCCCTGACAGCGCCGATTGAGCTGAAGCCCTGCCCAACGACGAGCACGACCAGGCCGACTGACATGGCAATGAGCGCTGCCACGCCGACGCGCCGGAACTGAGACTGCCGGGGAGGCTGGGGCTCGCGCATCGCCATGAGATCGGGGGCTCCACCCTTATTTCAGCGTGCGGGCGATGACGAGACGCTGGATCTCGTTGGTGCCCTCGTATATCTGGGTGATCTTGGCGTCTCGCATCATGCGCTCCACTGGGTACTCCTTGACATAACCGTACCCCCCGAGAACCTGGACGGCCTCGACGGTCACAGCCATGGCGGTGTCAGAGCAGAAGACCTTGGCCATGGATGAGTACTTGGCGCGTGCAGGATGGCCCTGATCGGCCATCGCGCATGCCTTGTAGAGCAGCTCGCGCGCGGCGGCTGTACTTGTTTCCATATCGGCGAGCTTGAACTGGATCCCCTGAAACTCGTTGATCGGTTTTCCGAACTGCTGGCGCTCGCGCGCGTAGGCGACGGCGTAGTCGGTGGCGCCCCGGGCGATGCCGACAGCCTGTGCGGCGGCGCCGAGGCGGGTGCGCTCGAGCGTGCCGAGCGCGACGGACAGGCCCTTGCCGACTTGCCCGATGATGTTCTCGGCTGGCACGCGCACGTCCTCGAAGATCGGCTGGCCGGTGGGTGAGGCACGGATGCCGAGCTTGTGCTCGAGCTTGCCGACGCTGAAGCCGGGGCGGTCGGCCTCGACGACGAAGGCGGTCATACGCCGACTCTCGCGGTCGGTGACGGCGAAGCAGATGTAGAAGTCGGCGACGCCGAGGTTGGAGATCCAGTTCTTGGTGCCGTTGATGACCCACTCATCGCCGTCTTGGACGGCTGTGGTTTTCATGCCGGCTGGGTCGGAGCCAGCCTCGGGCTCGGACAGCGCGAACGCGGGCGACCATTCGCCGCTGGCGCATTTGGGTAGGAAGCGCTGCTTGAGCTCATCTGAGCCGAACAGCTGGATGGGCAGCGTGCCGAGCTCCTGGATCATCAGGATCAGCGCGCACGATGCGTCCACCTTGGCGATCTCCTCGACGGCCATGTTGAGCATCAGCGTGCCGGTGCCGGTGCCGCCGTACTCGGTGGGAAACGGCAGCCCGAGGATGTCCTGCTCGGCGAGCACTTTGCGGACATCCCATGGGTATTCGGCCTGCTCGTCGATCTCGGCGGAGCGCGGTGCGATCTTCTCGCGGGCGATCTGGCCGATGGTCTCGCAGAAGTCGAGGTGCTCCTGGGGGATTGTGTAAACGTCGCTGACTAGCTCCATGCCGCTGATCCTAGTGATGGATGAGCTGTTTCGCGCAGTGCGGTGCGCGAGCTCGCCGGGATGGTGCGACGGCCGTGGTGGCCGGCGGTCGCGTTCGCGTGGCGTACGAACGGTAGGCTCATGTGAATGAGCGCCCAAGACAGCGCAGCCGGCATCGATGTTGAGCCCGAGAGGGTGGCAAGCTGGATGACGGAGAGTCCGTCGGCGCAGGTGATCGACGTGCGCGAGCAGTACGAGCGTGATGCGGGATACATCGCCGGCAGCCGGCACATTGAGCTGGCGCGTCTGACGGCGGAGGCGGACAGCATCGAGCGCGAGCGACCGGTGATCTTCTATTGCCGCGCTGGCTCCCGCTCGGCGATGGCCGCGCAGGCATTGCGCGCGGCTGGCTTTGAGGCGTACTCGATGGTGGGTGGGCTCGTGCGCTGGGACAGGGAGGGCCGACCGCTTTCGCCTGAGGGCGGCGAGGTCGCCAAGCACTGACAGGAACGACTGAGGAGATGAGATGGAGGCTTCGACTGACTATCCGGGAGTGACGAGCGGTGAGGGCTATGCGGTTGCTCATCTGGAGGACCTGGGCGATGGACCTGGCTTCAGGAAGGTGCGCAAGGGCCTTGGCGTGACGGCGTTTGGGGTAAATGCGATCGTGCTGCCACCCGGCATTGAGACGGGCTTTCACTACCACGACCTGCAGGAGGAGCTGTACTTCGTGCACCGGGGCGCGATCGAGATGGAGTTCGGCGATGGCTCGGTACAGCAGCTGGGCGAGGGCGGCATGGCGCGGGTGGACGCGGCGACGGTGCGCAAGATCCGAAACGTTGGCGATGGGGACGCGGTGTACCTATGCGCGGGCGGCAAGGACGGGTACATCGGACGCGACGGTCGCGTGCGCCCCGGCGAGGAGGAGCGCGTGAGGGCCGTGCACGATCTTTCTGGAGGGCAGTCGGAGTGAGCTGTTCGCCGCCTGCTGGTAGTTGAGCGAGGAGACGAACCCGCGGGCTCCGCGCGACTCGGCAGCGCCCCCGGACCCCGAGGCGCCACGAGGTGGCCGGCGCATTCGCGTGAACGACGCACTGGCGATCCCGGTCGCGGAGATCACGCTGCGCACGAGCCGCTCGTCGGGGCCTGGCGGCCAACATGCGAACGTGACGGCCTCGCGTGTGGAAGCGATCTTCGACGTGCTCGCCTCGCCGTCCCTGAGCGAGGCGCAGCGTACCCGCCTGATCGCGCGGGCGGGACCGCGGGTGGTGGCGGTTGCTCAGGACGAGCGCTCGCAGACACGCAACCGCGAGTTGGCGCTCGAGCGACTGGCAGCACGCCTTGCGCAGGCCCTAACGGTCCCCCGCAGCAGGCGTGCGACTCGCCCTAGCACCGCAGAGCGCGCGCGTCGATTGGCGGACAAGCGCAGGACAGCTCAGCGTAAGTCCGAGCGCAAGCCGCCGGCGACTGA
The DNA here is from genome assembly GCA_050015915.1 of Solirubrobacteraceae bacterium. GTDB lineage: Bacteria > Actinomycetota > Thermoleophilia > Solirubrobacterales > Solirubrobacteraceae > Palsa-744. The sequence goes on from JBEKAM010000128.1 coordinate 3,349, forward strand.
TGGCGACTGACCCGCCCGTGTGTGCTCCCGAGCAGCCGCGAAGAAGGCGTCGAAAGCGCCTCGGGACTAGCGCTTCTCGACAATCAGCGGGGCCCGCTCGCGGCCGCGCTCGCGCTCGACGAGCAGCGCGAACGTCGGACACGCGCGAGCGGCACGCCTGGCATGCTCCAGCTCCCAGCCGTCTACAGGTCTGCCGTCAACGACGGGATAGCCCCACTCGTCGAGCGTGACCCTCTCGGGCAGCAGCTCGGCGCACATGCCGTGGGCCTCGCAGGCGATTGGGTTGACGCGCACGTGATGGCTCATGCAGCCCTCTCGCGTGAGGGTCGATGGTCGACTTCGCGATCTGGCAGCGGCAGCTCTGGCGGGTGCGCACAGCAGTCGCACGCCCCGTGGCGGGCATGGTCGGCGAAGTCCTCCTGGAACGCCTCGAGTGCACTGAGGATCAGGTTGACGGCGCCGTCTGGATGTCCGCAGGCGCCGCGGCGAGCGGTTAGCGAGGCGAGGCGTTCGATCCGCCGCGTTACATTGGCCTCAGCGCTACCGATGGCGAGCTGCTCGAGCGTGTCGGCGAGGGTGTCGAGGCCGTTGATGCAAGGACCGCACTGACGCACGCTCTGGCCGGCCATCCAGCGGGCGACGCGGGCGGTTTCAGCAACAAGGCAGGCCCGGTCGGAGAGCAGCAGCACCACTCCTGCGCCGAGTGTGGCGCCGTGAGCGGCAAGGTGTTCCTTGGAAAGTGCGACACCGCCGAGCCACTCGCGGCTGACCCACGCACCCGCGTAGCCGCCGAGCAGCGCGCCGCGCAGCCCCGCCGTGGTGCCACCGGCCGCGTCGATCAAGGACGCCAGCGAGGCACCGTGCTCAATCTCGTATACGCCCGGATCGACGACCGGCCCGGACAAGGTGACGAGCGCTGAGCCCGGCTGGGAGGGTGTGCCGAGTTGGCGGAACCAGGGCGCGCCGTGGCGTGCGATCAACGCCACATGGGCGAGCGTCTCGACGTTGTCGACCAACGTGGGGCGACGCTTGAGGCCCTGTTCGAAAGGCAGCGGCGGTGTGAATGTCGGCTTGGCGGGCCCGCCCCCGAGGTAGTTCACCAAGGCGGACTCCTGGCCGGCGACGTAGTGACCGGGAACGGTTCGCAGGTGCAGCTTCGGCGAGCGTCCCCCACCAGCGTCGGCGGCGCGTTCCTCGATCGCCTGACCGAGGCTGTGAACGCTGGCACCGGCCGTCTCGCAGATACACACGATCGCCTCATCTGCACCGACCGCTTCGGCTGCGACGACAGCGCCGTCGAGCACCAGGTGAGGTGCCATCTCGAGCAGCGTGCGGTCCTTCAGGCTCGCGGGCTCGCCCTCCGCACCATTGGCTACCACGATTGCGCGTCCTCGCCCACCGGCAACGGCGCGCATCTTGGTGGCGGTAGGGAATGCCGCGCCGCCACGGCCGAGCAACCCGGAGCGCTCGATCTCGTCGATCAGTGCGGTCGCGTGCTCGCGGTCGCGCCGCCGGCGTCCGCCGCGTACAGGCGGCAGCGAGCCATGCACTGATAGGTGCTCGGCGAGCGTCATCGCGCCCTGTGAGTGCACACCCGCCAGCAGTCGTGGCAGCACGGGTGGCTCGTGCGGTCTGACCCGTTCGAGGGGTGAGTCGGTGATGGTGGAAGGCATGCCGCTCATCGCTTGGCGCCGGCCGCGTGGGTGTGAGAGTGGGGCAACAAAGATGCAGGCGTACCCGAGCGCCGCGCCCATTCTGAGCCCAGCGGCCCGCTGGGAAGCCACAGCAGCAAGAACAGCGAGAACACGCCCGTCCCCCCCAGTGCGGCACCGCGGATACGGATGTTCGCGGGCCAGCCGTTGAGGACCCGCGCGAGCACCGCGCCGAGCACCATCACCAGGCAGATGGCGCTCAAGATCTGCAGCCACGCCTTGCTGGCGTCGCTGCCGGTGCCGAAGCCGTGCAGCAGGGCGATCGGCCAGCTCGCGTACGTCAGCCAGTGGATCGCACGCCAGCTGGCATAGCCCATCCGCGCCCGCAACAGGCTGGTGACGATCACCGCGACGATCAGATCGAAGGCGACCGCGCCCAGTCCCAGCCAGAAGGGCCGGTAGGCGCCGACGAACGGGACGACGGCGTCGCTCAGCCCGATCGGGGCGAACGTGTCGAGCACTGAGGTGAGGATGTGCAGCACGAGGAACACCAGCGCGAGCAGCGCGACGTTGCGGTGTATCGAGTCCACGATGAAGCGCGGCCAGCGTGGTGTGCTCCAGCGCTGCACGTCGAGGACGCCAAGTGCCAGCGCGACGGACAGCAGCAGCAGCGCGACGGCTCCCGTGGAGCGCGTCAGATACCAGTAGGTGCTTGGCCCGACGGTCGCCAGCGGCAGGATCATCGCTCCGTCCCTGTCTGCGGCCAGCTGGCGACTGTAGTGACGCTCCCGGCGAGGTCTACGAGGCGCGCTGGCAGGCCCGCCTCGGCGAGCCACTGCGGGGCCGAGTGAGCGCGCACGAGCGCAGCTGTAGCGGCGATGTTCGCGTCAGCGCAGCTTGCGGCGGCGACGCTCACGGTCCGCCAGCTGGAATGTACGGGCGCACCGGTGCTCGGGTCGATGATGTGGTGCATGTTGTGGCCGTCCTTGCGCCAGCGCCGGACGGTCGTGCTGGAGGTGGCAAGCCCACCGGAGTCGACCGTGATCGTCTGCCCGGGCGCAGAGCAGTCGCTGCGGTGGTCGTCTGTGACGTGGATCTTCCAGCCGGCGCGTGGAGCGGTGCCACGGGTGGCGATGTCACCACCGATGCTGACGAGCGCGCCACAGCCGCTTACGCTCGAGGCCGCGGCGGCGGCGCGGTCGGCCGCCCACGCTTTGGCCGTGGCGCCCAGGTCGAGCTTGACGCCGATGGGCACTCGCACCGTGCCGTTCGCGCGGTCCAGCGCGATCGTCCGCCAGCCGGCGCGTATACGCGCGTTGATCGTGAGCGCAGCCACACGCTGATCTACCAGGGGGCTCTGCTCCCTCGCTGGTATGGGAGCTGCCGGCGCTTGCTCGAGCAGCCGCCAATCGCGGTCGTAGCCCGCCAGCTCCAGCGCCCGCCCGATCGTGGGGTCGACGTTGCCGTCGGTCAGCTCAGCGGCGCGCAGAGCCAATGCCAGCGCGTCCATCAGCAGCGGGCTCACTTCTGTCGAGCGACCCGCACTGGCGTTCAGGCGCGATAGCTCCGAGTCGCAGCGAAAGCGGCTACAAGCGCGATCGATCGCGTCGAGCTCCATCTCGACAGCCGCACGTGCGACCCGCAGGTCAGCGGTGTGGGCAAGGCGCAGCACGACGTTCGTCCCAAGCGCCTCCCACGTCGCCTCGGTGAGGCCGCCGCGCGCGAGCGTGGGTGCCGCAAGAAGACTTGGCTCAGGAGCCACCGGACACCACCGGAGCCGATTCCTGGGCCGGTTCCGGCGCGGCTTCCTGCACCGGGGCTGATTCCTGGGCGGGCGCGGGAGCTGATTCCTGTGCCGGCGCAGATTCCTGAGCGGGGCCCGATTCGTGGGCAGGGGCCGATTCCTGAGCCGGGGCCGATTCCTGGGACGAGGACGATTCCTGAGCCGGGGCCGATTCCTGGGACGAGGACGACGATTCAGTGGTGGCACTCGGAGCCTGTGAAGGTGGCTTCAGTGCCCCGGCCCCGGCTGATGAGGTGCCGGAGGACCCCACTGAGGAGTGGCTGGCATGCCCGCTGGTAGCTTTCGTCTTGGCCGCGTGTTTGACCGTTCTGCCGGGGAACGCGTTGGCGGCGACGTCCGTGAGCAAGCCGGTCAGCACGACGCTCCCGGCGATCATCCAGCGATTGATCCTGTGCAGCTCGCGCAGCGCGGCGTCGCGTGTGTGGGTTGTGTGGATTCGCATGGGCTCAGTGGTGGAGGTGGTGGAACTGGCCGATCCCATTGATCCATGGCCCGAAGTCGGGGATCACGAGCACCGCCAGGACAGCGCCGCCCACGAGCGCGCCGCTGAGCGCAAGAACCCGGCCAGTGCGGCCGGTGACATCGCTACTCAGTCGCTCTGAAGGGCTGTAATCGGCACGCAAGACTGCTGGCATCGATGGTAGGTGGCCGAGCACGTGTATCGCCATGAACGCAGCCCACACGAAAAAGCTGTCCTTGTGGATGGGAAACCATGTGCTGCGCGAGGACGGCCCGGCAAAGAGCAGCACGACGCCCGTTCCGAAAACCACCAGCGTGGACAGCACCACGATCGGTGCGAGCAAGCGCAGGGCGAGCGCCGGCGGCCCCTTGCGCCGGTAGCGCGGGTTGGCGGTGTAGTAGCGAAAGAAGCGATAGCCGGTACTCGACATCTTCAGCAGGACCGGCCCTACCAGCAGCATGCCCACGAACATATGCACGGACAGCAGCTGGCCGATGCGCAAGATCGTCACCCCGATGACCGCGAGCAATACGATTAGCGTGGCGCCGACCACAGTAGTGAGCCGCTCGTTGCCGGTTGTGCCGCCCCCCGTCAGACGTCCCCCCCGGCGCGCCGCACGCCCGGCGCGAGAATCTGGGTAAACGAAAGCCAGGGGCCTGCCCTTGGTAACGCTCATGCGATCAGTGTGTGAATTACAGGTAAGGAACGCTTAACCGCTTGATGAGAAAGCTCATCGGAAGGCACGGGAAGGAAAGCGCTGCTGTGCAGCGCCGCCTATCCTTGTGGTCATGGGAGCCGCCGCGGACTCACGCCGGGAACGCGCGACGCGACCGTCTGCGGCCCTGGCCCAGCCCGGGCCAGACAGGGGGACGACTGATGCGGCGAGGCTGCTCCTAATCGAGGATGAGCCGGGAATCGTCGACTTCGTCAGCCGTGGCCTTGAAGCGGAGGGCTTCGTCGTCGAGGCGGCAATTGACGGTATCGAGGGCGAACGCATGGCGCTCGGAGGCAGCTTCGACGCGATCGTGCTGGACCTGATGTTGCCTCGCCGTGGTGGCTTGGAGGTGCTCGGGTCGGTCCGTCGCACGATGCCCAACGTGCCGGTGATTGTGCTGACCGCGCGGGGCGAGATCGAGGATCGCGTCGAAGGACTCGACGCCGGCGCCGTGGACTACCTGGTCAAGCCGTTCTCGATGGCTGAGCTCGTGGCTCGTGTGCGAGCGCAGCTGCGGGTGATCGCACAGGCATCGTCCAGCACTCTGCGCGCTGAGGGAATCGAGGTCGACCTGATGACGCGCAAGGTACGCAGGGACGGCCAGGCGGTGACGCTGTCGACGACCGAGTTCGAGCTGCTTGTATACCTGATGCGCCACCACGGTCAGGTGGTTTCCCGCGAGCAGATCCTCAGTTCCGTTTGGGGCTATGAGCACGACCCCGCAACCAACGTGGTGGACGTGTACGTCGGCTATCTACGGCGCAAGCTCAGCCGCGGCGGTGAGGCGGCCCCGATCTTCACCGTGCGAGCCGTGGGCTATCGCCTCGGCAGCTCGCGCTGAAGTCATGCGCTCGCGATTCAGACGCCTGGTTCCCGGGGGTCTGCGCTGGCGACTGGCGGGCTGGTTCGCGTTCGTCACGCTGCTGTGCACGGTAATCGTGTTCGTCGCCGTCTACGGCGGCACCGGCACGCAGCTGCGCGCCCAGATCGACCACGAGATCGCAGGCGACGCAGCCGAGCTCGCACACAACCTGATGGCGGCAGACGCGAAGACGCCGCGCCAGATATCGAACGCGGCCACCCGCTACATAGGCGATCAGCCGTTCAGCGCCAGCTCGACTCTGCTGTTCGTGCTCGTACCAGGCGCTGAGCCAAGCACCAATCGACCCGAGCTGTTCGGCAACCCAAGGCCCGACAACGGCGAGACAGCCGCTCAGCAGGCACAGGAGAACCGCCTCTCCTCGCAACTGCTGACTGCTACCACCGGCTTCAGGACACTGTCGCTGCCTGACGTTGGCGATCTGCGGGTACTCAAGCGACGGATACGCGTGCGCAGCGGCTTAAGCGTCGTCGTGGGTGTGGGCGAGCCGCTGGCAAGCGTCGCCCACGCTCAACGCGGTGTCGCGCGCGCGTTCATCCTTGCGGGACTGCTGGCTCTGACGTGCGCTCTGCTGGCGGCGCTCCTCGTCGGTTCGCGCCTGTCACGCCCGCTGCGCAGGATGGCCGCCGTGGCTGAGCGTGTGAACGAGGGCGAGCTGCACCCGCGCATGCACGACCCGGGAGGCGAGAGTGACGAGGTGGCGGTGTTGGGCGAAGCCTTCAACCACATGCTCGACCGGCTGACGGAAGCGTTTGCGGGCCAGCGCGCGTTCGTGGCTGACGCGTCACACGAGCTGCGCACGCCGCTGACCGTGATTCGCGGCCAGCTCGAAGTGCTCGCCTCCCAGCAGCAGCCCTCGGGCGATGAGGTGCGCCGGGTGGAGGGGCTCGTGCAGGCGGAGATCGCACGCATCAGCCGCCTCGTCGATGACCTGCTGCTGCTGGCGAAGACCGAACAGATCGAGTTCCTGCGCCTCGAGCAGATCGATCTGCCGATGTATGTTGGCGAGCTGTGGGACGGGATGAGCCTGTTGGCAAAGCGCCACTTCGAGCTCGGTCCGGTCCCCGCCGGCATGCTGCGCGCCGACCCCGATCGCCTCGCGCAGGCGCTGCGCAACCTGGTCGGCAACGCGATCGACCACACCGCTGCCGAGCACGGCCTGGTGCGCCTGCGGGTGCAGGGTCTGCCCGGCCGACGTATTCGCTTTGTCGTGGAAGATGACGGCCCGGGTATCCCGCTCGACCAGCGCGAGCGTGTCTTTCACCGCTTTCATCGCACCGACGCCGCACGCGATAGAGCATCGGGTGGAACCGGCCTGGGCCTTGCGATCGTGAGCGCTATCGCCGACGCCCACGGGGGTACCGTGACCGCCGGATCATCACCAGAGGGTGGCGCGCGCTTCACCCTCGAGCTGCCAGGCTTCACGCCAGCTGACAGCCGCTGGAGCACAGCCGGCGAGGCGGACACGCCGCGACCGGTCGCTAGTTCAACAGCTCCTTGACGTAGCGCTGGTGCAGCCGCCCCAGCGAGGTGGTCTGCGGGTGGAAGTTGATCGCGTTCCACAAGAGCCCCGACGCGGGAGCCCACGCAACGATCAGATACACACCGAGCACCAGCACCGTCACCCGCAGCCTGCGCGAGCGCGACAGGGCGGCAAAGGGCAGCACCCACAGCACATACCAGGGCAGAACCCAGCTGAGGGTCACGAGCAGGGCCACGCCGGCCCAGCCGGATGCGGTGATCGCGTCCCGGCGACGCCACGCCAACCAGGCGCACAGAAACACGATCGCGACCAGAACCACGCTGAGCGCGGTACGCAGACCGGCACTCTCACCCCCGGCTCCAGCCGCCAGGCCGATCAGGTTGGGGATGCTCTCGCTGGTCACCAGGCTGCTCTGGGTGCTGAGGTCGGGGACGTGCAGGCCAAATGCCAGCAGGCTGGCCGCGCCCAACA
>JBEKAM010000129.1:0-10788 GCA_050015915.1 Solirubrobacteraceae bacterium
TTGGACATTGCTTTCAGCTCCTTTTCTAAGGCGTGCGGTCAGGCCAGGAACGGCTTGATCGCTGCCAGCACCATTGACATGTCAGCCGGCTTGGCAAACGCGCCATCCGGTGTAAGCGACTTTTTGACCAACGTCCCTAGCGTGGCCGCGTGGCGCGCCTCGACCGAGTGGATCGCAAGCGCCGTGGCGAGCACTTCCGGGCTCTGGATGTTGCCAGCCTGACCCAGGTACGCAGACGCACCGAGGTTCTCCACGGTGTACGCCAAACCCGCTACCTGCGTGGCGCTCGTGATCGGGAATTTGCCGTTGGGGTTGGCCGCCGGCGTCCCGCCCATTTTCGACACAGCGCCTTTCAGTGCTTCCACGTGCGTCGCCTCCTGACTACCGAATTCCTTGATCAGGCTCGCGACTTTGCCACTAAAGAACCCCGACGCAACTACCTTTGCGTAGAATTCGCGCTCCAGGTACTCCAGCGTCAGCGCATAGTTGAGGATTGCCACATCGCCAGTTGTGCTGGCAGACGCGGTACTCGTCGTCGCTGTCGTAGCAGCCGCCGTCGATGCCGTTTTTGTGCTGCTGCTGCCACAGGCCGCAAGCACGAACGCGCCGAAGCTCGCTGCGCCTGCTCCACCTGCCATCTTCAAGAACCGCTTGCGATCGACATCGTCGCGCACGAGACGCTCGACAATCCCTGTCGGCTGCGGCGCTGAGTCCTCGCTTGTTGGACTAGACATCTTGTTACCTCCGCTTCGTAACTGTTGGACGGGCGCCGCCCCGCAGTGGATACCGCGAGACGACGCCCCCAATGCACTGCCTGCCGACCTCTTCGTCAGGCGCGTTGCTCTTGCTACTGGATGAATTTCGTTTCTGTGACGGCCTTGAGCACCTTCGCTGCGGTGTACGGCTTGTCGAACGGACCTTCCGGCGCGATGTCGTTGCCGGCGGCTTCGTTCAGCAGCCCAATGACAGCGGCGTGGCGTGCCTCAATCGTGAGGATCGTGCCAGCCGCCGTGGCGTAGGCGGGGTTTTTGATGTTCGTAACCTGTCCCAGATACGCGTGCACGCCTGTGTTCTCGAGCACGTAGGAAGTCGCCATGAACTTTTCGGCGTTTTTGGTGACTTCGTTTCCGGGGCCGAATTCGAACTTCGGTTTTGCTGCTGCTTTGCTGCCGAGGGCCTTTTTGAGGAAAGCGACGTGGGCAGCCTCATCCCTGGTGACGACCTTCAAGAAGGCTGCCGCCTGGGGCGAGAGCGGCAGGTTCGCGGCGGTCGCCTGGTTGTAGAATTCCGACTCGAGGTACTCGAGCGTGAGGGCGTAGTTGAGGATGCCGATGTCGCCCTTGCCGAATTTCGCCGGCGGACGGCCAACAGACGTTGCCCCAAAAGCGGCCGGCGCCAGTGCGGACAGCACTGCGCCACCGCTCACCAGCGCGCCGCCTGCAACGCCTGCCTTCTTCAGGAAAGCCAGACGTGTGTCGCCGGATACCGCATCCGCTGCTTCACGAATTGCGCCATCGGTATCGACCTCGGCGAGGTTGATCTCATAACTCATTGGTGCTCCCATCTTGGGGTTGAGGAGTTGGTCGCATTCGCTGCTTGACATCGCGACCGTGTTCGGTTTTGTGTGAATACGGGACCGGTGCCGATCCGGATCACAATGGCGCCGTGTGATCCGCTTGAACGCTGTGTGCGTTAAAGCACTTATGCCTTACATGCCACGCCTCGGCGCGCGTCGCCAGCGCCGACCAAGCCGCGCCGCGAGGGCACCGGCGGCCGCGTCAACTCGATTGCGCCGGCGTGTACTCGAAGCGGTGCGCCGCGAACAGGAGTCGGCAGCACAATCGGATCCTCGCAGCGCACCCACACGCCCATGGACGTTCGCCGCTGGCATCGTGCTGATAGCTGCGATTGCCCTCATCGCCGTGCTCGCCCGCGATCGCAGCTCACCCGACGAAAGACCAGCGTCGCCAGCAAAGATCAATCACACCGCCGCCACCGTGCACGCGTGGCTGCAGCAGATCGGCTCACACGCAGAACTGATCGTGTCAGGGATGCCCGAGCCACCAATCGGCGAGGTGTATGAGGTGTGGCTCAACCGTGCCAGCGGGCCGCCACAGCCGACCGACGCCCTGTTTACGGTCACCCACGCAGGCAATGGCTCAGTGGATGTGCCCGGCCCACTGCGCGGTGTGCGCGCTGTGACCGTCACTAGCGAGCCGCTCGGCGGTAGCTCCTCCCCTACGAGCGCCCCCGTCTTGCACTTGCGCTTTAGCGGCTAGGTCGTAGGAAGCGCAGCACGTCCTCGGCGTCATTCAGCAGCGCACGTTCATCGGCCCGAGCAAGTGCCGAAAACGGCTTCAACGTCACCGCGCCCGCGGCGAGACTCCACGTCGCCACCGCGCGTGCGCGCACAAGCGCAAACGGGCGAAATAGGCCGTTGATAGTGACGATCGGCCCGTCCTCATCGATGAACTGCGCGCGCGAGCGCCAGCCCAGCAACAGCGGGTCAAATGCGCCCATCAGGCGTGGATCCGGGAGCGGCGCGCGTCCCGTGCTTGTCGCGGTAGCCGCCGAGCGACGGCTCGCGAGCTCCAGTAGCCCGTCGTCACGCTCATGCAACTCCCGGGCGATCGCAGCAAGCCCCGCGCGTACGTCGCGCAGCGGCAAACCTGACCACTTCGCCAGGTCGCGGTCGTCCGCCGGCGCGTGACCCACCAAATACCTGCGTGCGAGCTCCGCCAGCGCCTGCTCGCGGTCCACCGGCGGCTGCTCGCCGAGCCAGTCGCGACACAGCACATACGCGTGCTGACTGCCCACCATCGGCCCACGCACCGCTACACCCCGTAGCGAAGCTGCGAGCAGCAGATGCACAAGCGCCTGGCCCGCTGTGCGCACCCCTGCCCTGTCGATCCGCTCGCGCAGCTGGTTGCGATCCAACGGGCCCTCATCCGCCAATGCCTGCTCGATCGTCGCGATACCGCGCTCTGCAGCATCCGGCGTTACGCCCTCCTGCGCTAGACGCCGCGCGCTTGAGGTGAGCAGCGTGGGCGCGGTCAGCGCGTGCAGCCACGGGTAGTCATCACTGGCAACCAGGTGCAACGTGCCGCGGTTCAACCACGTGATCAACAGCGAGCGATCCTCGCTCAGCGCACGGTCCACATCTGCCGCGCCAAGTCCGTCGCTACGCACGCGGATCGCCAGCCTCGCCCCGCGCGGGTCCTGCCCCTGCACGGCCAGCAGTCGCCTCGCGACCTCTACCGGATCGCTCGCCTTCGGACCTACCAGCAGCTGCGCCTGCAGGCGCGCCGCCGCCACGCTCTGTGAGCTCAAAGCTCGAACGCCTCCGCCAGCAGCTCATACGAGCGCCGGCGGGCCTCGTGCTCATAGGTGATGCTCACCACAATCGCCTCTTCCGCGCCGTAGCTCGCCACCACCTCCTCGATCTGCGCCCGCACGCTCGCAGGCGAGCCCAGCACCGCGCGCCGCTCAGAGCGGGGCTGGTCGCTGCGATCGTCCTGCTCCAGGAACTTCAGCGCCTCCTCCGGTGGCGGCACCGCGATCAGCTGTCCTCGCCGCAGCAGCGTGAACGTCATCCGCCCGCTTGCAGCCAGCCGGCGCGCCTGCTCCTCGTCCTCCGCACAGATCACCCACACCGCCACTGCCGTGCGAGCGCGCCTATCAGCATGTTCGTGTTCGGCGAAGCGCTCCCGGTAAAGCCTTGCGATCTCCGCTCCTTTGGGGTTGATGAAGTCCGCAAACGCATACGGCAGCCCCAGCTCAGCCGCCCACAGCGCACTCTGTTGGGAAGAGCCCAAAAGCCACGGCTGTGGCCGCTCAGGCAGACCCGGCAGCGTCTTTGCCAGGCGCGCGAACGGGTGATCCGCCGGGAGCGTGTCATCGAGGTAGCCCAACAGCTCTGCCAGCTGCTGGGGGAAGTCATCCGGCGAGGCCTGCCGACGGTCGCGCTGCAACGCAAACGTCGTCATCGGATCCGTGCCCGCCGCCCGTCCGAGAGCCAGGTCGATGCGTCCCGGGAACAGGCCAGCAAGCACGCTGAACGTCTCCGCTACCTTCAGCGGGCTGTAGTGGGGCAGCATCACGCCGCCGCTACCCACGCGAATACGAGACGTGGCGGCCGCGATCGGCCCGATCAGCGCCTCTGGGCTCGGGCCCGCAAGCATCGGCCCGCCATGGTGCTCTGCCACCCAGTAGCGGTGATAGCCGAGCTGATCGGCCAGGCGCGCGAGATCCAGTGTGTTCGCCAGCGCCTGCGCACCAGAGGATCCCCGGGAGATCGGCGACTGATCGAGGACTGACAGGCGTAGGGGCTGGGGGTCCGAGTCGGGAATGACCCCATGCTAGGAGCCCCTCCCACGCTGTAGGGTTTGACTACAAATCCTGGGGAGGAGAGCTATGTATCAACCAGTGCTGTTCCGTGATCGTGAGCGGCCCGCGCAGATCGTGCTCGGCGGCGTTGTTCCCGCGATCGCCGGCGCCGTCGCCGGAGTGCTCGTGGGGGTATCCAGTGGCGCCTACTGGGGCTACGCAGCATTCATTGCCATCGCCAGCATCATCGCCGGCTTCGAGCATCTCGACGGCTGGGGCGGAGCCGACCGCGGCCTCGTTGCAGGCGCCATCTACGGCGTTGGCCTGCTCCTCGCCCATGCCATCGCCGGCACCCACGCAAAGGTCTCGCTCGGCAGCTTCCCGCCACTGCTCGCAGTCATCACCGCCATCGCCGGCATGCTGCTCAGCGCTCTCGGCGGGCGCATCGCCCGGGGGCTACGGGAGCGCGCACCGGTAGTCTCCGGTTCATGAGCGACCCAACCCAGGAGCCCGAGCCCCCTTACCACCTGTTCCTCGACCCGCCGGAGGTGCCCGTCGCCGCAAGCGCGCTGCGGCTGCTCATCTCTGATGAGGCGCACGAGCCCGAGATCCGCAGCCTCGCCCGAGATGTGCTCACCGGTCTCGAGCAGCCCGCCAACGAGCAGGGGATGCTTACCGTTACGCTCACTCCGCCGCAGATGAAGATCACGCACAGTGCCGTCAAGCTGCTGCTCAACGACCTGCAGCGCGGGCAGGCCGACGAGCGCGAGGTGCTCAAGAGCATCCTCGACAAGCTTCCCGACGAGCACACCATGCGCGCAATTCAGCTCGACTAACAATCCAGCTCGGCTGGATCACCGCGGGCAATTACCGTCCCGCCGCCGGCGCTGGATCTCGATTTTTAGAGGGAGTTCGCATGGCGAGCATTGCGGGTCGCTGCTCCGGGACCATGATCCGGACTGGGCGATCCGCTTGTGTTACGCTAAACGGACCGTCCAGTCCTTTACGTCGGAAAGGTCCCCCTCCCGTGGCTTCCGTAACGTCTCCCCCCGCAGCCTCCCCAGCCGCTTCAAGCTCAACAGCATCCCCAGCGCAAGCCAAGCGCTCGTTCAACCCGTGGCTCACGCTCGTGATCGTGTGCGTCGCGCAATTCATGGTGGTGCTCGACGCCACCATCGTCAACGTGGCGCTGCCGTCGATCCAGAAGGGCCTGCACTTCTCCCGCACCGACCTGCAGTGGGTGGTCAACGGCTACACGCTGCTGTTCGGCGGCTTCCTCGTGCTGGGCGGGCGCGCAGCTGATCTGATCGGCCGCAGGCGCTTGTTCATGGCCGGGGTGGCGCTGTTCTCGTTTGCTTCCGCGGTGAACGCGTTCGCTCAGAGCTCAAACGTGCTGATCGCCGGACGCGCCCTTCAAGGACTGGGCGCAGCGCTCGTCTCACCGGCCGCGCTGTCGATCCTCACCACCACCTTCACCGAGCGCAGCGAGCGCACCAAGGCGCTCGGCGTGTGGAGCGGCATTGCAGCCGGCGGCGCCGCCGTGGGGCTGCTCATGGGCGGCGTGCTCACCGACCTTCTGTCTTGGCGCTGGGTGTTCATCGTCAACCTGCCAATCGGCATCGGCGCACTCGTCGCCGCGCTGCGCTACGTGCCCGAGTCACGCGGACCCGAGCTGCGCAAAACGTTCGACCTAGCCGGCGCTTTCGCCGTCACCTCAGGGCTCGTCATCGCCGTGTTCGGGATCGTCAAGGCCCAGCAGTACGGCTGGGGCTCCGCGCGCACGCTTGGAACCCTCGCCGTCGCCGCAGTTCTGCTTGGCGCGTTCTTCTTCATCGAGAAACGCAGCCCCGCCCCACTCGTGCGCCTCAGCATCCTGCGGGTGCGCACGCTCGCAGCCGCCAACCTCGCGCTGCTGTTCGTCATGTCCGGGATGATGTCCATGTTCTACTTCGCCTCCCTGTACGTCCAGCAGGTGCTCGGATACAGCCCCCTCAGAGCAGGCCTCGCGTTCCTGCCCGTGACGCTCGGTATCGGCGCAGGCGCCGCCGCCGCGCAGCCGCTGCTCAAGCGCTTCGGACCTCGTGGCGTGGCGGTCGGCGGGCTCAGCCTCGCAGCGATCGGCATGGCGCTCTTGCTGCGCACCACCGTCGCAGGCAACTATCCCAGCCAGCTGCTCGTCGGCCTGATCCCGCTCGCCATCGGCATGGGGCTCACGTTCGTGCCCATCACGCTGCTCGCCACCGCCAACGTGCACGGCGATGACGCCGGCCTCGCATCCGGCCTCTACAACACCGCCCAACAGGTCGGCGGCGCGCTCGGGCTGGCAATCCTGTCGACGTTCGCCGCCTCACGCACCAGCTCCCTGCTCAGCAGCAACGCCAGCGGTGGACAGCACGCCGCGCTACTCAGCGGCTTCCACCTCGCGTTCGGCATCGGCGCCGGCCTGCTCGCCCTCGCAGCAGTGCTGCTCATGGCAATGCTGCGCCGCCGTCACGTCGCCACGCTCGACCTCGACGCGCAGCCGCTACTTGCCTAGGCGAGTATCACCACGCGTACGCCCAGCCGGCCGGCATGACACCGCCAACCATGTATCCCTCCCGCTGGCGGTGGGCCCCGCCACGACATACACTTAATCATTAGGAGTAGAGAGGGAGAGCAACGGAGATGAGTGCCAGCGGCACCGACGCAGCTGTAGCGAGCACCGACGACGCAACCGCGCCGCGCCGTCAGCGTGCCGACGCCGAGCGCAACCGGCGCGCGTTGATCGACGCCGCCGTCGAGGTGTTCGGTGAGCGTGGGCTCGACGCCACCGTCGCGGAAGTAGCCAGTCGTGCAGGCGTCGGACAGGGCACCGCGTTCCGGCATTTCCCCTCCAAGGAGCATCTGATTGCCGCCACCGTGCGCGACATGCTCGACCGCATCACCGCCACCGCCACGCAGCTACTCGACGAGCCCGACCCGCTCATCGCACTGCGCGAGCTGATGCATGCGGGGTCGGAAATGATGATCAAAAACCAGGGCTTCAAGGACGCCACCGCCAACTCACCCGTGCTCGAGGAGGACCCGCACGTGCAAGCCGCCCACGAGCACCTAACTGAGGTCGCCGGGCTGCTACTCGCCCGTGCACAGGATGCTGGCGCCATCCGCGCTGACGTCACCCCAGAGGACATCCCCCTGCTGCTGTGCGCTGTCAGCGCCACCGACATCCCCCGCCGCGAGGAGCAGCCCGCGCTATGGGAGCGCTATTTCGAGATCGTCTTCTCCGGGATGTGCGCGCCAGCCACCGACTCCGCCAGTCTCGCCGTAAGCGCCCCCACCCAGGACGAGCTGCGTCAGCTCAAGGTGTCGCCAGGCTCTCGACCGTAAGCTCTGACACGATCGCCTCACGCACCGCTCCTAGCACCACCCCACGCGCCCGCAGCTTCGTCTCAGTGTGCGCGTTTGCGTTCAGCTCCAACAATGCCTGCGCCGCCTGAACGCTCTGTGCGCGCAGCTCATCCGCCGCCACCACCCGGTCCAGGAAGCCCGCCTGCTCCGCCTCAGCAGGCGTGAACATAGTCGCGCTCACCACCGATCGGTCGAAATAAGTAGGCGTCAGGCGGTAGCGCGCCAGCTCGATCACAAACCACGGCACCGTAAGGCCGATCTTCACCTCGTTCAGCCCTAGCTTGAAGCTGCCCTCCACGCCAATCCGCAGGTCCGCAGCCATCGTCACAAACGCCCCCGCCGCCACCGCGTGACCCGGACACGCCACCACCACCGGGCGCGCAAATCCGAGGATGCGCTCCACCAGCGTCGCCCCCAGCCGCAGCATCTCAACCGCCGGCTCCGGCTCGCCCGCTGCGAACACGTTCAGGTCAAAGCCCGCCGAGAAGCAGCCCTCGCGGCCCGTCAAGATCACAACCGCCTCGTCACGCTCCGCCTCGTCAAACGCATCGTGCACCGCTCGCAACATCGTCGGCGAAAACACATTGCGCTTGCCGTCATCCATCGCGATCGTCGCAATCCCACCGTCCAGCTCGTAGCTCACCAGCTCGCTCATCGCCTGTCTCCCATCCGGTCGTGCTTGGGGTCGTGTGTCGGTCGAGCTATATTGTACCGATGTCCCGAAACGATGTTATGAAATCGATGGACACCGTTTCGTGATGGCGTCCCAATAGGGTTCTGACGTGCCCAGACCCAAGCAGCGAACGCCCGAGATGCGTGAGCACGTGCTGTCGGTTGCCCTTGAGCTACTCGCCCGCGACGGCGTCGCAGCGTTCACCACCAGGAGCGTCGCCAACGCCTCACACACCTCCACCCCAGCCATCTACGAGCTGTTTGGAGACAAGAGCGGGCTCGTGCGCGAAATGTTCTTCGAGGGCTTTCGCATGCTCCGCCGCCAGCTCGCAGCGTTCGCCGAGACTGACGATCCACGCGCGGACCTCGTGCAGCTGATCGAGCTCTACCGCAAGTTCATCCGCCAGAACCCAGTGCTCGCCGAAGTCATGTTCTCGCGACCGTTCACCGACTTCTCGCCCAGCCCAGCCGAGCTCAAAGCCAGCGGCTCCGTGCGAACGCTGATCATCGCCCGCGTGCGCCGCTGCATCGACGCTGGGCTGATAGTGGGTGATGAGACCGACATCGCCCACGTGTTCGTCGCACTAGTACAAGGTCTCGCCGCCGCAGAGGGCACCAGGCGGCTTGGCTCAAGCCGCAAGTCCGTTGACCGGCGCTGGGCACTCGCAGTCGATGCTGTGCTGGAGGGGCTGAGCCCCTAGAGCGCGCGCGCGACCCGGGGCAGGGCAGGGCAGTCGTGCCCCTCAGCGCGGCGCTAGGACGCGCGCGCGAGTCGCTCCCGCGAGGCTGCGATCTCCTCAATCGCCTCCTCGCGTGAGCGCCAACCCTCGACGGTGACCGTCTTGCCCTCCTCCAGGTCCTTGTAGATGGAGAAGAACTGCTCGATCTCCTGACGCAACATCAGCGGCAGCTCCTCCAGCTCCTTGTAGTGGTTCCAGTACGGGTCGTGCACAGGTACGCAAATGACCTTGTCATCGATGCCCTTCTCATCGCGCATCATGAACATGCCCACCGGCCGCACCGGGATCAGACACCCCGGGAATGTGGGCTCGTACAGGCACACCAGCGCATCGAGGGGATCGCCATCCTCGCCGAGTGTCCCGCGCAGATAGCCATAGTCGGCTGGGTACGTCGCCGCGCTCATCAGCAACCGATCGAACTTGATGCCGCCCAGCTCAGGATCCCACTCGTACTTGTTGCGAGTTCCCTTGGGGATCTCAACCACGCATACCAGCGACTCCTCGCCCTCCTGGTGGCTATCTCCAGTTGTCATATCCCTGATCCTTCCACACCAGCGCGGCCACCACGCGTACGGGCCCTCGACTGCGATCAAAAAAAGCACTCCTGCCCGGACCCGGGGGTAAACCCGGCGACCGGGGGAGCGCGTGCAACAGTGCTTACCCCGGTCGGGAGCAGCCAAACCGACGATACGATCCTGTTGTGGTCATGCGACACCGCTCCAGCCCAGATAACGGGGAACGGCGCCTGCAGTGCTAGATGGCGGAGCGTCGCTCGCAGCGCGGGACGCTCTCGCTGTGCTGCTCGTGGAGGACGACGACGGCGACGCGTTGATCGTCGACGACCTCCTTAGCGAAGCGCTGCCCGGCGCGCGCATCACCCGCAGCCGCACGTTCAGCGACGCGCTCGCGGAGCTGGGCTCAGGCATCGATTGCGTACTGCTGGATCTGAAGCTGCCCGACGCGGAAGGACTCGACACAGTCTTGAGACTGCGGGCACAGGCGCCCGATACGCCGCTGATCGTGCTCACCGGACTCCACGACGAGGCCGCAGGCGTCGCCGCCGTCGACGCCGGAGCACAGGACTACCTCGTCAAGGGAGAGGTCGACGGCGCGCAGCTCGCACGCGCGATCCGCTACGCGATCGTCCGCCGCCAAGCCGCCGATGCACAGCAGCAGCTGCGCGTGGCAGACGTGCAGGCCCGCGAGGTTGTGCGCCTGGAACGCGGGCTGGCGCCAAGGCCACTGATCAGCGATGACTCCGTGTGGATCGCATCGCTGTATCGCGCCGGGCGCAACCGAGCACTCTTGGGCGGCGACTTCTTCGACGTCGCAGAGAGCGCCGACGGGCGACTGCGCGCGGTGGTGGGCGACGTGTGCGGGCACGGGCCCGACGAGGCTGCCATCGGAGTGTGCCTGCGCGCAGCGTGGCGGGCGCTGACCGTCGCCGGAGTGGACAGCGAACTGGTCGTGCGGGCACTCGAGCGCGTGCTCGAACACGAACGTGAGATCCCCTTTCTGTTCACCACACTGTGCACGCTCGAGATCGACGTCGCACACGCGAGCGCCAACATGCTGCTCGCCGGCCACCCACCGCCGATACTGATCGACGGCACGAACGTATCGGCCGTGTCCCGCGTCCACGGCGGGCCGCCCATCGGGCTAC
>JBEKAM010000130.1:0-10749 GCA_050015915.1 Solirubrobacteraceae bacterium
CATCGAGCGGCTACCGGTTCAGGCGATCGGCTACGACCCCAAGGACAATATGCTGGAGGTCTCAGTCGGTGGGCGGGGACCGCGCTATCCGGTCGTGTTGCGGCACTTCATCTCCGATCCACAGACGATCAGCATTGAGGAGTCGGGTCATCTCACTCCCAAAGCGATCCTGGTAACCGATGCGAGCGGCGTTCGAACACTGATCCGCCTGTTCGAGCCCGCCGCGCTCGACGCCTAGGTCGCGTCTTGCCCACGACGCAACGTTCGGGCACGATAAGCGCGGGGAAGCCAGAGCAGCGTATCGCTGTCTTCGCGCCTCATCCGCTGCTCACGGTCACCCTCGAGCGTGAGGGATCCAGGCATGAGCAGGTTCATTTCCACCCTGGCGGGCAGGGCGTGTGGGTGGCACGCATGGCCGCCAGTTTGGGCGCGGAACCGGTGCTGTGCGGGTTTCTGGGCGGCGAGAGCGGCGAGCTGTTGGGCGGCCTGCTCAAGCGTCAGGTCGGTCGAGTGCGCCTCGTGGACACGGTGTCCGCGAGTGGCTGCTATGTGACCGATCGTCGCTCCGGCGAGCGTGAGCTGCTCACGTGCACGCTCAGCGACCCGCCCTCTCGGCACGAGCTCGACGAGCTCTTCTCGATCACCTGCGCGGAGGCAATCGCCGACGGCTGGCTCGTCCTCACCAACCCGATGCCCGCGGATGCGCTGCCGCTGGAGATCTACGGTGACCTGATCGCCGACGCCCGCGCAAACGGCTGCCGTACGCTCGTCGATCTCTCCACGCCGCGTCTGGACAGCGCGTTGCGCGGCGAACCGGACCTGGTGAAACTGAACGACTGGGAGCTGGCCGAGTTCGTGTCCGGTCCCGTGTCCGAGCCCGCGCAGCTGCTTGCCGCGGCACAACGGTTGCGTGAGCAGGGCGCCGGTGCGGTGGTCGTGACCCGAGGCGATCAGCCCGCGCTTGTCCTGGCTGACGAGCGGGCGTGGTGGCTCACCTCACCACGTCTGACACGCGGGTATCGCGAGGGGTGCGGGGACACTATGCTGGGCGCGCTCGCGGCCAGCTGGGCTCAGGGCGAACCCTTTGAGCGGGCGCTTGTCGTTGGCGCCGCCGCGGGTGCGGCCAACTTCCTGCGTCACGGTCTGGGTAGCGCCTCGCGCGATGTGGTCGAACGACTGACCGACAGCGTCGTCCTGGAGCCAATCACGGACGTGGAGTAACCGGATCCCGGTGCACGATCGCCTGCGGCGCGACCTCGGCCGACCATGCGATCTGCTCTGCGCTGCGAACCGTGGCCAGGTGCGCGAATCCCGCCGCCAGCGTCACGGGACGACCGGCGTGCGAGGAATGAGCGTCGCTGCCGAGCAGGTCCACCAATCCCTCCCGCGCAAGCTCCATCACGAACCCCTCGGGCTCGGATTCGGCGATGAACTCGGCCGTCCACTGGATCAGGCAACCATCATCGGCGAGTCGCCGCAGGCGCTCGGAAAAGTCAGCGCCGGCGTGACGCTCGGGATGGGCGATGATGGTTTTGAGTCCTCGCTGGGCGAGTCGCCGCACCACTTCGTTCAGGCCATCGCCGAGCGGTCCAGGAGCCGGCTCCAGCAGGACCCATCTTTCGCTTGAGCCTCCAACTCCGCCGCGCGACCCTCCGTCCCCGCCGAGCGCCACCGCATGCAGCTGGGCGTCGCTCAGGTCATCCGCCTGCGTCTGCGCCAGCTCCCCACCAGGGAGCACTCGAACGCCGATCTCGTGAGCGTCCAGCTGGGCTTGCAGCGAGTCCACGCGCGCGACGATCTCCTCGATGCGCACGTTGTGGTCGTGGCGGATATGCGGCGTGGCGCACACCACCGCAATCCCATCCCGCTCAGCCTGGCAGGCCATAGCGAGGCTGTCGTCGAGGTCGCGTGCGCCATCGTCGAGCCCCGGCAGGATGTGGCAGTGCAGATCGATCACGGCTCGGCCTCATCCTTTCAATGGATCAATGTGCGCCGGATCATCGTCGACCTTCTTCACACAGGCATCCGCACGAGCTACTGCCGGCTGTACGCAATGCACCGCAGACCGTCCGTGTATGACACGGATGCGCTTGCCCGCGGATCGCGTGATCATTGGAACACGCCCTCGCTGGCACCGCAATCGACACGCTGGGTCTGACCGGCGTGAGCAGCATGCGATTCGTACCCGACCTGGCGCTGGAAGAAAGCGATGCCAACCCCACCCACGACTCAACTCGGTCCCCGCTCTGAGCAGTGCGGCGATCCTGACCTGCTGGCGGCGCTTGCCTCGCCCACCATGTATCGCGGGCGCCCGCCGGTCGTCGTGCACGAGACGCACGCCTCGTGGGTGTTCGTTGCAGGCGATCGTGCTTACAAGATCAAGAAGCCCATCGCGCTTGGCTTCCTGGACTACAGCACGCTGGCACGCCGGCGCAGCGCCTGCCGTGAGGAGGTGCGCGTCAATCAGGAGCTCGCTCCGGGCATCTATCGCGGAGTGCGGGCGATCGTCAGGACCCCTCACGGACTTTGCTTCGCGGCCGAGGACACACCGGGCGCGATCGAGTACGCGGTGGAGATGCAGAGCTTTCGCGAGGGCGACACCTTTGCGGGTCTGATTGCAACGGGCTCTCTCACCCGAGCGCACGTCGACGCGGTGGCCCACCTGCTGGCGGACTTCCACCGCTCCGCCGCCGTGGTCGCAGACTGGGGGCCGGACAGCGTGCTTGCCATATGGCGAAGCAACGTGGCGGAGCTGCAGGGAATGGACCATCCGGCTGAGTGGCGTCTGGATGTCCTCGCCGCGTTCGGTGAGACCTTCGTGAAGAGGCATGCGCTGGAGCTGCGGCGGCGCGCGCTGTTGGGACTCGCCCGTGATGGTCACGGAGACCTGCGCTGCGAGCACGTGCTTGCCGGGCCGACGGTCCGCGTGGTCGATCGCATCGAGTTCGACCAGCAACTACGCCGCACCGATGTCGCCTGCGATTTGGCGTTCCTGGCGATGGATCTGGAGGCGCACGGGCAGCGTTGGGCGGCGCGAGAGCTCGTCAGCACCTACCGCCATGCGGGCATCAGCCCCGGCGGCGAGGCACTGCGCTCCTTCTACGCCGCCCACTGGGCTCTCGTGCGCGCCAAGGTCGCGCTGATCGCCGCGACCGAGCACGACGGCGAGAGTGATGCCGAGCAGCTGCGAGCGGCACAGCGGCTGTGGTCGCTGAGCGAGCGGCTGTGCTGGCGCGCCCGGGCACCGCTGGCGATCGTGATCTGCGGACCCGCCGCCAGCGGCAAGTCGACGCTGGCCCGCGAGCTCGCACGGTGCTCGGAGGTGGAGGTCATCTCCTCCGACGCAGTGCGCAAGCGCCTGGCCCGCCTCGACGAGCACGAGCCGGCACGCGCGGAGCACTACAGCGCTCGCTTCACACGCGCGACCTACGAGCAGCTCGGTCGCGACGGGCTGCTCGCGCTTCGTCGAAACGACGCCGTCATCGTGGATGCGACATGCCGCTCACGCGGTGATCGCGTGCTGCTGCTGGACAGGCTGCGGCGGGTCGGCATGACGCGCCTGATCGTTCGCTGCGAGGTTCCGCTGGGGCTGGCGCGCGAGCGCGCCGAGCGGCGGCTGCACGATCCACAACGCATCTCCGACGCGACGCCGCAGATCGCCGAGGAGCAGTTCTACGCGTTTGAGGAGCTCGACGAGCTGCCCGACAACAGCGTGCTGAGACTCGACACGACCCAGACCCTGGACACGCAGGTCGCCGAGGTCACCCGCGCCGTGGATCGCCGCAGCGCGGAAGGTTGCGCGGGCCGTCAAAGTCCGTAGAAACGTGCACCCGGCTTGGGGAGAGTCCCGGATGTGCCCGTCGCGAGCCGGATTTAGCTTCGTGTGTGCAGACCACGAACTCATCGCATACCGACCAAAGGCAGGCACCGAAGATGAAGGCTCTCGTTTATCACGGCCCCGGCGAGCGCGGCTGGGACACGGTCGATGACCCGACGATCCTCGACCCGACCGACGCGATCGTTCAGATCGACACCTCCACGATCTGCGGCACCGACCTGCACATCCTCAAAGGCGACGTGCCCGAGACCACGCCGGGCACCGTGCTTGGCCACGAGGCCGTCGGCACCGTGCGAGAGGTCGGAGCGAGTGTGACCACGGTTGCTCCGGGCGACCGCGTGCTGATGAGCTGCGTCAGCTCCTGCGGGCGCTGTCGCTTCTGCAAGGAAGGCCGCTACGGGCAGTGCCTCGGTGGTGGAGGGTGGATCTTTGGTCACCTGATCAACGGGTTGCAGGCCGAGTACGCGCGCGTACCGTTCGCCGACAACTCCGTGTACAAGGTGCCCGAGCAGCTCAGCGACGAGCAGGTGCTGTTCCTCGCCGACATCCTTCCCACGTCCTTCGAGGTCGGCGTGCTCAACGGCATGGTCTCACCCGGGGATACGGTGGCGATCGTCGGCGCCGGGCCGATCGGCCTTGCCGCGATCTTGACCGCGAGGCTGTACACGCCCGGCAACATCATCGCGATCGATCTCGCCGACAGCCGGCTCGAGAGCGCCCGCAGGTTCGGCGCTGACACGACGATCAACAACGGCAGCGAGGACGCTCTCGCGCGCGTGATGGAGTTGACCGACGGTCTCGGCGCCGATGTCGCGTTCGAGGCGGTGGGCGTGCCGGAGACCTTCGAGCTGGCCGCCGACCTGATCCGCCCGGGTGGGCGTGTCGCCAACATCGGCGTCCACGGGAAGGCCGCACACCTGCACCTGGAGAAGCTGTGGATCCGCGACGTCACGATCACGACCGGGTTGGTCGACACGTACAGCATTCCCCAGCTGATGAGGCTGATCTCGAGCGGTCGTCTGGACCCGTCGCTGTTCGCCACGCACCGCTTCGCGCTCGGCGACACGATGGATGCTTACGACGTGTTCGCCGACGCCGCCAACTCGGGCGCCCTGAAGGTTGTGCTTCAAGGGGCGAGCGAGCGCTCGTCATCGGCCACTGCGACGGAGCGAAGCGCGGCCCTCGCGTGAGAGCGAGACCAAGGGTGAATCCGTGCTTTACCACTGTCAATCGGCGATTTAACCCGGTGGAAAACACTCCCGTAAGCGCCTAGCTTGAAACTATGTCCACACATCTGCACCTGGCCCGCAGTCCCGAGGAACCAGACACCGCGGCGGCAAACGCACATATTCGTGTATTGCTGGCCGACGACCATGCGCTGATGCGCCGCAGCCTACGGCTGCTCTTGGACGGCGAGGAAGGCATCGAGGTGATCGCCGAAGCAAACGACCTGGCGGCCGTCACTCGTAATGTCCATTCCCACGAGCCGCACGTGCTGATCCTCGACCTGAGTATGCCCGACGGGTCGAGCATCGAGGCGATCAGCCGCTTGCGTGAGCAGGCGCCCGACACCCAGATCGTCGTGATGACGATGGAAGAGAACCCGGTCTTCGCGCAGCGTGCGTTCGCCGCAGGGGCAGTCGGGTTCGTGGCCAAGGATCTGGCCGACGACGAGCTTCCACAGGCCATTCGGGCCGCCGCACGAGGCGAGGAGTTCGTCAGCCCACGAACCGCCACCCGGCTGGATGCGTTGCAACGCTCCCTGACCGATGATGCCCTCTCGCCACGCGAGGTCGAAGTTCTGCGGCTGATCGCGCTCGGGCACACCAGCGTCGAGATAGCCCGCAAGCTGCACCTGTCTCCTCGCACTGTCGAGACCCACCGCGCGCGCATACACGGGAAGCTCGGGCTCGCCACCCGGGCCGAACTGGTCCGCTACGCGCTACGACGCGGCCTGCTGGGCCCCTGACCGCCCTGCCTGCGTTCCTTGGAGCGTTGGCAGACACGCCCTCAGCAGCGTGCCCTGCTCGCCGGAGTCGATGCTCAGCGTCCCCCCGGCTAGACCCACCCGCTCGCGCATCCCCGCGAGGCCGAAGCCGTCGCTCGAGAGATCGGCGTCAAAACCCGAGCCATCGTCCTGCACCTCGATCAGCAGCTCACCGTCGGATTCCGTGACCGCGACACGCACCCGGTTGGCGCGTGCGTGCTTGGCGACGTTCGTGAGCGCCTCCTGCACGAGTCGATAGACAGCGGTGTCGAGCTCCTCACTGAGGCGCGGCTCCACCTTGGAGCCAGTGAGCGCAAGCTTTCCGTCGATCTCGAATCCGCTTTGCTCGCGATGGCGGTCAAGGAGCGCCTCGATCGCCGTGCGTAGCCCCAGCTCGTCCAGGGCGGCAGGGCGCAGCTCGGTGATGATCGAGCGCAGATTGGAGATCTCCCGCTCGATGTGCTCAACGGCCTCGTCCATCGCCGTCTGAGCCCGCCCGACGTCGTCGCCTCGCCGTGCGGAGGAGAGCAGCACGCGCAGGCCCCCGAGACCCTGCAGGGTCTCGTCGTGCAGCTCCCGTGCCCAGCGCCGCCGCTCGGCATCCGCGGCGGCCAGCGAACTGCGCAGCCGGTCGGCCTGCACGCTCTGCGCCATCGCGACGGCGGTCGCGGCGCTCGCCGCGAACGTGCGCAGCATCTGCTCGTCGTCTGCGCCGAACATGCTGCCGTCCTCACCGCGGTCAAACGCCGCCAGCACGCCGACACCGTCACCGCGGTAAAGCATCGGTACGAGCAATGCTGTCTGAGCGTCGGTCACCCCGAACTCGCTGGGGGCAATCCGTAGCCTCGCCGCGACATCGGTGATCCGCTCGGTTCGCCGGTGCTCCAGCACCTGCCCAGACGTGGAGCCGGCGATCGGCAGCCGCGTGCCGCGCATCTCCTCAACATGACCGGCGCTGGCCTGCACGACCAGCTCGTGGCCGTCGCGCAGCATGATCACGAGGCTGCGCGCGCCGACCAGCGCGCGTCCGCGCTTGACGATCAGCTCGAGCACGTGCTCGAGCGCGATCTCCCCACCGATCGCGACCGCAACGTCGCGGGTCGCCTCAAGCCCTCGAATTGCCTTCTCCGCCTCCTCGCGGCGGCGCTCGCTCGACTCGTACATCCGGGCATTGTCGATCGCGATCGCCGCCCAATCGGCGAGGATCACCGCGGCCTCCTCATCCTGCTCTGAGAACTCATCCTCGCCCTGCTTCTCAGTCAGGTATAGGTTGCCCCACGCCTGTCCGCGAATCACGATCGGCACGCCGAGGAAGCTCCGCATCGGCGGGTGCCCGGCGGGGAACCCGTAGCTCGAAGGGTGCTGACCGACGTCCGCAAGGCGCAACGGCTGCGGATGCTCAATCAGCGCGCCCAAGACCCCGCGACCACGAGGCAGATCCCCGATCGCCCGATGGGTCTCATCGTCCACGCCCGCGGTCAAGAACTGCTCCAGCGCGCTGTGCTCCTCGTTCAAGATCCCCAGAGCCGCGTACTGCGCCCCGGTGACCTCACGCGCCGTCTCGAGGACACGATCCAGCAGAACCCGCTGATCGAGCTCCGTCGTCAAAGCCCGACCCACATCCAGCAGCCGGCGAATCCACGGCTCATCAGAACTTATGCTCATCCCCAGGGGATGTTAGTCACGTCTCGCAGATCGATGTGATTCTGTTGGTAGGTAGAAATCCCTGAACCTGCTTGCTGTGGATGGTCTGTGCACCCCGAGAGCCTCAGCTGCTGCATTCGGTAGTTAGCCCCCGCCAGATTGCGGGTTTGCACCGATGGGGGCTCTGAGCCCGACCTTATCCTCAGAGTACGTCAGCGTCGTCAGCGCCTGGACTCATTAGCAGGCAGCGGGCGCGCGTCTCGAGGAAAACATCTTGCCGTGCAGGAGGCATCGCGATGGACAGGACTTTGAGGTGCCACCAATGCCGGGATGTGATCGGAGTGTACGAGCCGATGATCGTGCTCGCCGACGGACAGGCACGCAACACATCGAGAGCCGCCGAGCCGGACGACAGGGAGCCTGTGGGCGAGTGCTACCACCGCGCCTGCTTTACGCAGGTTCACGGCGAGCACGAAGTTCTTGGGTAGACCGAATCCGAGGAAACCCGCACCTTGTCCCCGGTCTATCGCGGATGGCACACCGGGACACGAGTGGGAGACTCAATAGACGGAATGGGCTTAGCGAGTACTCACGTGGGTTCTAGTACTCACGTGGGTTCTCGGTTATCAGCCATCTCGAGACATCTATCCCAGAAGGAGAAGCCATGGCACCCCCATCAAGCCCCACTTCGAGAACAATCGCGGTCAGTGACCTGATGCACTCCGGCGTCATCAGTTGTCCTCCCGAGACCACTTTTCGCGAGGTCGCATCGCTGATGTCCGAGAACACCGCTCACTGCGTGGTCGTTGACGGCCTGGCACGGGGTCCCCATCACAGCGGGCACCTGGTGTGGGGGACCGTCTCCGACATCGAGCTCATGCGAGCCGTGGCATCGGGACGGCTGGACGGCGAAGCCGGCGAGGCAGCGATCGGCGAGCTCGTCACGGTCAGCCCCGACGAGAGCATGGAGCGCGCGGCCCAGATCATGGGCGAGCAGGACTGCTCACACCTGATCGTCGTCGCGACCGACTCAGGAAAGCCCCTAGGCGTGATCTCGAGCCTCGACATCGCGCGAGGCATCGCGTGGGGATCGCGCAAGTGAGCTCAAGCATCCGGTTACGTAGTTTTCCCGCAGCCGATAGCGGCTTTTTTCGGCTGCGGAGGTCCATCCCCGGAAATAATCTCCAGCCATGACTACAGACACCGCACATACCGAAGATGTCCGTGACGAGAAGCTCCGCGTGGTCATTGTCGGCGGAAGCGTAGCCGCCATCGAGACCGCGCTGGCCCTGCACGAGCTCGCGCCCGATCACACCGATGTGACCGTCATCGCCCCCAACACGGAGTTCGTCTACCGCCCAATGACTGTCCGCGAGCCGTTCGCTTACGGCCACGCCAACCGTTACCCACTCGCGCCGATCATCGAGGATGCCGGCGCCAAGCTGTTGAACGACAAGCTGGCTTGGGTCGATCTCGCCGGGCAGATCGTCCACACCGAGGCCGATGAGGAGATCTCCTACGACGCGCTCGTGCTGGCACTCGGGGCGAAGGCTGTCCCGCTCTATCGGCATGCGATCACGATCGATGATCGTCGCCTGGACGAGATCCTGCACGGGCTGATCCAGGACATCGAGGGGGGCTACGTCCACAGTCTCGCGTTCGTGGCGCCCGGGCGGATGCCGTGGCAGCTGCCGCTGTATGAGATCGCGCTGATGACCGCCGGCCGCGCGTATGACATGCAGGTGGACCTCGACGTGACAAT
This sequence comes from Solirubrobacteraceae bacterium, assembly GCA_050015915.1. GTDB lineage: Bacteria > Actinomycetota > Thermoleophilia > Solirubrobacterales > Solirubrobacteraceae > Palsa-744. The sequence continues at coordinate 9,232 of JBEKAM010000130.1, forward strand.
CGTCTCCCCGGAGGACGCGCCGCTGGCGATCTTCGGCTCGGGCGCGAGCGACGGCGTCAGCAAGCTCCTCGAGCGGGCGAAAATCAAGACGATCAACTCCGCCTACGCCGAGATCCCCAAGCCCGGAGAAGTCGTGATCAACCCTGGCGACCGGCGGCTGCACGTCGACCGCGTAATCGCGCTGCCCGAGCTCTACGGACCCCCAGTACGTGGCATCCCTCTAGGAGAGAACGGCTTCATTCGCGTGAACCAATACGGACAGGTCCCGAACGTGGGGCCAATCTATGCCGCTGGTGACGCGACCGACTTCGCGATCAAGCACGGCGGGCTCGGCTCCCAGCAGGCCGACGCCGCCGCGGAATCGATCGCGGCGCTCGCCGGCGCGCCGATCACACCGGAGCCATTCAACCCCGTGATCCACGGCATGCTGCTCACCGACGCAAAGCCCGTCTATCTCACCGCACACATCGCCGGCGGGCACGGGTTCAGCTCCGAGATCACCGACACCCCGACCTGGTCACCACCCACGAAGATCGCAGCGAAGTACCTCGCGCCGTACCTCGACACGCTCGACCGCCAGAGCACCCCGACGTGAAGTCCACTCAGGATGCCGGCGGGCCGTGCCTTGTGCTCGGCTATGACCGAACCGACAGCTCCCGCCGGGCGGCGAGGTGGGCCGCGAACGAGCTCCATCCCAACGGGAAGCTCGTGATCGTCCACGCCTGCCGGCCCCTGCACGCTCCACCGTTGCCCCTCTCGAGCACACAGGAGCGAGAGCGCCTCGGCCGGGCCGTGATCGACGAGCTCCTGCTGGAGAGCGAGGACTCGCTGTTCGATGTGGACATCGTCACCGAGGTCTCAGACGACGATCCCGTAACCGCACTGACCGAGGCCGCACGGCGCCACGGCGCCCGCGCGATCGTCGTCGGCTCCGAGCAGCACTCCCGCCTGCACAAGGCTCTCGGCACGGTCACCAGCGAGCTGCTGACGAGCTCACAGGTACCAGTTACTGTCGTGCCGTCTCGCACCGCCTGAAGCTCGGTCCAGCTCAGTGCGCTTACAATCGGATGAAGTGCAGTCCTGGGAGCTAGATCGGTTGCGTGTCGCGGCTCACCAGCCGCAGATCCTTCGTTCCGATAACGAGGCCAACCGCGTGATTGCGCTGCTACTGCCCCAAGGCGAGTGCCTGCAGGAGCATCAGGTTCACGAGCACGCCCTCGTGTTCGTCACGCGTGGGCAGCTGCTCGTAAGCGCTGGGGCAAGCGAGCGAACGCTGTCCGCACCAAGCCTGATCCACTTCGAGCCGGGCGAGCGTCACGAGGTACGCGCGATCAGCGAGTGCCAGCTGGTTCTATGCCTGGCTCCATGGCCGGGCGTTGGGCACCCGAGCCAACCCGTCGCCGCATAGGCCCCGCCCTACGCTCTACGCCGCGTGAGCGTCGACCGGTCGGTCTTGCCGACAGCTCCGGACAAGCGCGGTGCGGCAACGATACGATTGCCCTCAGTGCCGACGTAGCT
>JBEKAM010000131.1:0-10742 GCA_050015915.1 Solirubrobacteraceae bacterium
CGTCCACGGCGGGCCGCCCATCGGGCTACTCAGCGGTGGCTGGTCAGCTGCGCCGCTGGAGCTCCCACACGGGTGGGTGATGCTGCTTTACACCGATGGCATCACCGAGGGAAAAACGGGGGCCGGGGCAGAGCGTCTCGGCATCGACGGCCTGCAACGGCTCGTCAGCGACCACATAACCGCACGCCCCGGCTGGCAGCAGCGGCCGGATGAGCTGCTCGCCGAGGTGATATCGCGAGCTGAAGCGCTCAACGGCGAAGAGCTGACTGACGACGTGGCCATGCTGCTGATCGGCTCGCGCCCACGGAGCGCCCAAGCGGCTTGAGCACCACACCTCCACACAAGGGCCCGCAGAGGCTGCCCCGCCTGCGCGTTGGTCAGTGGCTTGCGCTGACGATCGGCGTGCTGCTCGCATTCGCCGTCATCGGCGTCGGCCTCGCGCTGCTCGCCAACCAAAAACTTGACGATCAACGCCGGGTGGTTTTCAACCAGGTCGAGCCAGCGCTGCTCGCCGCGCTGAATCTCGAAAACGCGCTGATCAACGAGGAGACAGGCGTTCGCGGCTACATCCTCAGCGGCAAAACGCAGTCGCTGGAACCTTATGAAAAAGGCCGCGTAACGGAGGTGAACGCGTATCGCGAAATCGAACAGCGAGACAACATCGGCGGCAAGCAACTGGCCGTGGATGTGCGCTCAGTGCGCGCACGTGCGCAAGCGTGGCAGCTGCAGTTCGTCGTGCCCATCCTGCGACGCACACAAGCTGGTCACACCGGCGCGATCCCGCCGACGCTCGCCGGTAAGGGACTGTTCGACGCAGTTCGCGTAGCGCTCGGTCACTTGCGTGGCGACCTCAGCGCCAAGCTCGCGAGCGCGAAGCACCAGCTCGATAGCGACGCGCACTTCCTGCAGATCGCGCTGATCGTCGCCGCCGCACTGATCCTCGGCAGCGTCATCGGCGCGGGCTTCCTGCTGCGTCGCATCATCACCCGGCCGCTCGCAGACCTGGGGCAAGACGCAGCGCAGGTCGCAGCAGGCGACTTCACCAAGCCGGTCGCAATCGGCGGCGCCCCGCGTGAGATCGTTGAGCTCGGCAGCGAGATCGATGCGATGCGACAACGCATCGTGCAGGAACTCACCACCGTGGAAGCCGCGCGTGCGACGCTGGAGGCGCAGACGCTCGAGCTCAACCGCTCAAACGCCGAGCTCGAGCAGTTCGCATACGTAGCCTCGCACGACCTGCAGGAGCCGCTGCGCAAGGTTGCAAGCTTCTGCCAGGCGCTCGAGCGCCGCTACCACGGCCAGCTGGACGAGCGCGCCGACCAGTACATCGAGTTCGCCGTCGACGGCGCCAAGCGCATGCAGGTCCTGATCAACGACCTGCTCGCGTTCTCGCGCGTCGGTCGCAGCGGACGAGCGCTCGAGCCGGTCGACTTGAACGAGGCGCTAGACGAAGCAAAGGCATCGCTGTCACACGCCCTCGAGGATGCCGGCGCAAGTGTGCTCGCCGAGCCGCTGCCAACCGTACGCGGCGAGCGGGCGCTACTCGTGTCGCTGTTCCAGAACCTGATCGGCAACGCCATCAAGTTCGTCGCCGCCGAGCCACCCGTCGTGCGCATCTCCGCCACAGCCCACGAGACGGACGGGCAGTGGCAGCTCAGCTGCACCGACAACGGCATCGGCGTGGACCCCGAGTACGCGGAGCGGATTTTCATCATCTTCCAGCGCCTACACACCAAGGAGGCATATCCCGGGACCGGTATAGGACTGGCCATGTGCCGAAAGATCGTCGAATATCACGGCGGGCGCATGTGGCTCGACCCCAGCCACACCGCCGGCGCCAAGTTCCTGTTCACGCTGCCCATCGCCGAGACGGCACCCCTCGAGGCAGTGCCCGCCGAAGGTCGCGCCGATGGCCTGGTGTCCTGAGTCGATACAACAGGAGGCACAATGACCGCAGACTTGATCTCAGTACTGCTCATAGACGACGATCCCGGAGACGTACTGCTCGTGCGCGAGGCGTTCGAGGATCACAAGATCGGCAACACGCTGTCCGTCGTCAGCGACGGCGTGGAGGCCCTCAAATACGTCCGTCGGGAAGGCAGCTATGCAAGCGCCACCCGCCCCGACCTGATCCTGCTGGACCTGAACCTGCCGCGCAAGAGCGGCATCGAAGTGCTCGAGGAGATCAAGGGCGACCCTGCGCTTGCCACCATCGTGGTGGTTGTGCTCACCACATCAGAGGCGGAGGAGGACATCGTGCGCGCATACAAGCTGCACGCCAACGCGTACATCACTAAGCCCGTCGACTTCGAGCAGTTCACAAAGATCGTGCATCAGATCGACGACTTCTTTATCGGCCTGGTCAAGCTGCCTTCAGCCGCCGGGCGTACAGGGCAGCCGCGGGACTGAAGGTCCCCGCGGGAGCGGAGACCGTGAACTACTGTTGCGGGCGCTGATACACCGTGACGACAGCGGCGCCGCCGAGGCCGATGTTGTGCTGCAGCGCGGCGCTGACCCCGTCGACCTGACGCGGGCCGGCGTCTCCACGCAGCTGCCAAGTCAGTTCTGAGCACTGCGCCAAGCCGGTCGCGCCCAGCGGGTGGCCCTTGGAGATGAGCCCTCCGGAGGGGTTCACCACGGGGCCGGCACCACCGAATGTGGTGGCCTGCGCGTCGACGAGCTCATGGCCGTGGCCCTCCTCAGCAAGACCAAGCGCCTCGTAGGTGATCAGCTCGTTGGCGCTAAAGCAGTCGTGCAACTCGATCACCTGGATGTCATCAGGCCCTAGCTGCGCCTCCTCGTAGGCCTGGCGGGCAGCCTCCTTGCTCATGTCATAGCCCACGATTTTGATGCAGTCGGCGGTCTCGTCGAACGTGCTTGCGAGATCAGTGACCATCGACTGGCCGGTGATCTCAATCGCCCGCTCCCAAAGGTCGTGCTCGTCGACGAACCGCTCCGATGCGAGCAGCACCGCGGCGGCACCGTCGGAGGTGGGCGAGCACTGCAGCTTGGTCAGCGGCTCGTGGATCATCCGCGCGTCCTTGATTTCCTCGAGCGTGTACTCAGTCTGGAACTGCGCGTACGGGTTGTTGACGGAGTGCTTGTGGTTCTTCCACCCGATCCACGCGTAGTGCTCCGGCTGGGAGCCGTATTTGTCCATGTGGTCGCGGCCGGCGTTGCCGAACATCTGCGGCGCAAACGGCGAGTCTTCAGGATCGCGCACCTCGAACATGCGCTGCATGTGCTTGTCCAGCGCGGGCGTGCGGTCGGTGTACTTCATGCCCAGCGAGCCCCGCTCCATCTTCTCAAAGCCAACCGCCAGAGCACAGTCGACGATGCCGCCCTTCAAAGCCTGGCGAGCGAGAAACAGAGCGCTCGAGCCAGTAGAGCAGTTGTTGTTGACGTTCACCACCGGAATGCCCGTCAGCCCCAGGCCGTAGATCGCGCGTTGACCGTACGTGGAGTCGCCATAGCAGTAGCCTGCAAACGCCTGCTGCACGCACTCATAGGGGACGCCCGCATCCTCCAGCGCCTTCGTCCCCGCCTCCTTCACCCACTCGGGGTAGTCGCCATCCTTGGTGCCGGGCTTGTCGAACTTCGTCATGCCAACGCCGATTACGTAAGTTTTCATGCGCTCAAATCTACACCCGCGTGATCCGACGCGTGCGGTCGCGCGAGCGTCGCTGGCGGCGATCGTGGCTATCGCCGGCGTGCTGGATCTGTGGTCGCTGACGGTTAGCGGCTACGGCAACGGCTATTACGCGGAGGGAGCGCTCGCGGCGAGCAAGAGCTGGACTGCGCTACTGACCAACGCGGCCGATCCAAGCGGCCTGGTGAGCCTCGACAAGGGGCCGCTGCCGGACTGGATCATGGGCCTGTCCGGTCGCGTGTTCGGCTTCAGCTCGCTGAGCATGCTGCTGCCGAACGCGCTGTATGGGATGGCCGCGGTGGTGGTGCTGTATGACCTGGTGCGACGCACGCTCGGCGTTCGCACCGCGCTGTTGGCGGCGCTGATGCTGGCGGTGTCTCCAGTTAGCGTGGTGATGGCCCGCTACGACAACCCCGACTCGCTGCTGGCGCTGTTGCTGGTGGGTAGCGCGTGGGCGCTGGTCCGGGCGCTCGAGTCAGGGCGCACGCGCCACGTGCTGCTATGTGGGGCGCTGCTGGGCCTGGCGTTCAACACGAAGATGTTGGAGGCGTATCTGATCGTGCCGGCACTCGCTTGCACGTTTCTGCTGGCGGCGCCCGGGCCAGCTGCTCGCCGCGTGCAGCAGTTGCTGGCTGGCGCCGGCGTGATGCTGGCGGTGAGCGTGGCGTGGTACGGGACGATGATGCTGATCTCAGCAGGCGACCGGCCGTATGTCGGTGAAACGACCGACAACTCTTGGTTTCAGCTGATTTTTGAAGCCAACGGCCTCAAACGGGTGACCGGATTTGCGCACGGCGGCCAGGGGAGGACCGGTCCGCTGCGCCTGTTCTTCCCGGAGATCGCAGGCCAGATCGCGTGGCTGTTGCCGCTCGCGTTGGTGGGCATTGTGCTTGGCCTATGGTTGAGCCGCCGCGCGCCGCGTGGCGACAGGCGTCGCGCTGCGCTGGTGCTGTGCGGGCTGTGGCTGCTTGCCGGCTACCTCCTATTTAGCTTCTCTCGGGGCATCTTTCACTCCTACTACACGAGCGCCATTGCAGCGCCTGTTGCTGTGCTTGCGGCAAGCGCGATCGTGATGCTGGCGGAGCGGGTGCTCACGAGCAGGGTGGCCGCACTGGCTTTGGCGGGCGCACTGTTGGTGACGGCTTTGCTCAGCTTCGCCATCCTGCACTGGACACCTGAATTCGTCCCATGGCGTCGCTGGGCTGTGCTCGCGGGAGGGGTGACGGCGGCGATTGGCGTAACGCTATTGAGGCGCTTGGCGCGGCGGTCGCTTGCGGGCCTACGACTGTGGCACGGACAGCAGCAGTGGCTGGGGGCGCTGGCGCTTGCGTTTGGCGGGGGTGGGCTGGCGCTACTGGCAGGGCCCGCTGCTTACTCGGTAGCGACAGTTGGCTTCGGTCGCACAGGCAGTAGCCCCACGGCGGGCCCGGCAGCGCTGACCGCGCCGCAAGGGCGGCTGCCAGCGCCCAGCTCGCGGCTGGTGAGCGAAGGCAAGCTTGGCTTGGCAGGGGGCGTATATGACCCTGCGCTGCTGTCGTTTCTGGAGCAGCATCGCGGCGGGACGCGGTATCTGCTGGCAGCGGAAGGGTCACAGTTTGCGGCGCCCATTGGGCTGGCCAGCCGGGCTCCGGTAGTAACACTGGGTGGGTTCTCCGGCGGCGACCGGGCACCGAGCACCAAGCAGTTGGCTGGGCTCGTTCGCTCGGGCCAGCTGCGATATGTGTTGCTGGCATTCCCAGAAGGCTCCCCTGCGGCAAAGAGGCGCAGCCGGTCGGTGGCGTCGCAGTGTGTGCTCACGGACGTGCCGTATCTCGCCCCGGGGCAGGTGGCTGCGCGGCGCACGGCTGGGCAGCGCACCGGACCCCACTCAGGTGGTGCGAGTGTGGCCCCGGGGCTGTATCGGTGCGGGTGATGCCCCGCGGTTGGCGGGTCGCTATCCGCTAGGCAGCGCGGCGCGGAAGCAGTAGGTGCGGTAGGGCATCTGGAAGGTGCCGCTGGAGAGAGCCGGGTGAGAGTTGACGAGCGCGCGCACGCCGGCAAGAGTCTGCTCGCGCCTGGCGTCCGCGGCGGTGATGAAGAAGCTGCGCGAGCGCACCATGTGCAGCAGCAGCTCGAGGTCCATGGGCCGCTGCCATGCGACGTCAAAGGTCTGTAGGGGGCCGAACGGAGCGCCGATTGTGACCTCGTCCATGCGGATGAGGTCAGCGTCGCTGGCGCCCATGACGTCGCTGAGGGTACGCACCCAGTCGACACTCTCCTCGCGACGGTTCCAGATGAGGCACAGCGCACCGCCGGGCCGCAGGACACGGGCGACCTCTGGGAGCGCACGCGAGGGGTCGACCCAGTGCCACGCTTGGGCGACGGTGACGGCGTCGACACTCGCGGCCTCCAGGGGGATGCTCTCAGCGGTGCCTGCGAGCGCGCGAACGTCAGGCAGTTGCTGCTGGAGGATCTCGCGCATCTCCCCGAGCGGCTCGACGGCGATGACATCGAGCTGGCGGCTGACGAGCGAGCGAGTGAACTTGCCGGTGCCCGCGCCTAGATCGAGCACCGTGTGGGCGCCTGCCGGCAACAGCCAATCGACCGCTGCAGCTGGATAGGTGGGGCGGGCGCGCTCGTACTCGTCGGCAGCGGCCCCAAACGATCGCGCGCGTAGCGCCGCCTGCTGGTCGGTCATGGGTTCGATGGTAGGACGAGCGCTTTGGGCCAGCGCTGTGGGAGCCGCCGGCGCGATGGGACCGACCGGCGCGTTTGAGAGCCTAGGGCGCATCACCATTCGTGAGCTCAGGCGCGATGACCACGACGGCTGGATGGAGCTGTGGACGGGTTACCTGCGCTTCTACCGCGTGCAGATCGGCGAGCAGGTGACGTCGATGACGTTCACGCGACTGTGCGAGACGAAAGACGGCATGTTTGGGCTGGTCGCTGTGGAGGCGGACGGTGAGGTGTTGGGATTTGCGAACTCGCTGGTGCACCCCTCCACGTGGAGCATCGCGGGCTACTGCTACCTGGAGGACCTCTTCGTGGCGCCACACGCCCGTGGCGGCGAGGTGGCGAAGGGCCTGATCGACGGCGTCGCTGCCGTGGCGCGCGAACGTGGCGTGGAGCGGATGTATTGGCACACGCAGCAGTTCAACGGCGCGGCGCGATCGCTGTATGACACGGTGGGGAAGCTGACGTCGATGGTGGTTTACGAGCGCGAGGTTTGAGCTAGCCGGCAGGTGGGGCAGCCCGTCGGCCAGGCGGTCGAGAGATTTCACCGCATGGGTGTCCCTGATTGCACTCCCCGTCGGACAAGGAGGGGCAACCGACTAGGGAGAGCTCATGCGTGTACTGATCGTCCTTGTTCTCATCGCCGCCGTGGTGGCGTTCTTCATGCTGCGTTCGGGTGAGAACCTACGGTTCGAGACTTCATTGGAGCCACATCGCGTAGTCATGGCAACCGTGGGCATCGTGGGAGCGAAGCGCCGTTGGGCAACAGTGGCGCAGACCAACTACAGCGCGAATTTCAGGTACCACAAGCGGCCCAAGATATTCGTGGCCGTCATCTTGCTGACGTGCTTCTTGATTCCGGGAATCGTGTATCTGATTCTTGCCGGCAAGCGCGAGTCGCTGATCGTGAACATCGACTCAGGCACGACTGGGATGACGGTCGTGCAGATCACCTCCAACGGCTTCCGCGGCAAGGCCGCGGGACGCGACCTACGTCGGCAGGTATCGGTGCCGGCGGGAGCGCTGGGGACTGGGATGACGGCGCCGCTTACGGGGTGAAGCGGCGACGCCGGCGCTTACGCGGACGCTCGGGAAGCAGGCCAGCCCGACGAGCCGCTGGCACCCCCAGGCGCGTGACGCCACCAGTGACCAGTCGATAGACGAACCGCGACGGTGGCATGCGGTAGTTGGCAGAGGTGTGAGGCGCGTAAACGATTCTCCCCTGCTTGGGCTCCACCTCGAGCCAGCCGGTGTGCTTGCGCTGCTGTTGACCGATGACATTGCGGCCAAAGCTGTGGGCGGTTAGGCCGGCACGGCGTGCACCCGGCGGGACCAGGCCCGCAGGCACGTCGAGCAGGATCCCGCCAGCGGCATTGCCCACAATCGAGACGGGGGCCACAAAGGGAAAGCCATCTGTGTCGACCCACCCGAGCAGGATATGGCTGAGGCGCGCCGCACGGTGGGCGGCACGACGGTGGTTCAGGCGCGGCCCGGTGCCTTTGGCAGGGGGCCGTTGGGATGGCTGTTGGCCATCCGGCGGGGCAAGTCCCGAGATCGTCGGCTCGCCGCAGCATGCGAGATCCGGCCACACGGTTATCCGCTCGATCGCAATCTCGATACCGACACGTGTTCCGTACACACGCTGCCACCAGCGCCACAATCGCGAGGCATCCGCCCACGGCTCGAAGCGCTGCCACCGCTCGAGCATCGACATCGGGTATTCGGCGAGCGGCTTCGAAAGCGCTGCCTTGCCCTGCATCAGTACATACTCAGGCCGCCCATGAGTTGCGTATCTGCGGGTATGGAACGCACTCATGGCCGGCCTCCAGCGATGAGGCTGAGCGCTCAATAGCGCAGGCCGACCAGTCACGTCTCCTAAATGGCAAGCGGCCCGTACTGATCGATGAGTGGCAGCGCCTGCCTGAGTCCTTCGACAGGGTACGTCGCGCCGTTGATGATGGCGCGGAAGCTGGGAGCTTCCTGCTCACCGGGTCAGCGTCTCCGATGAAGCCACCAACGCACTCTGGAGCAGGCAGGATCGTACAAGTGCGTCTGCGCCCGATGACGCTCGCCGAGCGCGACGTGGGCACACCGATGGTCAGCCTGAGACAGCTTCTACAAGGTGGACTCGACAAGCGTGAGCAGACACCAATCACCGGGCGTACAGACGTCAATTTGGAGCGCTATGTGCACGAGATCCTCACGTCCGGATTTCCCGGGCTGCGAGGACTTTCAGACCGCCTGGTGCGAGCGCAACTCGACGGCTACATAGACCGGATCATCGATCGTGACTTCGACGAGCTCGGCCGTCAGGTGCGCCGCCCCGGCACATTGCGGCGGTGGATGCAGGCATACGCGGCGGCGACCGCGACGACAGCCTCCTACGAGAAGATCCGAGATGCGGCAACGAGCGGCCACGGCGAGAAGCCTGCCAGAGCCACTACGCAGCCATACCGCGACGTGCTCGAACGGCTGTGGATCCTTGATCCGGTCCCCGCGTGGCTGCCAACCCGCAGCCGACTTGCACGGCTCGCCGCACCACCCAAGCATCACCTGGCCGATCCAGCACTGGCGGCGCGACTGCTCGGCGTCGACGCTTCGGCCCTGCTGCACGCCCAGCCGACCGGTCCCCCGATCGCTCGAGAAGGAACTCTCCTGGGAGCACTGTTCGAGTCGCTGGTAACGCTCAGCGTCCGCGTCTACGCTCAGGCGGCTGAGGCGCGAACCGCCCACCTACGCACCTGGAGCGGGGACCGGGAGATCGACCTGATCGTTGAGCACGGGCAAAAGATCCTTGCGATCGAGGTCAAGCTCGGCCAGACACCGGAAGAGCGCGACGTGCGTCATCTTCTCTGGCTACGCAACGAGCTCGGTGACGAACTGGCAGACGCGATCGTCATCACGACCGGCCCGGCCGCCTACCGACGCCCCGACGGAATCGCAGTTGTCCCTGCGGCGTTGCTTGGGCCTTGAGGCACTGTCAAACTGGACGGCGGCTCAGCTGGCAGGCGTAAGCGCCCGCAGGATCCTGGCGACCGCGGTCTGCTCGATCTTCATTTCGTCCGCAGGCAGCGCTCGTAGCGCACGAGTAGCTCCGAGGGGCGCACGCCGAGGGCGTGAGCGACTCGCAGCAGGTTGGCGAAGCTGAGGTTGCGCTCGCCGCGCTCGATGCCGCCGACGTAAGTGCGGTGCAGGCCACAACGCTCGGCAAACGCCTCCTGGGAGAGCCCTGTCGTCAGGCGCAGCTCCCTGATCGCCTGTCCGAGCGCCACGTGGTCGTTGGATCTCACCGCCACCGTGCGCCGATCCTGCCAGGGGACAGCCGATAAGTCCACAGACGATGCATTACATCAGCCGCCGCCATCCCCTGGACGCCGCCACGCGGATCGCCTACCCAGACTGGGATTTCACGTGTCGTACCGACACGTCAATCGCCGTATTAGGTGCTTTGATATGCTACTTATAGTATGTGCAGGCGGTAGCACAGTTATGCGATCCGGGTCGCGCCCGGCCTCACGCGTGATATCCGCATGCGATACCCATAGTCATCCAGCAACCGGGCCGCCCTCCGCTCATGAGCTCTCAACACCGATCATCTGAGAACCCCCTCGAAACGCCTGGCGCCCAGCAGATGGCGACATGGACGTTGCGCCTGGCGCAGAGCCCCGCCTTTGGCTGGCTGCTCGCCGCAGACCCGCACCTGTTCGCGTTGCTCTATGCGAGCTGCGCCGCGGCCGTCTCCCCGCCTGAGCCGCTCGCTGGCGAGCGGTGCGAGGAGGGTGCGGCCGATGAGAAGCTGTTGCCGACACTGAAGGATCTCCAGCGACAGTTCGGCGAGCGCACCAGCGGACGCTTCGTGCGCCTGTATCTGCGTGGGACGAGCATCTTCGGGCTGATAGACCGAGATCAGGGTGCATTTCGGAACGCGCTTCGCGACTGGGCGCACACGGCTGAGGTTGCGGCGTCGCGGTACATCACCGCCCTGGATGAAAACGTCGACCGCATTGCGGGGCTGCTGGATCTGGAGGCAACGGAGCGCGAGGTGCTCGCGTTCCAGATCGGTCGAGCTCGGCCCGGATTCTCACAGTTGTTCGAGCTGCTGATGGGAGACGACCACGCGACGAAGGCGGTGCTTGGAGCGGCACTTGGCCACTCGGAGTCCGAGGTGGTCTCGGCGCTGTCGGAGGGGGGCGCGCTTGTGCGGTCTGGTCTGCTGAACGTGAAGGAGCGTCCGCTGTCGGTACGTGGCCCATCGAGCCATCTGATCGCGACGCTCGCGGAGCCCGCCGAGGCGGAAGCCACGCTCGTCGAGCGGTTCGTCAAGCCGATGTCCTCATCGCCCTCGACAGGGTCACTTGGTCGACTGCATGAGGACGACAGG
>JBEKAM010000132.1:0-10585 GCA_050015915.1 Solirubrobacteraceae bacterium
TCGATTCGAAAGGCAACGTCTGGACGGACAACGAAGACGAAACCGGAGCGATCGAAGAGCACAATGAAAAAGGTGAACTCGTCCAGAAATTCGGGACACGGGGCGAAGGCAGCGGGCAGGTGCTTGAACCTAAGCGCCTCGCTGTAGACTCTGCGGGCGACATTTGGGTCCCGGATGGCGGGAACAACCGAGTCGAGGTGTTCAATGAACGGGGCGACTTCCTGCGGACGTTTGGCAGCTACGGGTCGGGCAGCGAAGAGATGGACTACCCGACGGGCGTAGCCGTCGATCACGGCGGCCACATATGGATTGCCGACGACGGAAACAACAGAGTCGACGAGTGGATCAGGTAGCGAGCGCTCGCCGCCCGCGGCTATGCGGCGATGACGACCCCCGGACGGGCGCTTGGTCAAGCCCGTCCGGGCAGTCGCACATCCGCGCCGGGCACGTGCTAGCGTATGCGACGAGATTGCTAAGCATGGAAGGGTCCCGATGAGGCGATTCACGATGCGATGGATGACGTTGCTCACCATGCTTGTGACCCTAGCCTGTGGCGTGACGCTAGCGACCGCAGCGCCTTCGCTAGCAGCATCGGCTTCTCCGAGTGAAGTGGCGACGGAGCCGGCGAATGTGACGTCTAGTAGTAGTGCTTTGCTGCGAGGCGAGCTGAATCCGGACGGGCTGCCCACGACCTATTACTTCGAATACAGCGCCGGGACCTGCGATGAAAGTGCGCACTGCGTGGTACAGACGGCGGTCGCGGGGCCGGTGAGCGGCGAGGCGCAACAGGAAGCGCCCGCCGTCGAAGTCACGGGTCTCGCGCCCGACCGCACCTATGCCTACCGGCTGGTCGCGACAAACGCCGACGGCACCGAAGCGGGAGAGTTCGTCACCTTCACGACTCTGAGCGCGGGCGACATGAGTGGGCAGGAACCCACGGCAGTCACGACGCCGCTAGCGCAGTTGCTCGCGCCGTCATCGGTGGGCGTGCCGACCAAAGGCGTCGCGACTAGCACACCAACAAGGGCCCAGAGGCTCGCGAAAGCGCTAAGAGCATGTCAGGAGAAGTCAAAGCGGCTGCGGGCGGCCTGCGACAGGCAAGCGCGTGAGAAGTACGGCATCGGGACAGGGAAGGCTGCCAAACATCTGAGCAAAAATGTCAAGTAACACTGGAGGTAAAGTGCGTGCAGTAGGAGTCATAGGGGTCGCGTGTCTCGCTTTGGGGTTGCCCCCATGCGCCGCTGCGGAACAGCAGGCGGCTGGTCACAGTCGCGCAGGCGTTGGTAGGACGAGCCAGTCCCATATTGCCCACGTTCAGTCTGAGGCTGCTGGTGCGCCTCCTACGGTCGCTACCAATGGTGTCGAAGTTACGAGTCCAACGACTGCGACCGTCATTGGCGGCGCTGACCCAGATGGTGAGAAGACGACGCTACGAGCCGAGTATGCCTCGGCGAGCGCGCCGTGGTGCACATCCCAGGGGACGAAAGGTACGCCGCTGAAGAGCAACTCTCGGCAGCTGCCTCCAACCAAAGCGATTTTGAGCGAAATCGGCGTTCGTCTAGAAGGACTAACGCCGGGGGCCAAATACTGCGCGGAACTGGTCGCCAAGAACAAGTCCGGCACAGCCCGCGGCGGTCCGTTTCGGTTTTCTACACCGATTGACACGGCCAGCAAAGGCGCGCCGGTTTCCAAGAGTGCTTCTTCCCAGCCCCCTGCCCCGAACTCGGGGAACTGGCCGACGAGTGCGGTCGTCGCGGTTGCACTCCTTGGCGCGAGCCTACTTGCGGGGATGGTGGCGCTCCTCGCGCCAAAGTTCCGGTCGCGCCGCCAAGGATCGACGAGGCCCGCTGCTGGTTGAGCACGAGTTGTCGAGGTTGAACAGGAGTCGCTCGTCCGTCATTGGCCAACGGCCGGGCAATCGCCATCACACCGGGGTCTGCGGGACCAGTGGGACGCCTACAAGGCGATCGGCAAGCGTTACAAGGGCCACAAGCGGATCAGCGCAGCGCGAACATCTATTCGGAAGGCGAGACGCACACGCAGACCGTGGAGGGCTTCTTTGGCCTGTTCAAGAACGGTGTGCGGAGCGTGTATCACGCGATCAGCACCACCTACTTGCAGAACTACCTGGACGAGTACGCGTTCCGCTACAACCGGCGGAACTTCAGCCAGCCTATGTTTTGGGCGATGCTGGAGCGCGTCGAGAAAGCGCAGCCGCGCCCAGCTTCTCAGCCGAGCGGTTCGTAGTCGCCCGTCCGAGTTCGCGTAGGAAGTCGCGCTCGTTCTGTCCAGAATCCTGCAGCTTGTTGGCTGCGGGCCAGGCGTGACGTTCGCCGTCGCTCGACGTCCGCCACCGTTCGTAGCGCTCGCGTCAGTCGCCGAAGGGCGCGATCGGAACGCCGTGGTCGCGCTCGCGCATGCCGAGCTCGTATACGCCGCCGTGGTCGCTGCGAAACGTCCTTGAGGGTCCGTCGCCAGCTGGCGAGACGGTCAGCTCGATCGCGGCGACGGAGCAGTTGGCGACGTCGTGCTCGTTGCTCGGTGGCTGGCCCTTGGGGTCGCTGTAGCGCCAGCCGGCGGCAGACTGCTCTGGAACCTTTGCGTGTACGTGCACCTTCAAGCCCCCGGCGCCGCTCAGCTCGAGCGTGCAGCCGTCCGGGCTCTCCCGCACGTGGGTGCCGCGCGCGCCCAGCCCCCCGAGGCGCTGGCGCCGGCCGTCGATGGATAGCGCGCCGGTTGCCATCCACGGCGTCATTCGCCCGGCGAGCTTCAGTCGCGCGAGCGCTACGTCAAGCCATGCGGCGGGTGCGTCGGCGAAGGCCACGCCGTGCAGCCAGATCCATCGCTCAGCGTGCTCGGAGCCCCAGTTGTGGCCGACCATCCCGGGCCAGCTGATGAGCTCGATCGGCTCACGCCCAGCGAGCTCGAGCACACCGTCGAAGCTCGCTAGCGGTAGCGGCGTGGTGAGCTTCGTGCGTGGTAGCGGTGTGCGGTAAAGCCACGGTGGCGAGAGGTGGCGTAGCTCTCGTTGCTCGCTGGTGTAGCGCAGCGACCAGCTGGCCGGGCCACACGCTCCTACAGCCCGCGTGGGGCCAATGACGCTCTCGCCCACGGCGATCCACTCGCCAGCTGGGGTGCTCAGCTCGCTGGTGGTGAGCTTGTGCATGAACGGGCGCCCGCGGCGGGCGTCGAACACGGTGCACCACACCGACGCCCGCGGCGGTTGTGCCGGTGGCTTGTGCACGGTGTGGCGAATCCAGATTCCCACAGGATCGTGGGGCGAGACGGCGCGCAGGTAGAACGACTCGTACATCCCTGCGCCAAGTCGCGCCTGCGGAAACTGTGCCACCACGCTCATTACAGGCGATCGTAACCTCGCGCCGCAGCTCCTGAGAGGATGCGACGATGAAGCGCGATTCCCTCGTCCAGCTGCCTGACGTGTTGACCCAGCCGCAGGCGCGTGGCGAGACTCCCTACGTGATGGGCGTCGACGGTGGCGCGACGAAGACGCTCGCCGCGGTGCTCGACCTCGAGGAGGGCAAGCTGCACCTCGGTCACGGCGGTCCGAGCAACCAGGACGCGGTTGGCGCGGAGGCTGCTGTGAAGGCGCTGCTGGGCGCGGCAGATGAGGCGATCGAAGGGGCTGGCATCAAAGCGAGTCAGCTGGGAGCGGCGGTGCTGGCGGTCGCGGGCACGGATACAGAGGACCTGGTGCGCAACGTCCGCGCGGCGCGCACCGACGCGTGGATCGTCATCAACGACGTCGTTGCCGCGTGGGCCACGGCAACGGGCGGCGGTCCTGGCGTTGCAGCGATCGCTGGCACCGGCTCGAACGTGTTCGGCGTGGGGGGCACCGGCGCGGATGCACGCCCCTGGCGCGTCGGCGGCTGGGGCCACCTGCTCGGCGATGAGGGCTCGGGCTACTGGCTGGGGGTGCAGTCGATCAAGGCAGCGCTGCGCGACCGCGAGCGCTCCGGCCCGGAGACGGCCCTGAGCGAGGCGGCGATGCGCTTCTTCAAACAGCCGAGCGTGGAGGCGGTGGCCGCGAGCGTGTACACCAAGCCCCTGACCAAGGGCGAGATCGCAGCGTTTGCGGTTGAGACATGCAAGCTCGCAGAGCAGGGTGACGCGGTGGCATGCGAGCTGTATGAGTGGGGTGCGCGCGAGCTGGCGCAGCAGATTGTGTCTGTGATCCGCCAGATCGGCCTGGACGCAGACTCAAGCGACGATCGCGAGGAGTTCCCAGTGGGGTTGATCGGCAGCGCGTTCAGGGCTGGCCCCGTGTTCGTGGAGCCGCTCACCCGTGCTGTGCACGAGTGCGCGCCGCACGCGCGGGTGGGGCCGGTCGAGCTCGCTCCTGTCGGCGGCAGCCTGTTGTTGGCCGCTGGCGCTTGTGGCAACGGCGATGCGATCGATGTGGATCAGCTCACGCGGCTGATCGACCAGGCGCTAGCTGCCTGAAATCCCACATTGGTTTAGCTGCCACTCCGGTTGTGTACAGTACCGCCGCCGTGACACACATCTCGACATACGGGAATAATCGAAGTGGCGGACTGTGCGTGAGGGGCTTCGTCGGCTTGCTCGTATGCATTGTGTGCGCTGGCCTGCCTGCGCCTGCGATCGCGGCTGGGCGCGCAGCTGATGCCGCGGCCACGCGGGCATACCTGGGCGCGGCTGCGACCTACGCCAATGCTGCGTACCCCTTGGTGGCAGCGAGGATCACGGCGATGGAAGCGAACGAGCGCGAAGTCGCGGCGCAGTGTCCCTCCGCCTTCCTCTATGCCCCGCGCGACACGGCGTTTGAAGCGCTCGGCGAAGAGATGGGCGACGCAGAGTGGTACGCGGGCCTCGAGCCGGTGCGCTCAGCGACGGAAGCGTTCGCCGAGGCGACTGGCAACCTGCGCTGGAGCAATCGCAGGCTCACGCGACTCGTGCGATCGGAGGCAGCCTACGAACGAGCGAACGTGGCGCTCGTCTTGCCCGACGTGTGCAGCCCAATCGAGGCGTGGAAGGCGGGCGACTATGCCGAACTGCCGCCGAGCGTGGGCGAATTCCTCGAGCAGATCGAATCGGGGTCGTTCGGGCTCATCATGCGCATGCTCAGGCGCTACGAGGGTGCGGCCGAAAAGCGAACGGCCAAGCAGGTAGAACGTCTCGAAACACTCGATGAAAAGTCTCTGGAAACGGCTTCCCAAGCGATATGGCGGGAGCTCGAGGCGGCGATGGGAGTCACGGAGCTATGAGTGTCCACCGCCGGCTCGCCGGCTTGCTCGCCTGTGTGACGCTGTCGCTCGGACTGTCTGCCACGGCTGACGCGCAGCCAGCCCCGCTGGCCTTCACTGGGTGCCGTCCCACGCAGTTGTTCATCGCTAACGCCGCTCTTCAGTGCGCGACGCTCGACGTCCCCTTCGATCGGGCGGACCCTGCGGTGGGAGACATCGCGCTGTCGGTCCAGCGCGTGCCGGCGAGTGAGCCGCGGTTGGGGGCGATCGTGTTGCTGGCGGGCGGGCCGGGGCAGCCGGCGTTGCCGGCGTTCGAGGGATTCCTCGCGCCGCTCGCGCACGACCCGGCGCTTCGGGGCTATGAACTTGTGGCGTTCGACCAGCGCGGCACGGGCCAGTCCGGTGGCCTGCGCTGCCCTGGAGGCGAGGAAGCGCCCGCGGCGCTGACGCCGTATTTCGGTGCGTGTGGAGCGGCCCTCGGCGCCACACGTGGGCTCTACACAAGCCAGGAATCGGTCGAAGACCTCAATGCTGTTCGCGAAGCGCTCGGCGGTACGCCGCTGTCGCTGTTCGCCGTCTCCTACGGCACCCGCGTCGCGGGCATGTACGCGCGCGAGTACCCGCAAGGGGTGGCGCGCATGGTGCTCGACTCGGCCGTCCCGACAGCCGGGCCAGACCCACTCGGGCTCACGCGCCTGCACGCACTGCGGCGGGTACTCGACGAAGGCATCTGCGGCTACGGCGCCTGCCGCTCGTTCTCGAGCAACGTATACGCGGATCTCACGCGCCTGGTCACTGTGTTGCGCCGCCACCCGCTGCGGACACCCATCTACAACGCCCACGGTCAGCTGCGGCCGGCGAGTGTCACCGAACTCGGGGTTCTGCGTCTGCTCGCCGGGATCGACCTGTCGCTGGGAACGCGCGAGCTCGCACCGGCCGCGATCGCGGCGGCTGCTCACGGTGACGCGGCGCCGCTCGCGCAGCTCACGCACTCACTGCAGGCCAGTGGCCCCGGCAGCGGATCGATCTCCCTGTCTGGCACCGGGACAGCGTCCGGCGATGGTTCGCTCGGCGGTGGATCGCTCGCGGCTGAGGCACCCTCGAGCGACTCGGCGATCTCCGAGGTGCTGTTCGCGGCCACCGCCTGCGTCGAGGACCAACTGCCGTGGTCGCCCGAATCCGCCCCCGCGGGACGAGCCAGCACCCTGCACCAGTGGCTGGTCTCGCTACCCGCGGGCGCCACGGCACCGTTCGCGCCTGCCACAGCGCTCGCCGACTCGGACCTACCGTTGTGCCTGGACTGGCCGGCAACGCCGGCGGCGCCGCCCTCCCCAACGGGCGTCTCGGCCACGCCCACGCTGATCCTCTCCGGCGATCAGGATCTGCGCACCCCCTACGAACAGGCGCTGACGATCGCGGCCACCTACAGCGACGCCACGCTGCTCAGGGTCCCCGGCACCGGGCACTCGACCGTCACCGACGACCAGACCGGCTGCGCGCAACGCGCGATGATCGCCTTCCTCACAGGCGGGAACGTGCCCGCCTCGTGCGCGCCCTCGAAAGAACCACAGGCACTACCACTGCCCCCAGCGTCACTCGAGAAGGTTCAGCCCCTTCCATCGCATTCGCGCCTGGCGGGACGGGTCGCCGCCGCCGCCGCGATCACGCTCGAGGAGCTGTGGGGACAGGCAGAGCTCTCCTCCGGAGGGGGCGGGACGCAAGGTGGATCCTGGCGGCTGAAGGGGACGAAGCTAATCGCCCACGACCTGGTCGACGTGCGCGGCGTAGCGATCAGCGGCTCGGCTTCGCTACGAACCGCGGTTGCCCATTTCACCGTGCACGGTCAGCTCAACGGCACCCTCACCCAGAGGCACCTAACGGTCACCGGCCGCATCGGCGGAACGCCGGTTCACATCCATCTCGTGGAGACGTGAGCAGTGGATCGCTGATCGACGCCGCCACTAACTCCAAATAACTCCAGATTTCTCCAAACGCTTGGAGTTGCGCTAAACTCCAAATACTTGGCGAGATTTGGAGTAATTTGGAGTTAGCTCAAATGTACGTAGCACCAGCACCAACATTTTCGGGGCTCTTCAACAAGGTTCTCGAGCAAGGATCCGCCCGGCTGCAGGAGCTGCTTCAACGCGGCCAGGGTGTCAGTGGTCTGGGCCAAGACGGTCGCGACTACCTCCACTGGGACAAGCTGAGGCAGCTGGAGCCGCCCGGCGACCTCAGTCGCGAGGAGTGGTGGCTGCTGATCAAGTGGGGGCGCCAGAGCATGCAGCGGGCGATCCCGCTGACGGACCCTGCTGGCGAGCCTTTTGTCTATGGAGTTCCCGACATCGTCGCGCGCGGGCTGCACTATGTGGATCAACGCTGCGCCGGTGAGGTTGCGATGCCGGAGGTCGTTACGGCGGATGCCCAGGCGCGCTCGCACTACCTGGTGAACTCTTTGATGGAGGAGGCGATCCGCTCGAGTCAGTTGGAGGGAGCGACGACGACCCGGCGTGTAGCCAAGGAGCTGCTCCAGACCGGTCGCGAGCCCAAAGACCGCAGTGAGCGCATGATCCTCAACAACTATCGAGCTCTGCAGTACATGCGCGACGAGATGCCGAACGAGCTGTCGCCGGCGGCCGTGATCGAGCTGCAACGGATCCTCACAGACGGGACGCTCGACCATCCGGATTCTGCCGGCCGCCTGCAGCGCCCGGGCGAGGAACGGATCGCGGTCGTGGATCGCATCGATGGAACGATCATCCACACGCCGCCGCCGGCGGAGCAGCTTCCGGAGCGTCTGCGGCTGCTGTGTGACTTTGCCAACGAAGGCGAAAGCCCGGGGCGTTTCATCCACCCTGTCCTGCGGGCGATCCTGCTGCACTTCTGGCTCGCATATGACCATCCGTTCGAAGACGGTAACGGTCGCACGGCAAGGGCGCTGTTCTACTGGTACATGCGCACGCATGGCTATTGGCTGGCGGAGTACCTGTCGATCTCGCGCATCCTGCGTAACGCGCCCGCCAAGTACACGCGTGCGTTCCTGCTCACGGAGACAGATGAGCGGGATGTGACGTACTTCATCGTGTACCAGCTCGAGGTCATCCAGCGGGCGATTGAGCAGCTCCACGACTACCTGGGGCAGAAGATCAAGGACGTTCGCGATGTGGAATCGCTGCTGAAGGGCTCGGACCGGTTCAACCACAGGCAGCTTGCTCTGCTCGCAAATGCGCTTCGTGTGCCGGACGCGACCTATACGTTCAAGACCCACGCGGCCAGCCACGGGGTGACCCACGAGACAGCACGTGCCGATTTGCTACCGCTGGTGGAGATGGGCTTTCTCGGGCATCGCCGCCAAGGCCACCACTACGCTTTCACGCCTGCGGCGGATCTCGCGAAACGCTTGAAGGACTCGCAACGCGTCTAGCCAGCCCCTGCCACCGCGCTGAGCCGCGTCGATCTCAACATGGGTAGTAGTACGCCGTCGTCTCTATTAGACTCGCGAACCGATGAGGGGGGGTCCTTCAGGCGTGATACGCCCCGGGTCGGCACTCGGGGCGTCCGTGTTGGCCGTGCTTGCATTGGCCGCCGCACCTGCCGTCGCAGCGGCGATCTCGGTTTCGAGCCCGCCGGCCCTCGCTGGGACGGGTTTCACGGTCAAGGTCAAGGGCGCATCGGGAAAGCTGTCGATGTATCTGAGCCCTCAGCGCAAGCTGGCACGTGGCGACGTTTCTCTCGGTCGTGTACGGGCCACCCATGGGAAGGTCAAGGTGCGGGTCTCCTCGACTACCAAGCCCGGGGGCTATTTCGTGCTGGCGTGCTCGGGTTCGGGCCGCCGGCGCCACTGCGGCGCCTCGAAGGGGCCGACGGTCGTGTTTCATAAGCGCACCGACGGCGCTGCCGTGCCGGGCGAGGTGAGCGGCGTGGCGGTCCCGGCGGCTGGCTCGGCCACGTCGGGCACGTTGTCAAGCGCTGGTGGTGAGCTCACGGCAACTGGGCCGGAAGGCACGAAGTACACGCTGGCGTACAACGCGGGAGCGGCGGCGGAAGGCACTCAGATCACGCTGGTTCCGATCACGTCGCTCTCCGGGGCTGGGGTCGGGAGGCTGGCCGGCGGCGTTGAGATCGAGCCTGAAGGCATCGTGTTCGCACACGGGGCGGCGTTGCTCGTGCAGCCGGCCCACGCTGTCTCGCCGGCGACCCGTGTGGCGCTGGCCTTCAGCCAAGGCGGGCAGTCGATCCACCGGACGATGAGCGCACCGGTCCTGAAGCAGATCATCCTTCCGGTTGGCGTCAGCGGCGGCTTCGCGGTGGCGAGCGGCGGAGCGCACGCAGCGCACGTCTCTGAGCGCGCGCGTGCTGCCGGGCGCTGGCCCCGAGCCAGGGCTGCTGCTGTGGCGTCGGGCGCGCCGTTCTACGAAAACCTGTGCGCGGAATTCCTGCACGAACTGCTCGCGGCGGGCTCTCAGTACTCCTACCCGAATGGCTCGCCTGCGTCCGTGGCCTACGAAGCCGCGGTGATCGCCACGCTCGACGAATGGTATGACGAAATCACGATCGATCTGCTCCCGCCGGCGCTGGAAAACGACGCGGACGCGGAACACGCGCTGGAAGAACTGGCCCGGTGGGGGCAACTCGGTGTGACGGCGCTCGGCGATGGCCACCACACCGAGGTCGACAGCCTCGGTGGCGACGTGCTCGTCACCGAAGGGATGCAGCGGGTCTACGGACTGAACTGGCAGGAAGAAAAGATCCAACCGCTCGAGCAGCAGATCACGGCTGCCGCCTACGACCGCCATCAGGAAAAGTGCACCCGCGAATACTCCGGCGAAGAGCAGCAGAATGTCTATGACTGGTACCGCCGCGGGCTTCTCTATGGCGCCCCCGACAAGAGCAGCATCGAAGAAGTCTACGCCTGCACCCAGTTCACACTGGAATTCGAATCGACGATGGATGACCGCTTCCTCGGCGTGTCCGACGACCCGAACGGCGAGTACGTCTACGACTACACCGCCACGGTCAAGCTCAAGCCGCAGTTCGAAGCCAAAGGCCAGCCGGTCGCCGGCAGCGGCAGCGGCAAGTACGCGAAGGCCGAAGGGATGACGACGCAGACCAACGAATGCAAGGAACAGAAAAACACGGAGACGTCGAGGATTCGGAGCGGCAGCGGCGGCGCGGTCACCGTGCCGGAATTCACGCCGCCGGCCACCAGCTCGAGCAGCTCTGTGATCAAGCTGGAACTGGAAATGCCGCAGGAGAATCTGCTTGTCGAAAACAGCGTGTGTGAACCTACCTCGCAGGGGGCGACGCTGTTCAGCTGGTGGGCCGACTGGGGCGTCTCCCACGAGAGCGCCGTCAGCGGGCTCGGG
>JBEKAM010000133.1:0-15596 GCA_050015915.1 Solirubrobacteraceae bacterium
CTCCCGCCAGGCAAGCCGGGTCGACCACACGGCCTCTTGTGAGCCCACCGGCCGCACCGAGACGATCACGTCGCCGCTCGGGCCGGGTGGAAAGCGGTAGCGCAGGCACGCGCTGCTTGCTTTCTTTGTGAGACGCACGATTGCTGCCGCGTGGGCGGCTGCCCACCTATAGCTGCGATCGGTGCTCTGTTCGGCTTCAAACCAGCCGCTGAGCAGCTGCTCTTCGACATCCGGCGAGTCCATGTCCAGACCGCCAGAAGCGATCTCATAGGACTCTTCGAACGACATCGACGCGAGCGCGAACCCGAGCGAGCGGGTCTCGTTTGGCGGGTCAGACCATCCCCGTGGGGCGCTGAATACGACCTCATAGTCACCTGCGGGCAACTCCAGCGGGTGGTTCTCTACGGAGCGCTCGATGTACTGCCACGACAGGTGGGTGCTCCAAACGGCGGCGAGCGGCCTGAGCGAGTCAAGCGGTCGAACGCTGACGTTGACCCCACCGGTGTCGACTGGCACGTGCGCGTAGCGCAGCTTCAGTCTCTTGGCGGGCGCCGGCAGCCGGACCAGCACCGCCGCCTGCACACCGGCCCAGCGGTAGCTGTGCCCGCCCACATGCTCCGCGCTGAACCAGCCATAGAGCAGCTGATCCTCGCTGCTCGGGGTTGCCATGTCGATGGTGCTGCCGGCGCTCGCCGGATCCGGCGTCAGGCGGGGCGGCACCCCGGCGGGGAAACCGTCCCCCCAAGATGGGTCGATCAGGCGATCGGGAACAGCAGCCGAGTGGCGCAGGCGCCGGCGACTGGTGAGCGTGCTCGGTAGGTGGCCCGCGTTCCACGCGATCGCCCTGAGCTTCTGCCCGCGGCGCGGCGCGATCGCAGCTGCGGTCGCACGTGCCTCGTGGATGGCCCAGCGCCCGAGGCTGCCCAGGGGAGCGTGCTTGAGCACGACCCGCATGCGATGGCGCTCGCACAGTAGCTGCTTTCGCGTCGAGTCCCCGCCGCTCTTGACGAAGCCGTGGTCGATCCAGGCGTCCTCTGCCACGACCACTCGATATCCCGTACGCCACAGCCGTATGCCGTAGTCGACATCGTCGTAGTAGTTGAGCATGCGGTCGTCGAACGGACCGACGCGCTCCAATGCGGACCGTCGCACGGCCATGCCACAGCCCATCGGGTAAAGCGCCTCCGAAGCGATCTCCGCGCGCTCGTAGGACTCGTTCATCGACAGGTCAGCCGCCCATCCCTGCCGGTTGACGGTCCCACCGGCACCGTTGAGCACAAGGGGATTGTCCGCAAAGAACACGGTCGATGCTGCACCGCCCACCATCTCGTCCACGTCGAACATGGACACGAGCTCACTCAGCCAACTGGGAGCGGCGAACCCGTCGGCGTCGATGAACGCGACGATCTCCCCTTGCGCATGCTCGAGGCCAAGGTTGCGGGCCGCGGGGCAGCCCCGGTTGCGAGAGCTGCGCACGACCTTCAGGTTGCCGTCGGGGGATACGCGATGCTGTGCGACGGCGAGCGTGTCGTCCTGCGAGCCGTCGTCGACCACGACGATCTCGTAGTTGGTGTGGTCCTGGGCCAGGAGGCGATCAAGGCAACCTCCGAGGACGTCCGCCGAGTTCCAGCAGACGACGATCACCGATGCCAGTGCCGTCGCTGTGATGGGCGGGGGCGGCGGATCGGATGCTTCAGGCTGACGCCTGGCAGAGCGCACAGCCTTGCGGATGTCTCGCTCGTTTGCTCTCCAGCGCTCAGCGTCCATCACGCGCGATCAAAGCACAGCGTGGGCCGCTGCCGCCCCCGTCGAGCTGACCGTTGCTCAGAGGTCCTCGGCAATGTGTGGGGCCTCGCGGTTGAAGTACCAGAAGCCGAGCACAAAGATCGCGGCGACTATCGCCATCGGCTCCAGCAGCGCGGTCCAGCCCCCCACGATCTGTTCGGCGCTGAACGTCGCGCGGTTGATCATCGCGTGGCGAAACTGCTGGAAGATGGCGACCAGCGGGTTGAGCGTGTAGATGTGGTACAGCAGGTGGTTGAAGGTGCCATGCGCGAGCTTTTCCCGCACCGCTTCGGCTGGGAGGATCACGGGCGAGGAGTAGAACAGGATCTGGCTCAGCACTTCCCAGATCGGCGATATGTCGCGGAAGCGCACGAACAGCGCCGAGAGCAGCATCGCCACGCCCGCACCGAAGACGCTCAGCATCAGGAGGATCAGTGGGAGCTCGAGCCAGCTGATCGTTGGGCGCGCTCCGGCGGCCACGGCGAAGATCATGACCACGACGAGGTTCAACCCGAGGTTGAACAGCGCCAGGAGCACCACCGATACTGGGATTGCCAGCCGCGGGAACTGGATCTTGCGGACGAGGTTCTCGCGGTCGACGACGCTGCGCACCGCGCCAGTGGTCGCTTCGCCGAAGAATGTGTACAGCACGATCGAGCCGAGCAGCTGCGCGCCGTAGTAATGGGCCGCGGCGCCTTTGGCCTTGTCGACGTGGAAGACAATGACGAAGAACACGTAAAGCACACCGAACAGCAGCAGCGGGCGCACGACCTGCCACAGATACCCGAGCGCCGAGCCGAAGAACTTCAGTTTGAATTCGCTGCGCGCGATGTTGTAGGCGAGGTGCCAGAAGCGCGGCCAGCTATCGCTCAGCGCACGCGGACCGCGGATTGGCTGCCCAAGGGGCTCGGAGAGCGTCGGCGCGCTCATCGCGCCCCTCCAGCTGCCTGTGTCTCCCTCGGCAAGGCGAAGTCCCAGGGGATGACGCTGGTCTCGACAGGGATCTCGACCATGCCGCCGCTCGATGTCAGGCCGGAGACGATGAACGACGGTGCGCTGGTGTAGCGGTCGATCACGTCGAGGCCTTCGCCGCGGTGGGTGAGCGTCAGGATCGGGTGGTAGCGCCCCGGGGCGAGCATGTTGTGAAAAGAGAACGCGAACAGCGCGCGATCCCCCGCGCGGTAGCTACCCGTCTGCTCGCGGTCCTTGGCGGTCGTGGCAACGACGACGGGCTGGCGCTGCTCGTTCATTAGGGTCATGCTGAGGGCGGGGTCGAGCACGTCGGCGTTGAACGTCACGAGCACCTTCAACGTCAGCGGTTCGGACTGGGGCGCCACGGCCCGCCTCTCGGCGGGGTCATCGCCGAGCCACACGTCGCTGATCCGCGCTGTGCCGTCGCCCATGCGGGTGCTCCCGACGTCGTCATCCTCATAGCCCGCCGCACGTCCGAAGGCGATCTCCAGGTAGCGATCGGCGACGTCGGTCGGATCGCCGATGCTCACGATCTCGCCACGCTCGATCAGCATCGCGCGATGGCAGAAGCGGGTCACGGCGCTCATGTCGTGCGTAACGAAGATGATCGTGCGGCCTTCCTCGCGCATCCGGTTGAAGACGTCGAAGCACTTCTGCTGGAAGGCGGCGTCACCGACGGCCAGCACCTCGTCGATCAGCAGGATCTCCGCGTCGACCTGGATCGCCACCGAGAACGCGAGTCGCACGCTCATCCCCGAGGAGTAGTTCTTGAGCTTCAGATCGGTGAATTCCTCCAGTTCGGCGAACTCGATCACGCGCTCGAAGCGAGCGCGCGCTTCGCGCGGGGAGAGGCCGAGCATGATGCCGTTCAGTGCGACGTTGTCATAGGCAGCTAGGTCCTGGTTGAAGCCGACTCCGAGCTCGATGAACGTGGACATGCGCCCGTTACACCAGATCTGCCCCGCGTCGGCGCGGTAGATCCCCGCGAGGCACTTCAGCAGCGTGCTCTTGCCGCTCCCGTTGCGCCCGACGATGCCGAAGAACTCTCCCGGCGGCACCGCGAAGGAGATGTCCTTCAGCGCGTGCAGCACTTCGTGGCGCGAGCGCCGCAGCGGGTGCAGCGCGCGCTCCTTGAGCGTGTGGCTGCGTTCCTCGGGGATCTTGAAGAGCTTGTTGACCCCTTCGGCCGCGAGCGCTGGGCGTTCGCCCGCGAGTCTCTGATCGCCTGACATGCACACAGGGTATAGCGAGGGTCCGCGGCGACCCGCGCCGATGGCGCTCAGGTAGCCGGCGGGGAGCGGCGACCGAGCATGCGCGCCAGGGCACGGCCCGTCACGAACCCGCGGGCGAGCAGGGCGAACAGCGGGCGACCCACCGCGGGGTGCGCGCTGAGCGCGAGCAGTGCCCTCTGGAGTCCTTCGGGCAGGGTCCCGTGCGGGCCGATCAGGCTCAGCCCGAACCCAACCTCGGCGTTGAGCTCCTCATACATCCGCTGCGCGTGTTCGCGCTCACGAACGAGCTGGGCAGCCTCGATCTCGTGCTCGACGCTCAACCTGGCTTCGCGGCGTACCGCATCGCGGCTCAGCGTGGCGGCGTCGCGCACGGGAGCCACCGCTGCCTGCTCGTAGATCCCGACCATCGCGTCGGCGGCGCTCGCCCAGCTCAGCTTGTGGGCGGCGGCTGTCAGCGCCTGTATCTGATCGTCGCGCGCGACGGGATCAGTCAGCAGCGCATGCACGGTCGCGGCGCTCGCCGGCGCATCCCAGGGCACGATCGCTGCGGTTCCCGCCGGGGTCTCCTCGGCGAGTGAGGCTTGGGGGGCGAACACGCACGGCACTCCGCTGAGCGCCGCCTCGAAGGGCACCAGTCCAAATCCCTCGTACACAGACGGGTAGACCACCGCGCCCGCATGAGCGAGGAGCCATGCCTTCTCCGGCTCGCTCACTGGGCCGAGCGAGACCACGGCCTCGTGCAGCTCGCTGTGCTTCTCTAGGAACTCGTGCTCGAGCTCGAGCGAGGACCCCATGGGGATGTGTGTGCCGGCGAGCACGAGGCTGCCCTCCCAGCCGTGTCGCGAGCGTAGCGCCGCGAGCAGGCGTAGAGCGAACAGCCGGTTCTTGTGGCGGAAATCGGTCCCCAGGCACAGTAGGAAGCCGTCGTCGAGCGAGTGCCCTCCGCCAGCGCCGCGCAGGTTGGCTGGACGGCGCTGCTCGCTGCTCGCTTGATGATCGAGCCCGGGGGCCACCACCCTGATGCGCCCATCCTCAACCAGCGCGTCGGCGAGCAGCTCGCGGCGGGTGTGCTCGGAGAACACGACCACGCGCTCGGACGCGGACATGCCGTGGCGGCTGGCGCGGCGGTAGTCCTGCCAGGAGTCGGCGTCGGCGAAGTAGCCAGGGTTGCGATATGTGGGCGGTGAAACACGGTACTCCTGGCGGTGCTCGGATCGAGGTCTTCGAACGCGAGAACCTCGGTCTCCGGCAGGTCGCGCAGCAGCTCCAGCGTCGCGCGGTCGATCCGCTCGGCGCGCACCAGCAGCCGCAGCCGCAGTCGGCCGGTGTGGGCGAGCGCGCGGATCAGCTCGAGGATGTGTACCTGCGTGCCCGTGACGGCGCCGTCGAGGGCGCGCGCGTCGAGCGTCACCCACAGGCGCCGGCGAGGCCCGCGTGCGGCCTCCAGGGCCAGCCCGAGCACATCCGAGTCGGCGACGGCGGGAGGTGCGGACAGGTGCGGGTAGCGCGCCGTGAGCGCCGCCGGCAGCTCCTCCGCACTGTCGCGAGCAGGCGCGAGCGGCTGCACCAGCACGTCGTCGGCGGCGAGATGGAATAGGCCCGAGAGCACGCAGCGCTGCGCGAAGTCGATCTCCAGCGCCCAGCGCAGAC
Organism: Solirubrobacteraceae bacterium; assembly: GCA_050015915.1. Taxonomy (GTDB): domain Bacteria; phylum Actinomycetota; class Thermoleophilia; order Solirubrobacterales; family Solirubrobacteraceae; genus Palsa-744. The sequence goes on from JBEKAM010000133.1 coordinate 5,640, forward strand.
AGAGCTCCTCGTCGAGTGACCCCACGAGCTCCAGCGCCTCTCTACGCACATAGACGCATGGACCGATCGCGCAGCACAGGCGCGGGTGCAGCCTCAAGGTGTTCGCCGCCAACTCCTGCGCCTGCTCGGCAAGCTCCTCGGCGCTCACCGCCCGCTCGGAGTCTGTGGACAGCGCGAGCTCGGTTCCCGCCACCGCCAGCGCGCTGGCGGTGGCGGTGTTGGAGTCCTTCCGTGCGGCCTCGCCCATCCGCTCCAGCCAGCCCGGGGTGACTCGACAGGGTTCGCTGATGACGAGCACGTCGGCTGGCGCCAGCTGCTCGAGCGCGCGATTGACCGCTGCCGTTGTGGGCTCGACGGTGAGCGTTGTCACTCCCGCGGGCGTGTGCGCGCCCACCGACTCGAGACACTCGTGCAGATATCCTCGCTCGCCGGCTGCGGCGATTACCACGCAGACGCTTGCGCGAGCGTGTGTTTGGCTCGTCTGGGGCAACTCGTTCACGTGTTTCGGGTTCTGATGAGCGGAGCAGGCAGCCTAGAGCAGTCCCGCGGCACGTCGCAAGATTGGGTGATAATGGCCGCCAGTCCCCCGCCGAATGAACGCCGACGACAAGACAAGACAGGGCATCGGCCCTGCTCAGATCATGCGATCCCTGCACTGGCGTCTGCGTCCGCTCGCGCGCAGGGTGCTGTGGCGTCTCGCGCCGGCGTATGCGCGGCGGCGCTCTGCACGCGTCAAGCCCGCTGCCAGGCTGGGGCGCGTTGAGGCAGAGGTGGAGCACATTGGCGAACGCCACCAGGAGCAGATCGAGCGCCTCGAGGACCTCGCCCGTGAGCTGATCCGCGCTACGGAGTCGCTGCGTCGCGGCGTCGCGGATGCCGAGGCCGCGGCGTCGCTCGCGCATCGACGGATCGATCGACTCGCCAGCGAGCTGGATCTGCAGGACGGGAGCCAGAGCTGATGCAGATCATCACCCTGGCGAGCCCCGCAACCCTCCCGCAGGCTCTGGCTCTGGGTCGCTCGCTGCGACGCTGCCAGCCCGACTGGCCGCTCGACATAGCGCTCATCGCCGGCGGGCAGCTTGTGTCGGCGGCTGCAAAGGACATCGCGGCGGTAGCGGACACCGACTCGGTGCGGCTGCGCTCGGCCGTGCTGGAGCTCGGGCTCGAACACGATCTCGAGCGGCTGCTCGCGCGCTACGCCCCCGACGATCTGAGCACCCTGCTCGCTCCTCGCCTGTTGAGCCGCTATGCCGGCAGGACGTCCGCGCCGGTGCTGTACATGCCAAGCGCCGCCTGGGTGCTGGCGGATCTGCAGCCGCTGGTGGATGCGCTCTCGACACGCCACGTGCTGCTCGCCGCGCGGACGGCGGTGGACGTGCCGAACGACGGCATGGAACCATCGCGCAAGCAGCTGCAAAGGGCAGGCTGGATCGACGAGACGATCATCGCGGTGGACGGCAGCCCCGACGCCGAGGACTTCCTCACCTGGTGGGAGCACAAGGTCGAACAGGCGCTCGGCTCGCTCGACGCGCGCCACCCCGGTTTCCGCCCCGAGGATCGCCCCTGGCTGGCGCGCTATCTCGAGCTGGCCCCCGCCCGCTTCGCGACGGCCGTCCTCGACGATCCCGGGTGCAACCTCAGCATGTGGAACTTGCATCTGCACACACTGGAACGCGATGGCGCTGACGTACGAGTCGATGCAAGCTGGCCGCTGCGCTTTCTGAGCCTGCCGGGATTCGACCCCGAACGAGCTCACCAGCTGAATCCGATGGCGAGCAGGGTGCGGGTCAGTCGCTCGCCGGTCCTACGCGAGTTGTGCGCCCGCTACGCGGATGAGCTGCGAGCCGTGGGCTGGGGGGACTCCGAGCATCGCCGAGACGTGGGCAGACGCTTGGCGGACGGCCTCGTCTTCGACGATGCCGTGCGGGCGATGTACGCGTCCGCGCTCGCGCTGGGGGAGCCGATCGAGGACCCCTTCGGCGATGAGGGCAGCCGCGCCTTCCTCACCTGGCTTCAGGGGCCGGCGCCCCAGGGCGCTGCTTACGGAATCAGTCGCTACGTGTTTCACCGTGTGGCGCGTGCGCGTCCAGACGTGACCCGCACCTACCCCGACCTCGATGGTGGCGACGGTCCCGCGTATGTAGCCTGGTGCTGGGCCTTCGGTCGTGCCGAGCTGGCGATTCCCGATCAGTTCATGCCGCCCCGGCTCGACGATGCTCCTTCCGGGTCGGCGCGAGCGAGCCGTCGGCCCGAGCGAGCCGTCGGCGCGAGGGAGCCGGTTCGCGACGCGGTGGCGGGTGATGGGCCGGCGGTCCGCCTGACCGGATATCTCGGGCACACGCTCGGTCTCGGTGCGGCCGCGCGGGGCTACGTCGAGGCGCTGGGAGCCGCCGGCGTTCCGGTTATGACTGTCAGCGTGCCTCTGCATCACCTCGAGTTGCCGGTGGAGCTCGAGGCGGAGTACGGTCGGCACGGGTTCGAGGACCTGGTCCACGACGGACGCCACGGCTTCGAGATCGTCGCCGTCAACGCCGACGAGCTCCCCGACTTCGTCGAGCGCCTGGGGGAGGACTACTTCGAGGGGCCACGCATTGGGATCTGGGGCTGGGAGACCAACACGATCCCAGCGCGCTGGCAGCGGGCGTTCTCGCTCGTGCAGGAGATATGGGTGTACTCGCGGTTCATGGCCGAGAACATCGGTGCGGTTGCGCCCGTGCCGGTGATCGCGTTGCCGCCGCCCGTGAAGCCGCCGGCGCAGCCGGCGCAGCCACTGCGGCTGGGTGTTCCCGAGGGCTTTCTGTTCCTGTTCGTGTTCGACTACCTGAGCACGATCCAGCGTAAGAACCCGGTGGGCCTGATCGAGGCGTTCAAGCTGGCGTTCGCGCCCGACGAGGGCCCGCGGTTGCTGATCAAGACGATCAACGCGCCGCTGCGCCCGCTGGCCGAGGAGCAGGCCCTGTGGGCCGCGAATGGGCGCCCGGACATCCACCTGGTCGACCAGTCGCTCACTGGGGCGGAGCTGGCCGGCGTGATGGCGGCGTGCGATTGCTATGTCTCACTGCACCGGGCCGAGGGCTTCGGCCTGACGCTTGCGGAGGCGATGGCGCTCGGCAAGCCGGTGATCGCCACCGGCTACTCGGGAAACGTCGATTTCATGACGCCGGAGAACAGCTACCTGGTCGATTACACGATCGGAAGGGTGGGGCCGGATTGCGAGATCTACCCGCCCGAGGGTGAGTGGGCTGAGCCGAGCGTCGAGCATGCCGCCGAGCTGATGCGGCGCGTTTGGAAGGAGCCGGCGGAGGCGGCGGCGCAGGGGGAGAGAGCAAGGGCGGACGTATCGCGTCTGCTGTCCCCGGACGTCACGGGTGGGAACATGCGGGATCGTCTCGAGGAGCTGAGCGGCCGGAGCAGCTCGAAGTCGAGCTTCACCGGCTCCGTCCGATGATTGGGGTCTTCCTGTTCGCGTGGGTCGTCTTCCCGGCCCTGATGCTCGTGCTGAGCGTGGGCGCTGGGCTGGTCGTGCGAAGCGCGGCAGGGCCGGTCGCGGTGCCCGCGCTGCTCGTTGTGCCCGTCGGGTTCGCCCTGCTGGTCGTCGTCTGTGGGCTGCTGTGCGACTCCTCCTCGCTCGCCCCGTTGGCTGGGCCGGCGTGCGTGGTCGTGGCGGTGGTGGGGCTCGTGCTCGGCCGCCGCCCGCTGAGCCGGGTGATCGCCCGCCGTGCGCGTGGGATCGACCTGTGGGCGGTGGGTGCGGCCGTGGGCGCGTGGGCAATCGTCGCGGCGCCGATCGTGCTTTCGGGCAAGCCCGGGTTCACCGGCTACGCGCACATCGTGGACATCTCCTACGAGTTCGATCTCTCCGCCCACTTCGCCAGCAGCGGCCGCAGCATCCCCTCGGTGGCGAGCTCCGCCTACCAGGCGGACCTCATCAAGTACCTGGGCAGCGGCTATCCCGCCGGAACGCAGTCGACGCTGGGAGCACTGTCCAACCTGACGCCCGTCGACCTCTCCTGGCTGTATCAACCGTTCCTCGCGTTCCTCACGGCGATGAGCGCTCTGTCGTTGTACGCGTTGCTGGGTCGCCTCGTGGCGCCGCGGCCGTTTCGCGCGCTCGGCGCCTTCATAGCGGCGCAGCCGAACATCCTGATGGCCTACACGTATGCGGGCGGCATCAAGGAGCTCGGTACGAGCTGCTTCCTGCTGCTGGTGGCCGCGCTGCTCGCGCAGGTGCTCCCTCGTGCCCGCCCGGGCCGCGCGATGCTTGCCGTCCCGGTCGCAATATCTGCGACATTCGCGTGCCTGCTGCTGACGACCGTGCCGTGGATCGGGGTGCTCAGCGCCGGGGTGCTGCTGAGCGTCCTGGTGTTTCAGCGCGAACGAGCTCAAGCCCTGCTGGCAGGCGCACAGATCGCCGTCGTGGCGTTCGTGCTCTCGCTGCCGTTGATCGGCGCAGCGGCCAAATTGCTGCCGCTGGCCACCGGGCCCGGGCTGCTCGAACTCGGCAACCTCTCGATGCCCGTCCCGGAGATCACGGCGGCGGGTGTCTGGATCAGCGGCGACTACCGATATCCCCAAGACGCGCATCATCTTCCCAGCGACATCCTCGCCGTGGTCGTGCTCGTCCTTGGCGTGTGCGGACTGGTCTACGCACTCCGGCGCCGGGCTTGGGGCGTGGCGTGGCTGGGAGTAGCCGGGCTCGTGGCGGTTGTCTACGTGGCTCACCGCTACGGCCCGTGGATCCAGTTCAAGTCGGATTGCGTGACCTCGCCGATTGCTCTGCTGATGGCCTTCGCCGGGGTCGGGGCGCTGATGCGGGTAAGCCGGCGTGTGCTCGTCGGCGCCGTGCCCGCGCTGGTGATCGCGGCTGGCGTGCTGGCGGGCAACGCTCTGCTCTACCACGACACCAGCTTGGCGCCGTATGCGCGCCTGCACGACCTCGAATACATCGGCAACCGCTTTGCTGGTCAAGGCCCCACCCTCACCCCCGACTTCGAGGAGTACGCCGAGTACTACCTGCGCGACGACGACCAGGACAGCATGGTCAACGGCCCCAGGCTCGAACTGCGGCCCGGGGTTGACCGCGAAACCGAACCTGGGGGCACTTGGTCGTATGACCTCAACGAGTACCCGCTGAAGTTCGTCGAGTCGTTCCGCACGATCGTCATGCGGCGAGATCCCCTGGCGAGCCGGCCGCCGAGCAACTATCGCCTCGTGTACATCTCCAGCTACTACGAGGTGTGGCAGCGTGAGCAGCCGGCGCAAAGCGTCGTTGCGCTTGAACCGCTGCGGGAGAGCAGCGGTGAGGGGAAAGGCGCCGCAGAGAAGGTCGATGCCCACAACGCGGCCGTCTGCGCCAGCCTCGAGGCGGCTGCGCGCAAGGTCGGCGCAGCCGCGCAGATCGCCTACATGCCGTCGCCCTCCGGCTACGTCCAGCTGGACGACAGCAATCTGACACTGAGCGGCGGCTTCGCCCCCTCCGGGGGCGTGATCGAGGCCACCGGCGCCGGGCGTGCCGTACGCGAGCAGCCGATCCCAGCGGCAGGGCGGTACGACTTCTTCATTGAGGGGTCGTTCGGGCGCCCGGTGGACGTGAGCGTCGACGGTCGCCAGGTGGCGAGCGTCGCCTACCAGGCGAGCTATCCCGCGGAGTGGATCAAGATAGCCTCGCGGTGGCTCTCCGCGGGAGTGCACAGGTTCGAGATCACCCGCGGCGGGATCAGCCTGCACGCAGGTAACGGAGACGGCGTCGATCCCCTCAACCGGACGATCGGTCCGCTGCTGCTGATGCCCGCGCGCTCCGGTGTACCGCCGCTGCGGTACACCGGTGTCAGTGCGCTTCCCTCGCTATGCCGCTCCTCGCTCCCGAAGCGCTGGATCGAGGTCACGCGTCCGCTTTGAGTCGATTGGCCGCATGTTGGCCTACATTGGGTTCCGTGTCGCTGGTCCAGCCGATGCCCAGCCTGGTTTCCTTCGACATCCGTCGAGTAGCGCCGAGTCGATCAAGTACTCCATCACGGTGGCCGATAGCGAGTCGATGCCACGCCTCACGCGCAGCAGGGTCTCCTCGCGCGGCGCTGCCAGCCTAAGCAGCACTGCCAGTCTTCGGTCGCGCTTGGCACGGGCGCTCCCGCTTGCTGGTGTCATCGCGGCGATCGCCATGGCCGCGGCCCCATCCGCCTCCGCAGCGGAAGCGGGCGTGAACCTCGTCGGGAGCACATCTGCGCAGATGCCGTCAGTACAGGCGCTGGGCACCCATTGGGTGCGCATGTTCGCGAGCTGGCCCGACCTCGAGCCGACCAAGGGCAGCTTCTCGACGTTCTGGTTGAACTACTACGAAGAAACCTTCCGCACGCTGCCGAGCGGCACGAAAGTGCTGTTGGACATCGTCGATACCCCCAGCTGGGAGACAGGCTCGAGCAATCCGCAGACGCCCCCGGCCAATCCTCAGGAATACGCTGCGTTTGCTGGTGCTCTTGCGCGGGACTTCGGCACGAAGGTGGCCGCGTACGAGGTGTGGAACGAGGAGGACGCCTCCCTGTGGTGGGCTGGAGGCCCTAACCCTGCGGCATACACCCAGCTGCTGAAAGACACCTATCCGGCGATCAAGGCCGCTAACCCGAGCGCGACCGTCGTGCTCGGCGGCCTCACCGGCAATGACTACGAATTCCTCGAAGGCGTCTACCAGGCTGGGGGTAAGGGCTACTTCGACGCGGTGGGCGTGCATACCGACACGGCCTGCAACATCATCTCTCCGTATGACTTCGTACGCGGCGCTGGCAACCGCTTGATCCCCGACTCGTTCCTCGCCTATCGCGAAGTTCACGCCGTGATGCTCGCCAACGGCGACAATAAGCCAATCTGGATGACCGAGCTCAGCTGGCGCACCACCAGCGCCACGTGCTCAGAAGGGGCGTGGGCCGGTCAGAAGGCGGAGGGCGTCAGCGAAGAACAGCAGGCGACCTACCTCAGGCAGGCCTACCACTGCCTTGCACAGGCGCCGTATGTGCAGGTGGCGCTGTGGTTCCCGCTGGAGGACGAAGGGGCCATCACCAGCGGGCTGATTCGGGCCAATGGCTCGCGCAAGCCATCGTTTGCGGCCATGCAAGCCTACGCTCGCGAAGGCGACAAGTTGACCGAACCATGCGGCAACTTCACCGGGCCCACGATCACCGTTGGCTCGCCGGCCAATCACTTCCGCTACAGCGGGCCGCTGCCGATCAGGGTCTCCGCCAAGAGCCCGTATGGAGTGTTCAGGATCCGCTTGGAGTGGGACGGCAAACTGATCCGCAACTACGGTGGCGGCGGCTTTCCCACGTCGCTCTTCGGGGCAATCGACTGGCAGCACGCCAAGCACATCTCCTACGGCTGGCACACGCTGACGTTCCTTGCCTACGACAAGGAGAACAACGTTTCCCAGATAAGCATCCGCGTCTACCATGCCCGGCCGAAGAGCAAGCGCCACGGCCACTGACCGATGCTCCGCCGGTTGGCGCGGGCCGTCTGCGGCTTACTCCTTGCGGAGAATCACGATGAGCTCCCCATGGCTCCGTAGGCCTCTTGTCCGGGAGCGGCGAGACTGAGCGCAGCAAGGCTGATGGCGCCCAGCGCCATCGCTACGAGCCATGTCCACCAACCCGCCGGCGGGGCCCATGCGGCACGGCCCAGGAACCACTCGGGACCAGAGCCGCCTACGGCGTAGCGCTTGGCATTGACATACCAAGCGCCCATCTGCATGAGCGCGACCGCGGGCGGGATGGCGAGCGCCAGCGCTCGCAGCCAGACGGCTCTCGCACGGGGTTGGTGGCGGTACAGCGCCTCGCCCGCAAGCAGTGGCACCGCGACGAGGATCGGCAGGACGTGGCGTCCCTGCAGGCCGCCGCCGGTCGGGCGGATGATCAGCGCGTAGAACACGACCGGCCCGGCGAGCCCGAATGCGACGACGATCGTCAGCAGGACACGCTCGCGTCGATCGGCAACGGCGCCGGCGGCCGCCAGCAGCGCCAAGACGAGTCCAAACCACGCGATCGGGATGATCAGCGGCAGCTTCACTTCGAGATAGCCGAACTTGCCGACAAGCTCTGGCAGCGCCCTCCACCACTCGTGAACACCGGCCACCAGGCCCGCGTGCAGCTGGCTCGCATCGGGTGATAGGTGCGTGCCGTAGAAACCTTCCCAGACCAGGTTCAGGGCCACCGCGAGCACGAGCACGCCGGCGGTGACGCGCGGCGCCCAGCCATCGGTCCAGCGGCGAGCGAACTGCTTCGGCCCGCTCCAGGCGACAGCGATCAGCAGCGCGAGAACGAGCCACGTCGGACTGGCAGAGCGGCTGAGCGCAAAGATCGCGCCGCTCGTGGCCGTAAGGACCCACCACCTTGCCCGCATTGGTGGCGGGCGCCCCAGCCGCAGCAGGCACGAGAAGAACGCCAACGCGCCAGCGATCTCCGTTGCGCTGTCGCTGAGGATGGCAGCGCAGAACAGTGCCATCGGCGTTACCGCCAACAGTAACCCGAGTAGGGAGACCAGAGGGCTCGCGGCGTCATAGAGCGCGAAGACCGCGACGACGAGCAGCACGAACGCGGTCAACGCCTCTGCCGCGCGTCCAAGTCGCAACGCGCTTGGCGGAGAGCTTCCCGCGCGGACTGCTAGTGCCGGCAGCAGATAGGGCAGCGGCTGGTAGTCACCCACGGAGCTCACCCTCATCACCGGCGGTGGGTCGCGATCGGCGCTGTTTAGGCAAGCGGCGCTGCGCTCGCCCGGCCCTATCTCGCAGGTAAACGGGACGGGGTCCAGGCTGCGCGGCAGCGACACGATGCGCGCCTCTTTGGCCGTGAACGCGATCTCTCTTGGCGTCACTCCCAAGTGTGCGCTCGGATCGGGTGTGCCGATCAGGTGGCCCTCGCTGATGCCGATCGCGCGAACGTAGTGGTCGGCCTCGTCGGGAGCAGCGAACGGGGCGTTGCCCATGACCCACGCGACCAGCAGCAGCGCCCATGCGAACAGCACCAGCACGGGTACGAGGCGCCCGCTCAGACAAAACGTGACGCTGCGGCCTCGGCAGAGGCTCCGGCTGAGTATTGGGACGCGCACGCGTGGTATTCGAACGCCTCGAGCGGGGGTGAGCAGAGTTCCGCAAGCCAAGGCGCTTTCTAACCCGTAGATTAGAAAATCTGAGAAGAGGGCGAGCCAAGGGCGCCTGCCATGCTTGGATCGTCGAGCATGACGCAGCCCCGGCCACCGCGCTTTACAGAAAGGACGAGATGTCCGTAGCAGTCGTCACCGGATCGGGAGGCCTGATCGGCTCGGAGTCCGTCCGGCGCTTCATCGAGGCCGGATATGAGGTGATCGGCCTCGAGAACGACATGCGCGCGCGCTTCTTCGGGCCGGATGCCTCGACCGCGCACACCACTGATGCGCTCGTGCGCAGCTACCCCGAGGAGTTCCGCTCGCTGGAGATAGATATCCGCGACGCAGACAGCGTGTCGCGCCTCTTCGCACAGCACTCCGCGGACATCGAGCTGGTGATCCATGCTGCCGCGCAGCCTTCGCATGATTGGGCCGCATCTGACCCTCAGCTCGACTTCGCGGTCAACGCCAATGGCACGCTCAACCTGCTCGAGGCGGTGCGCCGGCATGCCCCCAGCGCCACCTTCGTCTTCTGCTCCACCAACAAGGTCTACGGCGACCTGCCCAACCAGCTGCCGCTGGTGGAGCTCGAGACGCGCCTGGAGCTACCCGAGAGCCACCGTTACTACCAAGGTATCGACACGACGATGTCGATCGACGCCTCCACGCACTCGTTGTTCGGGGTTTCAAAGACAGCTGCCGACCTATTGGTTCAGGAGTACGGACGCTATTTCGACATTCCCACCGTCTGCTTTCGCGGCGGCTGTCTCACCGGTCCCAACCATGCGGGCACCCAGCTGCACGGGTTCCTTTCCTACCTGATGCGTTGCACGA
>JBEKAM010000134.1:0-11497 GCA_050015915.1 Solirubrobacteraceae bacterium
TGGAACTGGGGTCGTTTTGGTTGTCGAGGAAGATGCTCCCTTACGGCGGCTTGTCCGCTCAGTACTCGAGGAGTCCGGCTATCGAGTGCACGAGGCCGCAAGCGGACGCGATGCGCTCGCATACCTCGAGCGGGAGCAGACGCCGCTGGATCTCATCCTCAGCGACGTAGCGATGCCGGACATCACGGGGCTCGAGCTCGTCGCCCTTGTGGGACCGTCCAGACATTCGCCGCGTGTTCTGTTCATGTCGGGCTACGCCGATAGCCAGTTCCTCGCTGGGGGCAGCGACGAGCCGAGCATCGGCGTTCTACACAAGCCGTTCACCCCTGCGGAGCTCTCAGCGCGAGTGGCACAGATCATGTCCAAGGAGATGGTGCACACCTACCACGGATAGGGTGCTCACATCACGAGCAAGCACTCACTGGCCCGGTCGCGTGGTCTGGCTGCGTCCGTGGAGCAACTCAGGGTTGAGCGCGCCGCATACCACCTCTACAAGCGCCGAAAGCGCCGGTGCTCGGCCGGGCTCTGCGTATTCGAGTTCCAACTGGAGCTCGTATGCGGTCTCTGACTCGCGTGCGAAGCCGAACAGGCCCAGCGACCCACTGAGCATGTGCGCGGCCTGCCTCGCCTCGACACGAAGCGGCTCACCGAGTTGTGCGCTCCCGAGCGCCACGATCGCCTGTTCGATCAAGCTCAATCTCTCCAGTAGTCCCGCTCGGTGCTCTGCCCAGACGGCACGCAACGCTTTAGCCTGCGGGCTCGCGGGTGCCGGCGATCGCGGATCGAAAGATGTGGTCATTCGCTGTCAGTGGATTCTTCGACAGCGGATGGCTCCAGCATGAATGAGAGCGCAAAGCGGAGGCTGCCCGTTGAGAAACCCAGTCACGGCCATCTAGCATAATCCCGATGATAACGATAGTCCGGATCTTCAGAACTTGATAGTCTCGGTCATAGGTGGACCCAGACACTGGCGAGGAGCTACATGACACGCTCGAGATCGAGCGGGCAAGCGTGGACGATCTGCTCGCTTCGCTGCTCGAGCGCTCGACGGACGGGATCTCCCTCACCGACCGCACGTCCGGTCGACTGCTGTCGGTCAGCTCCGCGTTCTGCAGGCTAACCGGCTATGCCCGTGATGAGCTGGTCGGGCGGACACCTGTGGAGATCGGCCTGGTCAGCGACTATGAGGAGCCCCGAGCTGCGATGCTCGGCGCGCTCGATCAGAACCAGGGCGGCATATATGAACTTCCGGTGCGTCGCAAGGACGGCTCGCTACGCCGGTTCGAGTTCTCAGTTCAACTCGTACACGGAGGGGAAGTCCTCTCGGTTATCACCCGTGACGTCACCGAGAGCAAGGACGCCGAGCGCGAGCTCAAGCTCCGGGCAGATCTGCTGAACCTCGCGCACGACGCGGTGGTCGTGTGCGAGCCGGCTGATAAGCGAGTCACGTTCTGGAACCGTGAGGCCGAAACGGTTTACGGCTACAGCGCCGAAGAAGCCGAAGGGCAGGTCATCTATGAGCTACTCGACTCCGAGTATCCTGACTCCGTGGACGCGGTGGGTGACGCGCTGCTACAAGCGGGACAGTGGGAGGGAGTCCTTCGCCAGACACGAAAGGACGGTCAGGTGATCGCCGTCTCGAGCCGCCAAGCGTTGCAATGCGACGAGCGCGGGCGACCGACCGCGATCATCGAGTTGAACTCCGACATCACCGAGCGCATACGCGCCGAGGACAATTTCCGGGGACTCCTCGATTCTGCCCCGGATGCAATGGTGATCGTCAACGGGCAGGGCGAAATCCAGTTCGGCAACACGCAGACCTCAGAGCTGTTTGGCTACCAGCGCGATGAGCTGCTTGGACAGCCAGTGGAGATGCTGGTACCTGTGCGCTACCGCGGCCACCATCCCCAAGACCGAGGAGATTTCTTCGCCGCGCCGCGCAGCCGCCCGATGGGCGACGGACGCGAACTATGGGGACGGCGCAAGGATGGCTCCGAGTTTGCCATCGAGATCAGCCTGAGCCCGCTGGAGACGGCGGATGGCCTGATGGCCACCGCCGCGATCCGTGATGTCACCGAGCGCAAGCTGTTCGAGCAAACGCTCAGAGACACCAATGTTCAGCTCGAACGCGCGGACCGTGCGAAGAACATCTTCTTCTCCAGCATGAGTCACGAGCTGCGTACTCCGCTGAACGCCATCCTCGGCTTCACCGGCACCATGCTGATGGGCCTGCACGGACCGCTGACGGACGAGCAGATCGCGCCACTACGCACCGTTCAGCGGACGGGCAAGCACCTGCTGTCACTCATCAACGACCTGCTGGACCTGGCGCGGATCGAGTCGCAGCAATTCGAGCTGCATCCCGAGCCGATCGACTGCCGCGTGCTGCTGGAGGAAGTAGTTGGCGGGTTGCAGCCGCTCGCTGACGCAAAGGGCCTGGCGCTGGAGGTCTCCCCCGTCCCCGAGGCAACCGAGCTCGTGTGCGACCGGCGCTCGGTCACTCAGATCCTGATCAACCTGACGAACAACGCCATCAAGTTCACCGACCAAGGCAGCGTGCGGCTCGATCTAAGCCAGCGCAGCGAGGGCGCACAACTGGTCACGAGGTTTGCCGTGATGGACACCGGGTGCGGCATCGCGCCCGAGGATCAGGTCCGGTTGTTCGAGGCGTTCGAGCGAATCACGACGGGAAGCACACAGTCGTTCGAGAGCACTGGGCTGGGGCTGTATATCTCCCAGATGCTAGCCGGACTCATAGGCGCTGAGATCACACTCGCGAGTGTGCCCGGCGAGGGCAGCACCTTTGGGCTCGAGCTGACGGGATCGCCAGAGTGAGGCCAGCACGGATAGTGGTGATCGATGACAACCAGGACAACCTCGAGCTCATCGGCCTTCTGCTTGAGGCTCACGGCCACAGCCCGCTGCTCGCCGGTAGCGGACCCGACGGCGTCCGTATGACGATTGCGCAGCGCCCCGACATGGTCCTGCTCGATATCCGGATGCCTGGAATGGACGGCTACGACGTCGCAGCCGCGCTTCGAGAAGAGCCCAGCCTGTCGCACATCCTGATCGTGGCGGTAACGGCGTCAGCGATGGTAGGCGACCGCGAGCGCATCACGGCGGCTGGGTTCCATGGCTACATACAGAAGCCCATCGACCCCGAAACATTCGTTACCCAGGTTGAGGAGTTGCTTGCAGGGCCGGACTCCAAAGCCACGGCGAGATAGTCAGCGATTCACAACGGTAAGAGACCGCAAGTAGGAGTCCCAGGCCGGATACGCGACAACTAAATATCCGGGTTAGCGAGCAAGACTTTCCGAGTTAGCATGATAAAGTCTCCGAGATGCCGCTGCCGGGCCAGGCATTCATCTCGCGCGGCATCGAACGCACGCTCGCTGAGACTATGCAGGACGCACGCGCCGTGGCACTCCTCGGGCCCCGCCAGAGCGGAAAGAGCACGCTGGCCCGGGCACTCGCTGCAGGCCCGATGCCCGCTGACTACCTCTCACTGGACGACGACTCCACACGTTCGCTTGCCGAAGCAGACCCCGAAGGATTCGTCGCCGGCCTCGGCTATCGGTCGGTCATTGATGAGATCCAACGGGCACCGCAGCTGCTGCTCGCGATCAAGTCGCGGCTCGACAGAGATCCATCGCCCGGACAGTTCTTGCTCACGGGCTCTGCAAATCTCCGGCGGATCCCGACCGTTGCCGATGCGCTGCCGGGACGCATCGACTACCTCACGCTCTGGCCCTTCACACAAGGCGAGATCGAGGGTCATAGCGAGCACTTCATCTCCCGCCTGTTCGCGCAGGACATACCGAAGATCTCAGGCGCCCCCGTAGGACGAGCCCACTACTCACAGCGCCTACTCAAGGGCGGGTTCCCAGAGGCGACGCGCCGCGAGCGCCCGGCATCACGCGCGCGATTCTTCGACAGCTACCTGAGCACGATCATCGAGCGAGACATCGCCGACACCTCTCGCGTGCATGACCCGGGATCGGTAGGAACGCTCGCACGACTGATCGCCTCTCGCTCCGGCAGCCTCGCGCGCTATGACTCCATCGCGCGAGAGGTCGGAATCGACGGTAAGACCGCCAAGTCGCACATCGAAGTTCTCGAGAGGCTCTTTCTCATCCGTGTCCGTCAACCGTGGCACGTCAACCTTGGCAAGCGCCAGGTCAAGACACCGAAGCTGTATCTGGCCGACACCGGCCTGATGGCCGCCATGCTCGGCGCCGACACCGACCGGATCGCACACGACGCCGCGCTCGCTGGCGCTCTCTTCGAGACATTCGTCGCGACCGAGCTCGAGCGGCAGGCGTCATGGCTAGAGGAGCCCGTGACCTTCTGGCACTACCGCGAAGGCACCCGAGAGGTCGACGTGATCCTCGAACGCGCCAACGGAGAAATCATCGCCATCGAGATCAAGGCCGGCGCCACCGTCCACGCTGCAGACTTCCGCGGCCTAGCCCACATGCGCACCCAGCTCGGCTCACGCCTGGCGTGCGGCATCATCCTCTACACCGGAGAGCGCACACTCCCCTTCGGGAAAGGCCTATGGGCACTACCGCTCCAAGCGCTCTGGGCACAACCATGAACGCGCTCTATGTGCTGAGTTGATCCCGCTCTCCCGTTGCAGCGGCTTGCCGCACCGACCGTTCTCGTACAAGCGCTACTGCCAACTGGCAGCGTGCCCGCGGCCGGAGGGGTGAGCGATGGGGCTCGAACCCACGACCGCCTGGACCACAATCGTCCCGCCTCCGACGGCCCGACCGTCGGAAAGCCTATATCTATGCGGGATTTCGACGATCCAGCCAGAGCGACCAGTCCGGCGATTCGGCGCGATTCAGGGGGATTGAGGCAGCAGAACAGGGACTGCTGCCCAATGACTGCATCGCACGAAGTCCGTGCTAGTCTCTACATAGAAAACTATGTAGAAGGAGCTTGGTATGGCACGTGCGGACGCAGCAACAAAGACACCTGAGCCTGCGGCACGCGGGCGTGCGTCGGGTCGTAGCGTTGACGCGCCGTGGGGCCCAACGGAGATCCAGCGCGACTACCGAACGCTGCTCGACCGGGCGAAGAACACACCCCAGGAAGTACTCGACTCCGATGGCGAGGTGCTCATCATCCAAACCAAGGGCCTCGCGGAGTTCCAACAGCGGCTGCAGGCACAGGTCGCCGAGACGGCCCGCTTCATGGCGATCTTCAACGAGCATCGCGACGTGCCGCCGTCAGACTGGGCGCTGCAGACTGCTTACCCGTGGGTTGCTGCATTCTCGAGCGATGAGATCGCGGAGTTCGCGCGCGAGCTCGTGGCCGACACGTTTGACGCCGCGCAACGGGGCACGCTGGAGCACCTTGAAGGCAACCTACACGCGTGGGGCTCAACCGCGGGCGTCTACGGACAGCCGGACGCGATGCGAGCACTGCTCTCGCAGATTGACCTGGACGGGATCATTGAGGTTCTGCCTCCGTCTGAGGGGCAGGTCCGGGCGGCCCAAGCGTGACCCGAGAGGTCAACGCGCCAAAGGGACGCTACGCCGGACGACACAAGGTCTACTGCACCGTCTACCGCGACTGGAACAAGCTCTGCCAGAACCGCCCAGGGCCGATGCGCCGCTGCTACATCGAGCTCGCCGACAACCCCTTCCCCCCCACGCAGACCAACCGTCATCACCAACTCAAGGGCAAGCTCAAAGGCTTCTGGGAGTACGAGGTCGACAGCGGCGCACGCGTCCGCTACAAGCGCGGCCCCGACGATCGCATCATCGTGCTCGTGGTCTATGCCGGTTCGGCGCCCCCTGACACGCACTGATGTCCCGAACGCCGCTCGGCGGCTAACGGCCTGCGCTCTGGTGTAGCCGTAGCGCAGGTTGGTCCCGATTGGGTTGCAGAGGTCGTGGTCGATCGGAGATCGTTCCACCCCGTACGTCCATAGCTGCAACACTTGGTCCTCGTCCGCAGCGACAGCGCGATCCTCTAACGCCTGCTCTCGCAGGACGGTCGGATCGAGCACACCGGCGACCCCGCTGCGGGACAGGCGGCCGGTATATTTGTGCTATCGCACCGACTATCGGGGGCTGAGCGACATGGGGGCTACGCGGGTCAAGGCATGGGCTTCGCGTCTGCTGGGGGTCTTCCTGGCGACGATCGCTGTCGTCGGATGCCAGGCGTTGCTGGCAACGGCGGCGTCCGCCGAGACTGAGGGGCAAGCGATTGTTGCGGCAGCTCAGGCGATCCAGAGTCAGTCCTATCCTCAGCAGCCGTTCGCGAGCGCGAAATACCTCTATTGCTTTGACGGCGGGACCACGACTGGAGCGAGCCCGGGTGGGACAGATCCTCACCCCGAAGGTAGCTATTCCAACTGCAACGCGAAAGGCCGCACAGGGTTCGACTGTCGTGGGCTTGCGCTGTACTCGGTGTACCAGGGTACGGGCGGTGCGGTATCACTGCCCACAGCCACTGCGCAGGCTCAGTATTCGGACGCGTCAAGCTACGGCGGCTCCTATATCTCCCTTTCGGCGGTGCAGCCCGGCGACCTCGTCTTCTTTGGCTCGTCATCTGGTGCCGTCGATCATGTGGGCATCGTTGTCTCCGGAACCGGGACCTCGGCGGACATCATCAGCGCGATCAATGAGGAAGATGGGATCACTACCGAGACGGTCCACTGGTTCGAAGCTGGATTCAGCTGGATGGGTGCCGTGGCGGTCCCCGGCGTCGGTAACACCGTCGGCGGCGGTGGCTTCTCGGAAGGCGAGTTCATCCGGACCCCCGACGACAGCATCTACCGCGTCGCAGGGGGCGCGCCGCTCCACATCACGACGTGCGCACCGTTCGGTTCGGACTGCACCGAAGCCACGAACGTCTCCAGCCTCAGTGGCCTCTCCCAGTATCCAGCGAACGGCACGTTCATCAACACGCCGGATGACGAAGGCCACGTCTTCGTCATCGCCGGCGGTGCACCGCTATACGTCGCCTCGTGCTCCGGAGAGCCACCGGGGTGCTCGTCGCCGATCGGCGTGAACGATGGCACCGTGGCGTTGCTCGCCCCGCAGGGCAGCTCGTTCAACGGCGAGCAGGATCTGCGGGAAATGCCGCTGAACTCGACCACGCTCAGGGCCGCCGACGCGCCAGGCACGCCGACGTACAAGGTCGCGGGCGGCGCACCCCTCTACCTCGCGAGCTGCCAGCCCGGCTGCGGCAGCCCCGTGGAAGTCAACGGGTACACGATCGCGAACCTCGGCGCGGCACCCGGCGAAGTCGCACACCTCAACGACAAGCCGACCGACAACACGACGATCAAGGCGTCGGACTCGCCGAACCAGCCCGTCTACAAGTTCGCGGGCGGGGCGCCTCTCTACCTCGCAAGCTGCCTACCGGGGTGCGGCGCACCCGTCGAAGTCAACGGGTACACGATCGACAACCTCGGCGCCGCACCGGGCGAAGCGCAGCACATGAACGCGGTGCCCGCGAACAGCACGACGCTGCGCGCGACGGACGAAACGAACGAACCGGTCTACAAGGTGGCGGGCGGCGCCGCCCTCCACCTCACGAGCTGCGCGCCGGGCTGCGAATCACCGGTCAACGTCAACGGGTACACGATCGGCCAGCTCGGTGCCGAACCAGGAGGCGAACCGCACCTGAACGCGGCGCCGTCGAACGGCACCGTGGTTGAGGGCTTGCCCTCGGCCCAGTACTGGACCTTCTCGGAATCCCGACGCAGGCGCACAGCCGAACCCTCTGGGGCGGTCGTCGTCAACGACGAAAGCCTAGAACCGTTCGCCCGCCCTGAGCCAGTCGCCCTCGTCGGCGAAGCCTCGCCGGTATCCCCAGTCTCGGAGACCCTCGGCGGCGAGGTCAACCCGGAAGGCGAACCAGTCAGCGAATGCCGCTTCGAATACGGCACGACGACGGCGTACGGCACGACCTTGCCCTGCGCGGGCTCCGTCGGTGAAGGCGAAACCGCCGTGCCAGTCTCGGCGACCGCGGCCGGCTTGAAACCCGGGACGGAATACCACTGCCACGTCGTCGCGGTCGGCCCCGGAGGCACGAGCGAAAGCAACGACGCTACGTTCACCACGGCAGCGTTCGGGATCACGACCGAATCACTCCCGGAAGGATCGGTCTACACGAAGGCCAATAAGGCTGGCTACGCCGCGACCCTGACCGCGACCGGCAGCAAACCGCCGTACAAGTGGTCGCTCACCACGGGCTCCAAACTGCCGCCAGGCCTGAAGCTGTCCTCCAAGGGGAAGATCACCGGCAAGGCGACCACCGCCGGCACCTACACGTTCACCGTTCAGGCCGTCGATACGAAAACCAAGACGAAGCCGCCGACTCAGAACAAAGCCACGGCAACACTGTCGATCACAATCGACCCGGCCTAGGACGACGACCGCTCGTCGCTCCGACGTGCGAGACCCTCGTGAGCGCCGGCGAAAGCAGCACTCTGAGCTCCGCTACTCGATCTCCCGACCCCCACGGTGCCTACCAGCGAGGTGTTGCGAGCTGGTTGAACCCCCATGAGCCCGATTAGCAGTCCGGTTTGGGCAGCAATGGGCAGCAGTAAAACCGGAGGCTCGATCGCCATGGACACAAAAACCAGCCGTTAGCAGGGCTTTCTTAGGGGTGAGCGATGGGGCTCGAACCCACGACCGCCTGGACCACAACGCGAAACTACCACTTTCTCTAAGGTGAGATTGGCTTGTATAAAGGGTTTTGGGCATCTCATGTAACACCAGATTTGCTCAGTTTGGTACCCTGTTGGTACCCTGGCGTCGGGGTCGAGGAGTAGAATTCGTGTGGTGGCAGCCTCCTCCCCACCCTCCAAATCGGCCTCGCGCCAACCTCGTACGCGACGTCCGCGTGGCACTGGCGGGCTGTTCGTCAAACGCGACTCGGCCGGCCGTGAGACTTGGTATGGCAAGTGGCGAGTAGGTAACTCTCAGGTCAAGCGCCGCATCGGCCCGAAGCGAGTTCCATCGACGAACGAAGGCCTGACTCGCACGCAGGCCGAGGCCCAGCTGCGGCACATGATCGGCTCGCTCGATCACATCGCGATTCGCCGGGAGCGCATCACCGTCGAAGAGTGCGGCGAGCTGCTAGTGGCAAGAGTTCGCGCGAAGGGTCGCAAGCGCTCCACCATCGAGGTCTACGCATCGACGATAAGAGTCCACCTCGGCCCGTTCTTCGGCGAGAAGTCGCTCGAGCAGATCGGCCGACGCGAGATCGAGGCTTTCATCTCGCACATGGCCCGTAGCGGCCGCGCACCGAAGACGACGCTGAACGCGCTTGGCATCCTGCATTCGATCTTCGAGTACGCACGGCGTGAGGAGTGGGTCGCCTCCAACCCATGCACCCTCGTGGATAAGCCCCAGGCAAGCGAGAGCGATCCCGACATTCGCTTCCTCGAGCCTGAGGAGGTCGAGGCGCTACTGCGGGGAGTCCCTGACGACGACCTCGGCCGCGTCGAGCGCCGGATGTATCTGACGGCCGCGATGACCGGGATGCGCCAAGGCGAGCTGCTCGCGCTGCGCTGGCGAGACATCGACTGGCCTGCCCGTCGCGTGCGCATCCGACGCAGCTACGTACGCGGCGAATTCGGGACGCCGAAGTCCAAGCGCTCCTCACGCAGCGTTCCGCTTGCCGACCGGCTCGCCGGCGAGCTCGACCGCCTGCACCAGGAGACCCCCTATCGCCACGACGACGAGCTCGTGTTCGCGCACCCGCACACGGGCAAGCCGATCGACCGCTCGCGGCTACTCAAGCGCTACAAGGCCGCGCTCAAACGAGCAGAAGTCCGCCCTGTCCGCTTCCACGACCTGCGCCACACCTTCGGCACGCGGATGGCAGCGCAGGGCGTGCCGATGCGAACGCTGCAAGAGATGATGGGCCACCGCGACTTCAAGACGACACTGATCTACGCCGACTACGCGCCCAGTGCACGCGAGGCGGAGTGGGTCGAGGCGGCGTTCACGACGACCGGCGAGGCTCTCGACGCGGACCGAATCGCTGCGACGGACCGGACATAGCGCAGGCGGACTTCTGCGACTTGGATCTGCCAGCCAGCATCAGCCGTCTGTCCCCAGATCGCGGCAAGCTCATCGACGAGCTCGCCGCGTGCATCACGATCTCCGAAGCTCGCTGGGACGGCGACGAGCAGACCGTGGTGCATGTCAATCGACTCTTGCCGTCGCTGCAATCACCTGGCGAGGACCCCGAGGTCGAAGATGAGCGTGGGAAGGCGCGATGGCAGCTCCGCACCGCCAAACCATCGTCTCTCTACGGGTTCCCTGCTCCGCCCAAGGCGCTCGAGGAGTTCCACCGTGCTGAGGCCAAGAAGGGGCGCAGGCTACTCGTGCGCGACCTGGACGCAGGCCAGATCGCTGCCGTGCTCGCATGGCACTTCGAGGAGGGGCCGGACGAAGAGGCGCCGCGGAGCCGCGGCAAGCGCCTGCGACCGCACCTCGTGACGAGCATGGCCGTCCGCCAGTGTCGGCGTCCTCGCCGACAGCGCGATCATCCTCACGCCCGATGAGCGGCGTGCCCTCGGCTTACGGAAGGGCCCATCCAGTAAGCACGGCGGCTACGCCGACCGCGACTACTACGAGCTCTCGACGTAACGGCGGTAGATGCTCTCGGCCTGTTTGGCGTACTGCCGAGGCAGCGCGTCGTGCAGCTCGGCCAGGAACGCGTCCTGAGGCGCCGGCTGCGCAGGCTGACGCGCGGCGAGGAACTCGTCGATTTCGGTCCGAAGCGCCTCGTGCTGAGCGGGATCGTGCGAGACGCGCTCCAACAGCGCTCCCGCGACCTCTTCGACCGAGGCACGACGAGCCTGCGCTGCGATTCTCAGGACATCGAGCGCCCGTAGATGCTTCTCGGTACCTCCCCAGAGCTCGGGCTGGATCTCGAGTCTCGCCACCGCCCGTGTGATCCCCGAGGGATGGATCTCGATGAGCTCCGCTGCCTCCTGGTAGGTGGGCAGGGCGCGGATGTAGTCAGCACGTGTGGATATAGGGGTGGTCGCCATGGATGAAGCTTAGCGCACGTGACGCAAGACCTGCAAGACCTGCAAGAGATCATCCTTCGCGGTCGCCGTACTCGAGCGACGAACTCTCGCGATCTGTCACCACCATGCCGGAGACTGGTCACATGACGTTCTGCTCGCCGGCGGCGAGTTCCCGGTCAACACGACCGCTTCGGACGTCCGCAGGTTCCCCGCAGTCGCACGAGGCCCGCTCGGCAAGGGCGTGCATCACGACGTCCTCGAAGGGATCGGACGAGAGCTCCGCCGATACCGGGGTGAGATGGCCTGGGAGCCGGACAGTGCGTGAGACGGCGCGAATCCCGAATGCCGCCTACACCTCAGACAAAAGGGCCGGAGGCCCGCCTCCGATGAACGTAGCGGCGCCGACCCCGGCGCAACCCGTGACGTGCGCTTGAGGTGTCGCGACGGCTGAGCCCGCTAGTGGCGTTCAAGGAGTAGAAACCC
>JBEKAM010000135.1:0-10453 GCA_050015915.1 Solirubrobacteraceae bacterium
CTCGGCGGTGGCGCTTGAGATCGTGCGTGCTTCGGGCCTACAGCTGTCGCTGTTCTCGGTGGGCGATGCTCCACCGATCAAGCGCACGGTGGCTGCGGCTGGGTTGCCGCGTTTGCTCGCCCGTCGCACGCTCGACCCGGGCCTGCGGGCGCTCAACGAGGCAGGTGCGATCAACGGCCATATCCCGATCACGGCGATCGTGTCGTGTGTGGCGCTGTTGACGGCTGCGCTGAATGGCTTTGACGCGGTGGCGCTGGCGAACGAGCGCTCGGCGTCGGCGGGCAACGTGAGCTGGGATGGCGTGGAGGTCAACCACCAATTCAGCAAGGGACTGCGGGTGGAGCGGCTGCTGAGCGCGGCGCTCAGTGAGATCGACGGCGCCCCGCGCCTGTTCTCGGTTCTGCGTCCGGCGTCGGAGCTCGCGATCGCGCGGGCGTTCGCGCGCATGGGGGGCTACCACGAGGCGTTCACCAGCTGCAACGCGATCTTCCGGATCGACCCGGCGCTGCGTGCGGCATCCTGGTGCTGCGACTGCCCCAAGTGCCGTTTCGTGTTTCTTGCGCTCGCGCCGTTCAGCGCCCCGGAGCATCTGCGCGAGGTGTTTGGGCGAGATCTGCTCGACGAGGACAGCCAGTTCGAGGGCTTTGCGCTGCTGACGGCTACGGGCGGGCACAAGCCGTTCGAGTGCGTGGGCGAGGAGCAGGAGAGCCTGGCTGCCATACGCCTGCTGGCTGAGGACGAGCGGTGGCGGGAGCATCGGGTGGTGCGGCGCCTGGTGGCGGAGGTGTTGCCGCGGTACCCGCTTGATTTGGGCGACCCCGGGCAGGTGCTGGCGCTGAGCGAGGAGCACGATGTGCCGGCGGCGTTGATGGCGGACGTGCGTGCGGTTCTCGGAGCTTGAAGGCGCCCGCATCGGCGTGTGGGGCGCCGGGCGGGAGATCGTCTCGTTTGCCGATCAGCTGACTCGCCGCTTGCCTTCGGCGCAGATCGTGGTGGCAGCGTTCGACACCCAGCCGCCGCTGGACGTTCGCGAGACTTTGAAGGCACCGTCGGCGCGGATCGTGACGGCAGCAGACCACGACGTGGTGGCAGCGTTGGCGGGCTGCGAGATCGTGGTGCGCTCGCCCGGCGTGTCGATTCATCGCCCGGAGATGCTGTCGCTGCGCGAGGCGGGGGTGCCGGTGACGACTGCCACAGCGCTGTGGCTGGCCGAGCGCGGGGGTGCGGGTGTCATCGGCGTGACGGGTACGAAGGGCAAGAGCACGACTGCGGCGCTGGTCTTCCACCTTGTGCGTGCGGCTGGCAGGACCGCGCAGCTGGCGGGGAATATCGGCGTACCGGCACTCGACCTGCTCGACCGTGAGCCGGCGGAGGTCACAGTGGTTGAGCTCTCGAGTTACCACACCGCCGATCTGGAGGCAGGTCCGGAGGTTGCGCTCGTGACCAACCTCTTCAAGGAGCACACCGACTGGCATGGGTCTGAGGGCGTATACCGCGCGGAGAAGCTGCGTTTGCTCTCGTTGCCGGGCGTGCGCGTGTGTGTAATCAACGGTCGTGACGAGCGGTTGATGACGGCGGTTGCTGCTGGCGCGCGCGTGGAGGCGGCGGACACGCTTGTGGAGACGAGGCTCTTTGGTCTATCCGGTGGCTGGGATGTCGTCGATGGTGCTGTCGTGCTGGGCAGCGACCGCGTCGTCCACAGCTCCGAGCTGCCGCTGCAGGGTGAGCACAACGCGCTGAACCTATGTGCGGCGCTCACGGCTGTTGAAGCACTCGGCGTCACTACGCCGCCGCTTCCCGAGTCACTGAAAGGCTTTCACTCGTTGCCGCATCGTCTCGAGTCGGTGTCCGAGCGTGACGGTCTGCTGTGGGTCGATGACAGCATCTCTACCACCCCGGAGTCGACGCTAGCGGCGCTGGCTAGCTTTCCCGGTCGCGATGTCATTCTGATCGGTGGTGGCCAGGATCGCGGCCAGGACTACACAGAGCTCGCGCGGGCGCTGGCCGCTGCGGGTGCGACTGTGATTGGGGTGCCTTCCACCGGCGCGCGCCTGGTAGCAGCCGCGCGCGCCGCCGGTCTGCCGGTTGCGCAGGCGATCGATGCGGCGGACATGCCGGCTGCCGTCGCTGCCGCCTGGTGCGCGAGGCGACCGGACACGGTTGTTCTGCTTTCGCCGGCGGCACCCAGCTACGACAACTATCGCAACTTCGAGGAACGTGGCGACTTGTTCTGCGAGCTCGTGCACAGTTTTGAAAGGTGAAGTTCAGCACCGTTCGTTGGCATTTTCGGCTCGGTGTGTCCTACTCGCAGTGGTGTTTCTCCAGATTCGGATTGTCGCGATTTGCCTGGGTATCGCCCGTGCTGCCGACGGCACGCGTCGAGGTCTAGCCAGTAGCTCACTGCTCTCAGCTTGACGCGTTCCCGTCGGTCGCGGAGACTTGTGCCGCTTCATTCGAAATGGCGCGGTCCTTGTGCGAGAAGTGCGCCCACGCTCCCCCCGGCGAAGCTGGGTGGAGTAACAGGTCTAACAACGAACATCGCGAGACATCGGGATCGGGTCATTGGAGGTTGCAAGTGAGCGTATGAGAGCCGTGAGGGTCGTGGGGATGACCTTCGCTGTGGGTGTGACGGTGTTGATCGCGGTAGTCGCGTACATGCTCACACGTTCCCCGCCGCTGGTAATACGCGCGCCGGCTGCTAAGCCCAGTGCTGTTCTGTCCCCGCTGGGCGGGAGCGGGGAAGCATGTCAGGCAGGTGAAGTGTTGCCTGCGGGCACGACCGCTATCCGTCTCTCGCTGGTGGCTTACATCGGGGCGCGAATTCGGCTGACCATGTACTCCGGCTCGCAAGTTGTGGCTGAGGGTAGTCGCGGCCCCGATTGGACGGGTACCTCAGTGACGGTGCCCGTCAAGCCGCTGAGCTACAGCGTCTCGAACGTGAGGCTTTGCTTCGACGTCGGGCCGAACAGTGAGACGATCTTCTTGTTCGGGAACGAAACGCCGCCGGGCGAAGCGCTGACCGTGCCTACGGGGGGCCAACTGTCGGGCAGGATTGACGTCAGCTACCTGGGTGCTGGTCACGGCTCGTGGTGGTCCCGGATCCTGACGGTGGCAAGGCACATGGGGCTCGGCCGCGTGTTCAGTGGCACGTGGATCGTTCTGCTGATAGTCGCGCTGGTGGCGGCCGTCGGGGTACTTGCCGGGAGGCTCACCTTGCGAGAGCTGTCATGAATCGGCTGGTGCTCGCGGTGCGCTCGCCGATGCGTGTACGGTCAAGACGCACACAGAGTGGGCAGTTGCGTTCTGTCGGCGCCGTTTTCGGGCATGTGCCGAAGGCGGCTTTGATGTGTGCGCTGATTGCGTTTCTGAACGCTGCCGCGTGGTCGCTGATCGTACCCCCGTTCGAGGGCAAGGACGAGGCCGACCACTTCGCCTATGTCGAGCAGGTGGTCGAAAACGGCAGCCTGCCTGAAAACGGTCAGCCGAATGGTAATTACTCCGCACAGGAGAACCTGGTTCTGGAGGGGCTGCACGCAGGTGAAGTGATCCATTCGCCGCAGTCGACATCCATCTCGAGTGAGGCGGAGCAGCACGCCTTGATTGAAGACAATGACAAGGGCGCATCGCGCAGGGGCTCCGGCGAAGCCGGCATCGCGACATCGGAGCCGCCGCTGTATTACACGATTCAGGCAATTCCCTATCTCCTAGCTCGCGGGAACATACTTCTCGAGCTGCAGCTGATGAGACTGGTGGGAGCGCTGTTTGCTGCGACCACGGCGCTGTGCACGTTCCTCTTCCTGCGCGAGCTATTGCCACGCTCGCCGTGGGCTGCGACCGTGGGTGCTCTGTGTGTGGCGCTGGACCCGCTGTTCGCCTTCATGTCCGGGAGCGTCAATCCCGACTCGATGCTCTATGCAGTTACCGCTGCCGTGTTCCTATGCCTTGCTTATGCTTTTCGAAGGCCATTGACACGGCGGCTGTCCGTTGCGCTTGGGGTACTCATCGCGATCGGCTTTCTCACCAAGCTCAACTTCGTGGGTCTAGCATGCGGGGTGTATGTGGGCCTGGTATTGCTGGCGCTGCGCGAAGCCAGGGCCAGGGGTCTTGCGGCACTGCGCCTGCCTTTGCTGGCTGCTGTCATCGGGGTGCTGCCGGTGGCGCTGTACGCGCTTAGGAACGCGCTGGAAAGCCATCACACCCTGGGGATCGCGTCGGCCGGCGGAGGCCTGCTCTCGTCGCCGCAATCGCTTCTCAACACGCTGAGCTACATCTGGCAGTTGTATCTGCCGCGGCTGCCGGGTATGACCCACTACTTCGAAGGTGTAGCGGCCTATAAGGACATCTGGTTCGATCGGTCGGTCGGGCTCTTTGGCTGGATGGACACGATGTTCCCCACGTGGGTGGACAACGTCGCATTGATACCGGCGGCGATCGTCGCGCTCCTGCTTGCGCGCGGGATGTTCCTCTCGCGCAAGACGCTGCGTGGCTACTTGCCGGAGCTCACCACTTACGGTGCGATGATCGTAGGGCTGCTGGTCTTGATCGGCGTGTCCTCGTATGACAGTGATGCACTCCGGCACTCCCCCGCATTCGGTGAGCCGCGCTATCTGCTGCCTCTGCTGCCACTGTTTGGTGGTGCGCTGGCGTTGGCGGTGCGCGGCG
Source organism: Solirubrobacteraceae bacterium (assembly GCA_050015915.1). Lineage (GTDB taxonomy): Bacteria > Actinomycetota > Thermoleophilia > Solirubrobacterales > Solirubrobacteraceae > Palsa-744. Next base: position 4,663 of record JBEKAM010000135.1, read on the forward strand.
CCGGCCGCCGGTGGGCACCGGTCGTCGGCGCGGCGCTCGTGGTGCTGCTGTTTGGATATGACGTGGTTAGCCAGTTGCAGGTGATAGCTCGCTACTACGGTTGAACGCTGGTTTGCGAGGCGATCCGCGGGAGGTGGCGGCTGCCGGGTGGATGTCCGTACCGGGCCGGTCCGCCGCGCCATCGAAAGCGCCAGCGGGCGAGCTGCTAAGTATCCGTCTGGGGAGGTTCGGGAGTCTGCGGGGACGCTCCTTGGGCGCCTTTCGCCGATGGCTTCTCAGCGGGCAGCGGCGGCTTGTCCGCAGGCAGCGCATCGACGTGGGCCTCGGCGGCTGCGCGGTTCTCCTCCATCACCGCGAGCCAGATCTCCTCGCGATAGATAGGGATCCCCTCGGGCGCTGCGATCCCCAGGCGCACCGTATGGCCGCTGACGCCCATGACGGTTACGAGGATCTCGTCGCCGATGACGACGCGCTCTCCGGGACGACGCGTCAGGATCAGCATCGAGGCTGATTATGAAGCAATCCGCTCCTGCGCGGGCAACTCGAACAGCGGCGCTTGCAGCACAGCATTCTCGGCTGTGTTGATCACCTGGTAGCCGCGGCCGTCCTTGATCAGTAGTGGCGCGCGTAGGTTGGCGGTGATGTCCATCGGGTTGGGTGTGGCGCGCACGGTCACGTACAGTTCCGCGCCGGTGGCGTCCTCGATCCCGGTGCGCTCGCGATCCTCGGCTGCGATCTCGAGCGTGAAGGACGAGAAGAACTGGAAGGGACTGACCACGGGCAGGGCGAGCGCGGGGTTATCGACGGCGTGTAGCCACAGAAAGCCGCTGCCGGGGTTACGGTCGATCAGGGCGTACTGCAGTCCTCCAAGGCCGATCAGTCCGAAGGGGAAATCGATCACGTCCTCTGCCGCGACCTCGACCGCGCCGAAGCGGATGCTCTGGAATGTCATGGACATAATGCGTCTCTCCTTCGTTCGCTACTGGAGGAAGTTGAGCAGGGATTCCTGCACGATCGTCGCCCCGGCGCGTAGCGCGGCCTCATAGGAGGCCTGCTCGTTTGCGTACTGGACGGAGGCCTCGGGGATGTTGGTGGCATCGGTGTTCGCGAGCGACGCGCTGATCGTCGTCTGTAGCTGTTCGTTGCGGTCGAGCGCTGTCTGCAGCTGATCTGTGGCGCTGCCAGAGGCTGCCTGCAGCTGGGTCAGGGTTTCGATGTTCGCGTCGAGCTTTTCCAGGTCGGTCGTGCCGAGCAGGGCCTGCCCTTCGCTGCCTCCGCGCATGTTCTTGGCGATCGTGCGCAGGGTGTCGAGTAGCTTGCCGTCGCCGGACGCTTCGCCTGAGCCGAGCAGTGTGGAGATGTTGGTCGTGATCGTCACCGACGCTCCCGGCCCGATGACTCGGCTCACGCTTTCGCTGTTGCCTTTGTATTCGTCGTTCGTACCGGTTTCGTAGGGAGCGGTGGAGGTCGCCGTCCCCGAGAACACGTACTGCCCCGCGTATTGGGTGTTGGCGTCCTGCTTGATGCTTTCGGCGATCTGTTCGACCTGAAGCGCCATCGTTTCGAGGTCATTTTTGTTGTACGTGCCGTTGGCACCCTCGACCAGCAGCTCGCGCACCCGCTGGGTGACTTCGCCGATGTTCGTCATCGCGCTGCTGGCCGTGCTCTCCCACGAGATCCCATTCTGTGCCTGGCTTTCATAGCCGCTGAGCCCTTCGAGCTCGCTCTGCAGATCGATGACCTGGCTGGCACCGTAGGGGTTGTCCGACGGTTCGAGGATCGTGTTGCCGGAGGATAGTTCGTTGGTGGTCCGCTCCAGCGCCGCCAGCGAGGAGTTGAGGTCGCTGAGCGTCCTCGAGGTGACGATCGCGGGTGTGATTCGCTCGGTCATCGCTATAGCCCCACGACGCCCGTGTGCTCGATCAGGGTTTCGAGCATTTCGCTCATCGCTGTCAGCGTGCGCGCTGACGCCTGATAGCCGCGCTGATAGGTGATCAGGTTGGTCATTTCTTCATCCAGTGAGACGCCCGAGACGGACTGGCGCTGGTCGCTGATCGACGTGACGGTGGTCTGCAGGTTGGTTTTTTCGTCCTGTGCGGTGCGCACGGCACTACCGACCTGCTCCACGAGCCCGGCGTACTGTTGTTCGGCCGCGCCGCCGCGCAATGCCGCGATTCGCTGTGCGAGTTCGTTGGCGCCGGCGGTCCCGGTGGCGGACGCCTGGACTTCGGCTGGGCTCAGTGCCACCGACAGCGTCGCGGCTGTTGCGCCGGAGAAGAACGCCTTGGGCAGGATGCCGTTGACAGTGCTCGAGAGCGTGCTGGCAACTTCGTTTAGCTGGCCCTGAAGCGCGGTCAGCGCACCGTTGGGGCCGGTCAGCTTAATCAGCCCGCCGAGGCGCCCTCCGGATGATTCGGTGAGCGCCTGCGGCCAGTTGACGGTCGTGCCTTCCACCAGCGGCTTGGCTGCTTCGCCGAAAGTGACCGTATCGGTGTGGTCGGCCTGTTCGGTGACGGTGATGTTCGCCAGTCCCGAGAGCTTGTCGAGCAGGAGGTCGCGCCGGTCCAGCATGTCGTTGGGCGGTTGGCCGGCTTCTTCGGCGAGCTTGATCTGACGGTTGAGTTGTGCCAGCTGGTTGGCGTCGTCTTCGACTTCTCCCGATGGTCCAGCGAGCGAGTTGTATTCTTCGCCCGCCTGCGTGGCGAACGTCGAGAGCTGTGAGCTCAACTCGTTGAATGTCGTCGCCAGCTGTTTGCCGGCCGCCACCACGACTTCTTTGGCCGGGCCGCTCGAGGGATTTTCGGCGAGGCTGTTCCAGGCGCTCCAGAACTTCGACAACTGGGTTGCGATACCGGCGGAGGACGGTTCGTTGAACGCGGCCTGGGCACGTTCCAGCACTTCCGCCTCGGCTGTGGCCGCGCCGAGGGAGCTGTTCTGCGTGCGGTATTGAGAGTCCAGGTAGCCGTTGCGGATACGGGTGATGGTCGCGACGGTCACGCCTGCGCCGAGCTGTGCGCCCTCGCCCGTTTGGGCAGATATCGCCGGGATCGGGGTCGGCGGATTTGGTTCCAGCAGCGCCGTCTCGCGCGAGTAGCCTTCGGTGTTCGCGTTGGCGATGTTGTTGCCGGTGGTATCGAGCGCCACTTGCTCAGCCATCAGGCCACTGAGCGCGGTCTGCAGTCCTTGCAATGTTGGAATCGACATGGGCTAAGCGCGTAGGTCGAGGACGTGCAGGGCGCCGTGGGGGCGAGGTCGCGTGATCGACGTGGACGAGCCGTGGGTGTCGTAGCCATTGACGCCATCGAGCGAGAGCATGCCCATCAGGTGATCGAGGAAGCCAAGCTCTATCTGCATCAGCGAGCGGTTGCATGCGTGTTCGCGCTGGAGCTCGTGCAGCAGGCCTCTAAGCTCGGCGCTACGCACGCGCGCGTGATCGCCGGTGGCGCTGTCGGTGAGTGTGCTCAGGAGCCCTAGCGTGACCGCCTCGGCCGGGACACCGAGGCGCTCGCCGCTGCGCGTCAGCAGACGCGAGCGCTGCTCCTCGAGTAGCTGCCTGCGGCCCATCTCGCCGCGCAGGATCCCCGCTAGGCGCACGACCGTATGGACGTCGCGCGCACGGATCGCTGCTCCCTGCTCCAGCACCACCTCCAGCAGGCTTCGCGCGGAGGCGATCTGCGCGTCCAGATGAGCCAGGACGTCCGCGATCAGCGAGCGGTCTTCCTGGCTGCCCTGGTGGGGAATGAGCGCGGTGGGCGTCATGCGCTGGTCCCGCCTGTGGTCTTTGTCTGCGCTGTGCTGTTGCCACCCTCGAGATCGCGTGTCATCTGCGCCGCGAGGCCGAGGCCGCCGGCGTTCATGACGCTGGCGGTAAGGGCTTGCGGCAGCATCGATGAGAGCTGTGAGCTACCGCCCGAACCGCCGCCTTCGCCGCTTTCTCCCCCTTCGCTTTCCTGTGAGGATTCGCCACCCATGCCGCTTGTCTTGGCAAGCGACTGCGAGAGCTGTTCCACGAGCGTCTCTTCGAAGGACAGCGCGCTCTCGTAGGCCTTTTGCGTTGCGGCGGAGCCGTGGCGTACCCACTCGGGCTCGAACGCCTGGTTGACCACGGGCAGGCCGGAGGATCCCGTGGCGGCGGGGGCGACGGGGATGCTCATGAGCCGGGTCGCAGCTGGTTGGCGATCGACATCATCTGGCTGTCTGTTTGGATCGAGGTGCTGTTCATCTGAAACGCGCGCTGGGTACTCACCATCAGCGCCATCGTTCCTGCAATGTTCACGTTCGAACTCTCCAGTGCGCCCTGGTGGATCGTGCCGGTGGCCGGGTGCGGCGCGCCGCTTGTGGCGGTCGGTATCAGCTCGCTGGCGCCGTTGGCCAGCATGTGTTCCGGGGAAGTGACGGTGACGAGTTTGATCTGGCCGAGGGTGCGGGTACCGACGCTCACGGTTCCGTTGGTGGAGATCTTGACTTCCTTGGCGGAGACCCCCGGCGGCAGCTTGATCGCCGGCGTCAGACGATTGCCTTCGGCGTTGACGAGCGTTCCGCTCGCGTCCACGCCGAAATTGCCGTTGCGCGTGAGCACCGTCTGTCCGTTTGCGTTCTTTACCTCGAAGTAGCCGGGCCCTTCGATCGCCAAGTCGAAGGGGTTGCCTGTTTCGGTGACTGCCCCCTGCGCTTCGCTGCGACCGATTACCGCGGCCTTCGCGCCACCGCCGGCCGTGGTTTCGGTGCCGGCCATGTTGACGGGGTTGTAGAGCAGGTCGCTGAACGCCACCCGCTCGGACTTGTAGCCGCTCGTGGACAGGTTCGCGAGGTCGTTGCCGATCGTGTTCAGCTGTTCCTGCTGCGCTGACATGCCTGCTGCTGCGGAATACAGACCTTCGAGCATTAGCCCGTCCTGTGGTCGTGGTCGTCGAGCAGTCCGGCTTTCCGCGTGGCGGTCCAAGCCGGGCTCGGGGAGCTCTTCTCCGTAGTGATCGGCCGGCGCTCGTTGGACTTGAGGCGTGGGATTGCAGCCGCTGCTGGCGCCGGAAACGCCGTTGAATCCCTGACCCGGGACGCCTAAGCGTCCGGGTTCAGGGAGCCGACCTGTGTGGCGGCGTCCTGCAGCGTAGTCGCGATCGACTGGATCGCCTGCTGGCCTGACTGGAAGCTGCGCAGCGAGGTGATCATTTCGACCATCACCTTGGCGGCGTCAACACCCGAACCCTCCAGCGATCCCTGGCGCACCGTCCCAGTCGGCTTGCCCGCGGCTTTGCCCGTGTACAGGTTTTCGCCCTGCTTGGCTGCGCCTGGCACTTCGAAGATCCCCACCTTGCCCGCCGCCACCGTGCCGGTGGCGCTGACCCTGATCTGCCCGCCTTTGGCATCGAGCACTGGGTCGCCGTTGGTATCCGTGAGAACGCCCGCCGAGGAGCTCGTGAACTGACCGTCACGGGTGTAGCGGATGCCTTCAGGCGTCTTGACCGCGAAGAAGCCGTTGCCCTCGATCGCGAAGTCCAGCGGTTCGCCAGTTTCCTGCATCGCGCCAGGCGTCATGTTGGTGTAGGCCTTGCCAAGTGCCACTCCCTCGTTGACCGAACCAATCGCCGCGCCGCCCTCGGTGTTGGCCATCAACATCGCGCCGAAGCTGTGCTGGGGCGTTTCGTCGGGCTTGAAGCCGGGCGTCGAGGAGTTGGCCAAGTCGTTTGAGAGCTGATCCTGGCGGACCTGCTCGGAGACCATTCCAGAGGCGGCTATAGCGAGGCCAAGATCCATCTCTCGGAGTGTTCGACCGCTGCTTGAGATTCTTGAG
>JBEKAM010000136.1:0-10424 GCA_050015915.1 Solirubrobacteraceae bacterium
ACTGCGATCGCGGTCACCGCGTAGGTCTCGAACAGGTCCGCCGCCATGCCCGCGCAGTCGCCGACGTTGTCGCCCACGTTGTCGGCGATCGTGGCGGGGTTGCGCGGGTCATCCTCGGGAATTCCCGCCTCGACCTTGCCCACGAGGTCCGCACCCACGTCGGCGGCCTTCGTGAAGATGCCGCCACCTAGCCTCGCGAACACCGAGATCAGCGAGCCGCCGAAGCCGAGGCCGACGAGCGCGTCCACCGCCGTCTTCGGGCTGTCGCCGAAGAACGACGTCAGCGCGCCGTAGTAGCCGGATACGCCGAGCAGCGCCAGGCCGACCACGAGCAGACCGGTGATCGCGCCGCCGCGGAAGGCGACCTTCAGCGCCGGTGAGACGCCACCCCTGGCGGCCTCGGCAACGCGCGCGTTGGAGCGCACGGACACGTTCATGCCGATGTAGCCGGTCGAGCCGGAGAGCAGCGCTCCGATCAAGAAGCCGCACGCTACAGCGATGTTCTGGATGAAGATCAGCGCCACGAACACGACCACGCCGACACCGGCGATCGTTATGTACTGACGGTTCAGGTAGGCGCGCGCGCCCTGCTGGACGGCCAGCGAGATGCTCTGCATCTTCTCGTTGCCCGGCGAGAGCGCGAGCAGGGATCGCGTGGTCACGAGGCCGTATACCACCGCACAGGCGGCGCAAACGAGGGCGACGACGATCCCATGGTTCGTCAGAAAGCTGCTCAACAGAAATCCTCCGCGGTCTGATTTGCGTGCCGCGCGAGGATCTGTCGCGCGCACATTTGTCGCCCGGTTCGCTCGGCGCGAGCGTCTACCCGGTGCAAACGCGGGCGCAGTGTATCGTGCCGGCCGGCGCTATGCCTGCTCCGCGCCTGCAGGTGGGCCGCATCTCACCGCCCCGGCACCCACAGCCTGCCGCTCGACTCCGCCGGGCCGGGGCCCGGCTTGTCGGATCCTGGCTGCGTTGGTTGCGCCGGCTGCGTCGGCGACTGCGCCCCGGAGGCTGGCTGAGCGGGTGGCGCCGGCTGGCCCGCCGCAGCCGCCGGCGCGGGCGCCCCGCCACCGCTCTGCAGCTCACGCGCATAGGCCATTTGCAGCCGCGATAGCGCGTCGCGCAACGGGCCGAGCTCCTGCGGGATCCTGCGCTCGAGGATCTCCAGCAGCGCTTTTACCGCGTCGATCGCGTCGCGTGCCTGCTCGAGGTCGCGCTGCGGCTGGGTAGGGTCCTGACCATCGCCCGCCGGCGCCAGGCGCGTGGCGCCGATGTTCAGCAGCGACACCGCAGTCTGGGCGATCATGTCGGTGGTGGAGATGCGGCTCAGTTCCGCTTCATACGCGGCCCGCAACTCCTCCTCGCTCGGCTCGCCGGCGCCCTGCCCTGGTCGAATGGACTCGCCTGCTTGCTCCTGTGCGCTCAAACCGTCACCTCCTCGGGGTAGCTCTCCATCGTCTCGCCCACGCTAGCGGCGAAGACCTCCTCGGGCGTAGCGCCAGCAGCGATTAGCTGGCGCTGGCGCTGCGCGCCATTGCGCTCGGGAAAGCTCGGGTCGATCGCGAGCTCCGCGCGCACGGGCGCCGTCCATGCGAGCAACCGCTCAATCGCCTCGCGGGCGGGGTACTCGCGGGCGTGCTCGAGATCGATCAAACGACCATCGAGGCCGTAGCGGATCGCACGCCACATGTTCTCCTCGATCAGTCGCGGCGGCGGGTCCTTGAAGGGCACGCCCTCGTCGACGTCGCGTACCGCCTGGGCGATGCACGCGACCATCAGGCTGGCGAGCGCCTCGGACTCGTGGGCGCTGGCCTGCGCATCGCAGATGCGCACCTCGACGGTGCCGAAGCTGAAGTGCGGCCTGACCGACCACCACACCTGCGTGAACTCGACGATCGAGTTGGTCTTCAGCAGGAACTCGATGTACTCGCGGTAGGCCGCCCAGCCGCCGAACGCATCGGGCACGCCACAGCGGGGGAAGCTCTTGGTGAAGCTCTGTGTGCGCGCGGAGTGAAGGCCACTGTCGCGCCCATCCAGGAACGGCGAGTTGGCAGAGATCGCCAGCAGCAGCGGCAGTACCGGGCGCAGGCGGTCGATAGCACGCACGGCACGATCGATGTCGCGCACGCCCACGTGCACATGCAGGCTGAAGGTGTTATTGCGCCAGGCGACATATTTGAGGCCCTCCGCAACGCGGCGGTAGTGCTCGGTGTCGATGATCGGCTGCGAGCGATAGTCAGCCCACGGGTGCGTTCCCGTCGATCCCAACGCAACGCCCTCGCTGGCGGCGAGCGCGAACATGTGCCGGCGGCGCTCGCGTTGACGCGCGAGCGCGTCGTGCAGATCGGTGCCAACACCGGAGATGACCTCGATCTCCGAGGAGATCAGCTCGCCGGCGATTGCCTCGCGCAGCAGCGGGTCGGCTTGCCCGGCTTCGCGCAGCTGCTCAAAGCGGGGCGTCAAGTCGAGCGTACGCGGGTCGAGGATCGAGAACTCCTCCTCGACACCGACGGTTAGGTCGGTGGCTAGGGCGAACGTCTCGACGGCTCGATCTAGATCAAGGCTGTTCATCGCTTGGCGTCTGCGTGGTGTCTGCGCGGAGCGCTCGGGCGTCCAGTGTGACGCACAATCGCCCGCGGGCGGGTTGGCATCACGTCACGGATGCTGGATCAGGTCAGATAGAAGTACAGCGCGTAGAGCAGATCGACCGCTGGGCTGGAGGTGTGGACGGTCACCTCGGGCGGCACGTCGAGCAGCGATTCCGAGTAGTTGAAGATGATCTTCACGCCCGCGTCCACCAGCTGGTTGGCGAGCTCCTGGGCGGCGGCTGTTGGCACCGCGAGCACGCCCACGACGATGTCCTCGTCCTCCACGACCTGGCGCAGATCGCGGATGTGGCGTACCTGCTGGCTACCGACCTTGCTGCCCACCTTCGCGTCGTCGCTGTCGAAGATCGCGACAACGCGGAAGCCGTGGTCGGCGAAGATGTCCGAGGAGGCGATCGCCTTGCCTAGATGCCCGGCGCCGATCAGCCCGATGTTGTGCTGCCCCGCGGTGCGCAGGATCTTGCGGATCTGAGAGACGAGCGCCTCGACGTTGTATCCCACCCCCCGCTTGCCGAACTTGCCGAAGCCCGACAGATCACGCCGGATCTGTGTGGAGTTGACGTGGGTGTAGTCGGAGAGCTCCTGCGAAGAGATCGTCTCCTTGCCCATCTTCTTGGCCTGCGTGAGGACCTGCAGGTAGCGCGACAGGCGCGCCGCCACGCCCAGCGAAAGCCGCTCCACAGCTGCGCCTGTACCATCACGAGCCCCCGCCAGGGTGCTCGTTGGTTCTCCATAGCTCATGTTCGTGACTCTAGACGCTCGCGCACTAGTGCCTCATCGACGAAGTACTCGCAAAGCTCGACCCCGTCGAGCGCAATCACGGGAATGCGCTCGAAATACGCGCGGTGCAGCGCCTCCTCGGCGGTGATGTCCAGCTCCTGAAGCGAGAAGCCAAGCTCCTGCTGTAGCCGGCGCAGCGTGGACATCGCATCAGCGCACAGGTGGCAGTCGGGCTTGGAATAGACCGTGATCGTGGCGGTGCGGGACTGCGTGGCCATTCCGGGCCAGGCTAGCGAGCACGCGGGCATGCCGGTGTGCTCGCCCGTCGGAGCCCTCCGCGAGCAGTTGGCCTTGAGCTACCGAAATAGCGACTACCGCCGACTAGCCGAAAGAAAACTCCGCATTTTGCGTGAAAATGACCTGTAATCCGGGGTTGACACCGATGGGACGAACGGCAGAGACTGGGGCACTGGGGAATTGTGAGCGGCCGGGACCCAGGGGCCGGGTCTGCCAGGAAGGCAATGCGGCGATCCGCGCAGCGGGCGTCGTCATATGGTCGAGGAGAGCGGCGGAACGCCGCGTGCCTCCGCGTGCCGCAAAACAGGTAGGCAAACAGGAGGAATCGAAGATGAGACGAGTCAGGATCATCGGGCTATGCGTGATCGCCGCGCTGGCCATCGGCGCCGTCGCGGTGTCGAGCGCTTCAGCGGCTGCGCCGGAATTCGGGCGGTGCATCAAAAAAGCGAAAGCGGAAGGCACGGGCTATTCCAACGCTGGCTGCACTACCAGTGCCAGCGGGTCGGAAGCCAAATACGAATGGACCAACGAACTGGTCAAAGAGAAATTCGAAAGCAAAGGCCGGTTCGTTGGGACAACCAAATACAAACGGTGCCTGAGATGGTCGAAAGAACACGAACCGGAGGCGAAAGAACTTCTGGAAATGTGGGGCTACACCGAAGAAGAATGCCTCACGACTCTCCGCGAAGCGGAAGGCAAAGAACAGGCCGTCCTCGAAACGAAAGGCGGGAAAAAAGTGGAATGCGCCGGGGTGAGCGCGACTGGCGAATACACGAGCCCGAAAACGGTCACCGTCAACAGCGTGTTCACTGGCTGCACGACCACTGAATTCGAACAGGAAGTCTCGTGCCAGTCAGCCGGTGCCAGCACAGGCGAAGTGCGCATCAACCCACTCAAGGGCGAACTCGGCATCATCAAGAAAGAATCCCTGCCCACAAGCAACACGGTGGGCATCTCGCTGGCCGCGGCGTCGGGTACCGTGATCACGGAATTCGAATGCGGGCCGTTCTTCCCGGGCACCCTGAACATCTACGCCAAACTGGTGACCACTGGGTCAGTGATCCACCAGGTGACGACGAACAAAATGCTGCTGGAAGAAAACGAAAAATTCTCGCAGTCGAAAGGGCTTCAGAAACCCGAAAACTTCGACGGCGGCGAAAAGGACGTGCTCGAATCATCGGTGGACGGCGGAGCGCCTGAACAAGCGGGCGAGTCGCTGCTGACGAAGCTTTACAACGAAGAAAAGATCGAGGTCAACACGGCCGTATAGCCGATCATCGCGGGAGGTGGGCGTGTGCGGCCAGGGAGGTCGCACACGCCCCGCGCGGCATTGCGCCGGAGCGGGGCTCAGCAGCTGAGCTTCGGCCGGGCGCGCTGCGCACAGCCGGTCAGCGTCTGACGTTCCGGATGCGCTCAGCGAGCCCGTTCGCCGGTCGCGTAAGCGTCCAGGCTCAGGTATTGCGGGTAGTCCAGGCGCGGACCGAAGCGCGCGGCACTGGCGATCATGGCGGCGTTGTCGGTGCACAGCGAGCGCGGCGGTACGTGCACACTGGCGGGCAGCTCGCCCAGGCGCCGGCGAAGCTCGCCGTTGGCGGCCACGCCCCCACCGACGGCCAGACGATCGCTGCCGGTGCGCTCTAGCGCTCTACGGCTGCGGGCGACGAGGGTCTCGACGATGGCGGCCTGGTAGGAGGCGGCGAGATCGGCGGCACGCGTTTGGGTGTGGGTCTCCCCCAGCTCGCGGACCGTGTAGAGCAGCGCGGTCTTGACACCGGCGAACGAGAAGTTGAGGCTGTCGGCGAAGCCCTTGCGCTGCGAGGGGCGCGACTTACCGCGGGTGCGCTCGCCGGGCGAGCCGGGGAAGGAGAACGCTTCAGGATCGCCATCTGCTGCCAGGCGCTCGAGCGCGGCGCCGCCGGGATAGCCGAGGCCGAGCATCCGCGCGCCCTTGTCAAATGCCTCGCCGGCGGCGTCATCGAGCGTGCGGCCGAGGACCTCGAACCCGTCGTGCTCGCTGACGCGCGCGAGCAGCGTGTGCCCGCCGCTTGCGAGCAGACATATAAACGGCGGCTCAAATGGGACCTCGCCGATGTCAGCGCCGGTGAGGAAGTTGGCGGCGACGTGGCCCTGCAGGTGGTCGACGGGGGCGAACGGGAGCTCACGCGCAGCTGCGAGGGCCTTGGCGGTGGAGAGGCCGACGAGCAACGCTCCCACCAGCCCCGGCCCCTGGGTGGCGGCGACGAGCTCAACATCCTCCAAGCGCGCGCCGGCACGCTCCAGCGCCTGCTCGACGACCACGTTGACGAGCTCCAGGTGGTGGCGCGAGGCGATCTCGGGGACGACGCCGCCGAAGCGCCCGTGGGCCTCCTGGGAAGAGATGACGTTCGAGCGCATGCGCCCGTCCGCGTCGATGACCGCCGCGCAGGTGTCGTCGCAGCTTGTCTCCAGAGCGAGGATCATCGGTCAGAGGCCCGCCCGCGGATCGGGGTTGGGCACGTCCCCGAGCGAGCCTTGAAGGGTTGCGGGCGTGCGCCACATCACGAGCGCGTCCTCGCCGTTGTCCTGGTAGTAGCGGCGGCGCATGCCAGCAGCGCGAAAGCCCTCCCGCTCGTAGAGGTGGATGGCGACGGCGTTCGAACGGCGGACCTCCAGGGTGAATCGTGCTTGGCTGTCGCCGACACGCTCATACAGCTCCGCGAGCAGCGCGGAAGCGACGCCATGGCGCTGGTGGTCGCGGTCGATAGCGATGTTCATGATGTGCCAGACGGTGTCGTAGCGCGAGCAGATCAGGTATCCGAGCAGCCGCTGCTCACCAGTGGGGTCGCGACTTGTGGCGGCGAGGCAGATACCGGTCTGCTTGGAGAGCTCGAGCACAAACATGGCAAGCGACCACGGCGTGGGGAACACACGCCGCTCGATCGCGATCACCTGCGGCAGATCTGGGTAGCTCAGACGCCGGATCTCCACTGCGGGAGCCTGCTCGGCTGGATGCGAGGCGGCTCGCTCGCTCATATCAACACGCTCCTCGCTGTTCCAACGCCCTCCAAGGCTAGCTCCGCATCCGGGCGACGCCGGTAGTCGGGCACGATCCCATCGATGCTCGTCGCCGCTGCGCTCCCCCCCAACTCGCAGATGCTGGCGGCGCTGATGAGGTGAAGCGGCGAGCCTGCGGGCGCTGTGGGGATGCCAGCGTCCTGAAGCTCGCTGCGAAAGCGCACGGCCCCGTCGCCGACGGCCAACCAGCGCGGCTGCTCCGCTGCGAGCGCCTCATTGGCCTCGGCGATGACGCTCGCCAGCTCCTGTGGCGGTAGCGCGCGAGCTGGCGCGAGCTCGTGCGCCAGCCCTTGAGCGTCGCGCTGGTATGCAGCGGCGAAGACCTCGCTGCGGCGAGCGTCGATTACGGCGAGCACCCGGGGCAAATCCATAGCTTCGGTGCTGAGCGCAGCCACGGCAAGCGCCTGCAGGCTGGAGACCCCGACGAGCTCTACGCCTAGCGATTGGGCAAGGCCGCGGGCGGTAGCGACACCGACGCGCAGGCCTGTGAACGTGCCGGGGCCGAGACCCACGGCGATGCGATCTACCTGGCTCCAGGCGACGCCGGCAGCGGCGAGCAGCTCATGGGCCATGTCGAGCAGGCGGGTCGCGTGGCCGGGATGCGCGCCCGCGGGGGGATCGTCGCGCGCCTGCGTGGTGGTTCCGTCGCCCAAGCGCACAGCAACGGCGGTGGCGGGCGTGGAGGTGTCGAAGCCGAGCACGATCATGCTTGCGCGCCATCCTCGGTGGTGGGCGCAAGCTCGTCGACCTCGATGCGTCGTCGGTCGCCGCCAGCGTGGCTGAGCGTCACGCGCACACGCGCACTGGCAAACTCGACATGCGTGTCCTGCGGCCACTCCACAAACGCGATCCGTCCCGGGCCGAGGTAGTCGGCGAGCAGCTCGGGCTCCTCGTGCTCGAGTCCGGCCAACCGGTATAGGTCGAGGTGCGCGACGGTCAGCTCACTGGCGTTGTAGCGGTGGCCGATGCTGAACGTGGGGCTGGTGACGGGATCGCTGACCCCCAACGCGCGTGCGGCTCCACGCACGAGCGTGGTCTTGCCGGCACCTAGATCGCCGCGTATGAGCACGACGTCTCCGTCTACAAGCGAGCGGGCGAGCTCGGCGCCCAGGGCTTCGGTCTCGGCGGGGCCGGTGGTTTCGACGCTTCGTGGAGCCACTGACGAGACTCTAGTGCGACACCAGAGCGGCTCGGTACTGAAGCGGGCAAGCCTCGTGCAGGCCAAAAAAAAGACCGGCCCGCGGGAGAATGGGTCGCGGGCCGGTCGTTACTCCTGGAGGGATGGAGACATGCTCTACATCGGCTGCCGTGCCGTCTGACTTTAGGACCTCGTACGAGTCCTTCGACACTTCTGCCAGGAACCCCTCTTTTGCAGGGAAAATGCCAGTAAACGCGCGTCCAGAAGCGTCCAGAGCACGTCCGCTGGCCCGCTAGAACAGACCGAGCTGGTCCTCGGCGGAACGCCCGTCGTCTGTCCCCTGCGCTGGTGCGCCGCCCGCCGGCACGGAGCTCTCCTCGGGTTGCTCGTCGGCGAGCTCTGGAATCGCGTCGGGCGGTGGCTGCTCAGGCGCGCCCAGCGCGAGCAGCTCAGGGATGCGCTTGAAGTCCTCGCGCAGCGTTTCGAGCAGGCGCGGCGTGTAGAGCGCCGCGGCAGGATGGTAGATCGGATACAGGCACACGGCGCGAGAGCCGAGCACGAGCACCTCGGCCTGCCCGTGTAGACGGGTTATACCCGTGGGGTCACCCCGCAGGAGCTTGGTGGAGAAGTTGCCAAGCGTGCAGATCACAGTTGGCTGGATCAACTCGACCTGGCGGCGCAGATACTCCTGGCAGTTGTCGATCTCGACCGGCAGCGGGTCGCGGTTGCCGGGGGGCCTGCAGTTGTGCACGACCCCGCCTGCGGTGACGAAGTTGTGTGTGCCCTCGACGTCGATGCAGAAGAACGTCACGTCATCGCGCTTGTGGTGGGTGATGTCCTCGACCTCGACCTCGTCATATAGGACCGTGGTGGGGCCGAACTCCAAGCGCGAGCGATCGAACGGGATGCGCATCTCGACGTCGGGGTGGAGCTTGTAGCGCATCGACGGCGGCACATACGGAGCGATCAGCTCACTGAGCCGCTCTGTGGCGTGAGTATCGAAGTAGAGCCTCGAGCGCGAGGCCTTGGCGGGCAGCCCGAGGCGGGCAAGCCCCGCAATCAGCACCTGAAGGTCGGCGTCTGAAAAGGCATTAGTGGCGATCTCGGCGAGCGGCCTGCGCCCGCCGCCGCGGATACGGGTGTAGCCGTCATCCATGAACCAGAATGCCAGCATCCTCGGGTTGAGCTCGGCGCCGAGCCAAGCGGGAACCACCTTGTGCGGGCGATAGAAGTCCTGGCGCATCGTTCGCAGCGCGCGCTGAGCCAGCGTGCGCACATGGATGACGGGATAAACACGATCGCCGCCCGCCACAGCGGCGACCTCGCGCTCCTCGACATCGACGCCGAGCTCTGCCAGCAGCTCCGCCTTCAAGCGCGCATATTCGCCCTGGCGCTGCGCATGCGAAAAGGTCAGCGCCGAGGACTTTGCCTGCAGGCAGCCGTCGCCGAGCAGGGTGCCGCATACGACGTCTCGAGCCAGCGCACTGAGACCCTGACCGGTGGCGATGCGGTCTGAGCTGTGCAGCTCCTGGACCGGCACATACCCACGCTCGGTAAGCACCGGGTGATCGCCGGTCAGCTGAATGCCGACGCGGCTGAGACCAGCGTTCTTACAGGAGCGATATGTGAGCCGATACACGGAGCGCCCGGCGAGTGGGGTCACATGCCAGCCGGTGACCCTGCGCTTGACCAACTCTCCGTCCTCTCCCACCGACATCACCTCGCCGGCGTACCGCGAGCGCACCAAACGGCTGATCCGCTCCCAGGACCCGTCGCCGAGCTGTACAAGCGCGTTGTACCTGAGGCACTTCAAAGTGTTCGCTATGAACACCTCCGTGCGGGCGATCCCGATCTCCCCGAGAAGCGTCTCGAGCAGTTTGCCCGCGCGTCCGACGAACGGCACCCCCTGCTCGTCCTCGCTCGCACCGGGGGCCTCCCCCACGAACATCAGCTCAGCGTTGGCGTTGCCGGCGCCGAACACGACGGTCTTGCGGGTGGCGGCGAGCTCGGGGCAGCGGGTGCAGGCACGGGCCTGCTGGAAGACCTCCTTGAGCAACTCACGCCGCTCTGCTGCGGATGGCTCACGCTCCTCGGAGGACATCGCGGGGATGGTATTGGTTGATGGGGAGAGCGCAGCGCGAGCCGGAGCGCAGTGTGTTCGCGCGAACGCGGGCTGCCCGACGATGGGCAGGTGAGCGATGATCCCGTGATGCCCTCGGCCGTCGAGCACTCGGTGATAGCCCCGTTCGCGGGCGTGGTGGTCGCGATTCCTCATGCACGCGAGGAGCACGTGGGTGCGGACACGGCGGTGGTTGTGTTGGAGGCGATGAAGATGGAGCACGAGGTGCTGGCGGAGGTCGACGGCGTCCTTGCGAGCCTGGCTGTGGCAATTGGCGACGCGGTCGAGGAGGGTCAGCTGCTGGTGACTGTCGAGCCGGGCGCAGGCACGCGCACGCAGGCGCAAGACGCGGTCGAGCAGCGCACAGATGTCGAGCGATCGGACCTGCGGGCGGTGCGTGAGCGCCACGAGATCGGGCTGGACGCGGCACGGCCGGAGGCGGTCGCGAGCCGCCACGAGCGCGGCCGGCGCACGGCGCGCGAGAATC
>JBEKAM010000137.1:0-10391 GCA_050015915.1 Solirubrobacteraceae bacterium
TGGAGGAAACCCTCGTACTTGAGCTTCTGATCGAGCGTCGTCTTACCCGAGCCGAGCGCGCCGACGCTGAGGATCGTCGTGTTGCGGTCGCTCTCGGAGCCCTCGCCGAGGTTGAACCTGACCGGCTGGCGCGAGCCCGTGAGCGTGTGTCCCAAATAGAAGCCCGCGCGCGAGCCCGCCTCGTGCGCGGCGGTCGGCATCATCGCCGCGACCTGCTCGGGTGTGAGCGTGTCGTCGTAGCCGGAGACCCGCGTACGCTGGCCGGGCAGGTGCTGCATGAACAGCGGCAGCTGGTCGCCGAGCGGACGGTGCAGACGGATCTCGCCGTAGGCGCGCCGGACCATCTCCACGCGCTCCTCGAGTTGCTCCTCGCTCTCCGCTCCGATCGCGAGCCCGAGCGTCGCGCGCAGCAGCGGCGGGCGGCTGGAGGACTGCAGGTAGGCGAGCAGGTCACGCGCCTCCTGGGTGCGCTGGTAGCCGAGGTCTGAGACCCCCTGCTCGCCGTCGGACTCCGCGCGCACGATCTGGTCGGCGTCCTGGATCCGCCGGCGCGCGATCCGCAACGCCAGGCCGTTTGGAAGGAAGCGCGCGTTGAACGTGAGATCGACGCCGAACGGGAGCGACTCCGGCGGCGCGAACATCAGCTCCACACGCGCGCCCGGGAACTGGGCCTGCTCGGGCAGCGCTCCCAGCACCAGCTGCGCCTGCCAGCTCGTGCCAGTCTCCGACTCGACCTTCAGGGCTCTGCCGCGGTGCTCGACGTAGCCGTCCAGCCAGCGCATCACGTCGCCCTCCAGCGGCGCCAGCGTCGCCTCGCCGTTGCGCTCGAACACAAGCGCGCGCGGCTCGTGCAGCCCGTCGATCTCCGGCTCGCCGAGTCCGCGGCAGAAGGCCCGGCGCACGAGCCACTGCAACTCGACAGCGCGCGCCTGGCGGACCGGCAGGTAGTCGGCCAGGCGCGCGTGCGCCTGGTCGGCGCGGATCCGCGCACGCTCGAGCTCGGAGACCTTCATCACGCGCCGGTCCCGCACCGAGAGGGCGCGCCTGATCCCCTCCAGCCACTCGCGCGGATGTCGCTCGGCCGCGCGCGAGACGTACGCGGCAACGTCACGCTCGGGCTCGCGCAGGCTGACGATCAGGAACACCTCCGGTCGCGCCAGGCCGATCTCACCCAGGTACTCCTCGTGCTCCTGGGCGTAGCGTCTTCTCGCGCGCGCGTGTCCATCGGCGCCGCCGGAAGCGGGCGCGCTGCCGGGAGGAAGATCGTCGTCTTCGAGCTCGCGTGCGTAGCGCCCCACCTCCCAGCGCCGCCCCACGCGCAGGATCTGCACATCGGCCTCGATCGCCTCCAGCGCACCGAGCAGCGCGAGGAACCGCGCGCGCTTGCCATCCTCCGACAGCCATTCGTAGGACTCGGTCTGCACCGCGAACACGGCCCAGCCGTCGTCGAGCGCATCGGCGAACACGCAGTTGCCGTACACGAAGCCGATCGGCGGCTTCACCGTCCCGCACCGACCCGCAGCTGGACGTTGCGCGCGAGCGTCAGCACCTGGCCCTGCGAGGGGGCTGGTTGGTCAGGCAGTTCGCGTAGCGTCAGCGTGGCCGGCCCGAGCGCGCCGCGGCGCTCGCTTCGCTCGTGCGCGGTGGTGACGAGCACCGCGCCGGGCCCGGTGTAGCGCAGCCGCCGCATCTCCCCGTCGGAGCCGTCCGGCAGCAGCAGGATCTCCTCCGGGCGCCAGCAGGCGCCCGGAGCATCGCAGGGACGTACGCCGGCGAAGCTGCGCGGACCCACCCGGTAGCGCAGCAGCGCATACGCCGCCAGGTGAAACGGCCGGCCCTCGATCCGGATCACGCTCAGCACCGTCGCGCTCGCGGCCGGCAGCGCGAGATCGCGCAGGTACCAGGGCAGCATCCCGACCGCCGCTCCGACGAACGGAAGGCTCGAGGCGAGCAGCGTCGCCACAAGGATCGCGAGGAAGTAGACGACTCCCCGCACCGGGATCCCGCCCGGGTTCAACCGCAACTGGTCGACGCGGTAGATGCGCCGCTCCAGATCGAACACCGCGCGGTATGAGCGGATCTCGATCACGGCCGGATCTCCGGCCCAGCCAGACCGATCGCCGGCTCCCGCGATTTCATCGCCACACCCCGTAGTCCCCTCGTGATCGCCATGTCAGGCCCCGAACAGCGAGGTGACCGTGTCCTGCAGCAGGCTCAGGCCGGCCGGCGTGGCGAGCAGCACCGCGACGATCCCCACCGCGAATACGCCCGCCGCCTCCTTGAAGTCGCGGCGGAACGCCAGCACAGTTGCTGTCACCGCAAACGCTAGGCCGATCAGGCTCATCGCCACCGCGCGCCCTGTATTTCCCGCCTTTGCGGCAGCCGATTCCAGCGAGCTTCCTGAGCTTTCGCTAGTGGTTGTGGTCGACGCCGGCGTGGTGGGTTTTGTTTCCACTGCCGCGTGGGCCGTCGGCGCCAGCGCGCCCATCCACGCGCATACCACGACACACGCAAACAGAGTTGTAGCCTGCCACCGAAATCTGCTCTTGCTCATTGGATCTCCTCGGGTTGGGTTCTATGCATCGGGGTCCACTTGCACCGCTGAGATCTCCCAGCGGCCCTGCTGACGAACCACGTCCAGTTCGTAGACGAGCGTGTACTGGACACCTCGCCGGTCCTGGGCCTGCACGGTTGCCAGCACCGCGCCCTCACCGGGCGCCCAGTCGAGGTGTTGCATCGAGATGAGACTCAGCGGGAGGCCCGGGAGCGACACACGTGCGCTCCCGGTGAGGTCGGCTTCGAGCTCACTCGAGGACTCAGCGAGGTAGTTGCGCAGGACACGCTGCACCACCGTTGAGAGCATCGGTTCGGCCACTTCGCGGAGGTGGCCTTGAGTTTGTGCCGACCGGGCGGCAGGTGCCCCGACAAACGCGGGATAGCCGCCCAGCGCGAGGCTCCCGCCCGCCGCTCGCCACACGGGCACCGTCACATACAACAGCCCCGAGGTATCCGTCTCGGCCGCGACCGTATAGACATGCTCCCCTGGCTGCGGTTCGCGCGCCTGCACCACTTCTGCCCATTCCACGTGCTGCTCGCCCGTCGCGGGTAGCACGAGGCCCGCATCTGATTCGAGCCCCGGTCCGAGGAAAGGTTCAAGCGCGTGGAGCTGTGCCTGCGGTTCTGCGGCGTTCCATGTCAGATAGCGGCGTACGAACAGTGCCGCATATGCTTCCGCCGCTCGATCCGGAGAGGCCGGCTGGCGCACCGCCGTCGCGGCTGCTTCGGGCTCCACGGGCGCGATCACAAAGCGGACACTTGCCGCCAGACCAGCTAGCGCCATCGCGCACAGCAGGTAGCGAGGAAGTTCACGCGCCAGACGGATCCTCCACAGCGCGCGGCTGGTGATCGTCACCGCTGTGCGTCCCTGCGTACGATCCATCCCGCGTGCCTCAGCGCTCAAAGCCGAACTCGGTCTGTGCTGCCTGAGGTGACGCGGCCGAAGTCCCCGGCGTCGGCTCCGCCACATTCACTGGCGTCCCTGCGTCTGCGGAAAGCACAACCTGCGCTGGGTCCTGAACGCTAACGGTCTGCGTGAATGCGACCCGTGGCCCTAGACGATTGGGTGGCTTGGAGAGTGACCGCCGACGCCAGCCCGCCTGCTGTTTCCGGCCACCGACATGCGAAGCGGTGCCACCCCGATCAACCCTCCGCGCGGGTGCGACCGGCATACCAGTGCTTGCCTGCATCCGCGCTACGCGGTCACCCGCCGGCGGCGGGAATCGACTGGCCGCTGACGAGCGCGCACCACCCCGGCGGCGGCTTGCGGGCGACGAGACGCTTGCGACCACGATCATGCCGCCCACCACCCCCACCGTCACCAGCAGCACGGTCGCGCCCGCAAGCCTCTGCAGCTGACGCTCGTTGCCGCCAGGAGACACAGCGCCGGCATCCTCGGCATGAGGCGTCGTTTCTGCGAAGAACTCCTCCTCGCTGTATACGCGATAGACCTCTCGCGGCGCTCGTCGCAGCAGCGTCATCCCACAGTCACCGATCGCTGCACGCCTGCGGCCGGAGACCAGAGCGGGGAGCTCGCCGACCCCCGGCCGCTTGCGCGCGGATCAGAATCACCGTACGGTCGTCCGTTCAACCAACCGTCGGCGTCCCAGGGAGCGCGTCTATGAGTGGGGGGATGATGGTTCATAGGGCGTCCCTGTTTTCCCTTCCGACCAACTGGCAACTAGTGGGACACCGACTCGTCAGCCATCAGTTGCCGCAGGCGGTCGCGTGCGCGCTGGGTCACCTTGCGGTACTTCTCCTCCGACCAGCCGAAGTGCCGACAGAACTCGGCGCGCTCCATCTGCAGGCCGATCTGACAGGAGAGAGCCAGCTGCTGATCGGGCGTCAGCTCGCGAGCCTTTGCCTGCACCGTGCGCAGCTGCTGGCGCAGAATCGCCAGATGCTCGGGATCAGCTCGCACGTCGGCAATCTCGATCTCCGCATCCTCAAAGCCGCCAAGCGACACGGATGCCTCGAGCGCCGCCTGCATCGGGCTACGCCCGGACAGCGCGCGGCGGCGGTCGTGAACCCGAGACAGGAAGCGCTGCTCGATTACATTCGCCAGATGCTGCCGGCTGGAGAACCGAGCCCCTTGGCGAGCGTTTGCGACCAGCTCAACGGTTGCTTGGCTATAGCAATCTTCGAGGTCCTCCCTACGCAGCCGATGACGGTGCACCCGCAGCAGCAGCTCTCGCTTTGCGCGCGCGACCAGCGCCACCTCCTCGGCAGGATCCGCGCCATGCGCGCGGCGCGCGCCCACGGACGGCGGCACACGCTGGTCTCGTGTTTTAGCCTCGGATCGGGTAGACACATGGACATGTCGCGCCGAGCAGCCCCCAGACCCCCCTCCCAATTTCCTCCAACCACGCATACGCAGGCCGGGCACAACGAGACGAGGGCGTTCACGTGACCCTCATCGACCGTCTCCACGACCTCGATCGCCGCCAGCAGCAGAGCCCGAGGATCGGCTTCCTGGCCGCCGTCATCAAGAAGTGGGGTGACGACCAGGCCGGACAGCTCGCCGCGCTGGTCGCCTACTACGGCTTCGTGTCGTTGTTCCCGCTGCTGCTCGTGCTCGTGACCGTGCTCGGCTTCGTCCTACAGGGCGACCCCAGCGAGCAGCACCGAATCGTCAACGGCGCGCTCGGACAGTTCCCGATCATCCGCGATCAGCTCAAACTGGAATCCCTCACCGGCTCGAGCGTCGGCCTCGTCATCGGCGTCGTCGGCTCGCTGCTCGCCGGCATGGGCATCACCGGCGCCACCCAAAACGCCTTCAACCGCATCTGGAGCGTGCCGTTCAAGCATCGACCCAATTTCCTGCACTCGCGCCTGCGCGGGCTCGGCATGCTCGCGATCCTCGGCACGCTCTCGATCGTTTCCACGACCGCCGCCGGATTCGTCGGCTCTTCGAGCCACGCCGCGCTGGACGTCGCCGCCGGGATCCTCGTAGCGTTCATCTTCAACGTCGCCCTGTTCATGACCGCCTTCAAACTGCTCACCGCCGTCGACGTCACCTGGCGCCAGCTGCTTCCCGGCGTGATCGTCGCCGCCATCTTCTGGCAGCTGTTGCAGCACCTCGGCGGGTTCTACGTCGACCACGAGCTCAAGCGCACCGGACCGCTCTACGGCATCTTCGCGCTGGTGCTCGGGCTGCTCGCCTGGCTCTACCTCGGCGCCCAGCTCACCATCTTCGCCGCCGAGATCAACGTCGTGCATGTGCGGCGCCTATGGCCGCGCAGCTTCTTCTCCGACCCCCTGCTCGAGGCCGACATGCGCGCACTTACCTCCTCAGCGGAGGTCGAGGAGCGCGTGCACGAGGAGAACGTCGAGGTTAGCTTCGACCAGGGCGAGTAGCGCCAACAAGTCTGCTGCCAAGGTGTCGGATCGACTTGGTCAGAGCCATGAAGGCGAGCTGGAGGTGGTTGTACGGTTCAGGCATCGCAAACCCTGGCGGAGCCGTCAATGGGAAACCCTCCGGCCAGTTTGGCGGCGAAGGCTCGTGAGCCTTCTCACTCCGAGAATCTGACGCGCTCATAGTTTCACTCTACCCAGCAAAGCTGATGATCCATAGGAGAACCTCGGCGGTCACAAGCACACAGCTGATCGTCAGCCAACTCGACAGGCCCGCGATCTTCCTGCTGTTGGCCTGAAGGTAAGCGCCTGTGCCGTCAGCTCAAAGCCAAGCTGCTCAATCGATTCAGCCATCGCCCGTTTCTACCGAGCCCTTGGGACGGTACTCACCCGCCGCGAGCACCCGCCACCATCGCCCGCCCGGTCTCGTCCAGCACGCGAAATAGCCCCCGGCCGCAAACCAAAATTCGGTCCCCGCGCACTCCCATCCCCCAAAAAAATAGCCAAATTTGGCTCCACGGAGCCATATCCGGCCTGCCCTCCAAAGTACTTGTGCACGCAACAACACCGCGCTATACTAACTACACTTTCGTAAGCTCATATGGAGCGATTATCTAATGGCACCTTCCTCATCAAACCCAGACAAGCCCACCGTCCAGCCCTCCGTGCCCACCCCACGGCTGCGGCTGATCCCACTCGACGACACCGTCGTGTTCCCCAACATGGGCATCACCCTAACAATCGATGTAGGCGATGACGAGCGCGTCGTGCTCGTGCCGCGCCACGAGAACGAGTTCCTCGAGGTCGGCACCATCGCTGAGGTCTCCGAGCAGATCCGTCTGCCCGGCGGCGGCCGTGCGGTCGCCATCTCCGGCGAGCACCGCGCGCTGATCGGCAAAGCCGAAACCGGCCCCAGCGGTGAGCTGCGCGTCGAGGTCGACGAGCGCCCCGACGAGGTGCCCACCGACAAACGCACCCGCGAGCTCGAGCGCGAGTACCGCGCCACCGTCGAGGAGATCCTCGAGCTGCGTGGCGACGACGGACGCATCTCCGCGTTCCTTCGCGCCATCGCCGAGCCCGGTGCGCTCGCCGACTCCGCCGGCTACTCCCCGAATCTGTCCTACGAGCAGAAGGTCGAGCTGCTGCGCACGCTCGACGTTACCGAGCGCCTCGAGCTGGCCGTCAGCCTGCAGCGCGAGAGCCTCGCTGAGCTACAGGTACGTAGGCGCATCCGCGAGGACGTGCAGGAGGGCGCTGAGAAGCAGCAGCGCGAGTACTTCCTGCGCAAGCAGATGGACTCGATCCGCAAGGAGCTCGGCGAGGACGACGCGTCTGTCGCCGATGAGTACCGCACCAAGATCGAGGACGCAGACATGCCCGAGCCCGTCAAGGAGCAGGCTCTCAAGGAGCTCTCACGCCTGGAGCGCATGGGCGAGCAGACCGGCGAGTCGAGCATGATCCGCACCTACCTCGACTGGCTGATCGCCGTGCCGTGGGGCAAGCGCTCCGAGGAGCACCTCGACCCAGTGGCAGCGCGTGAAGTGCTTGACGCCGACCACGCGGGCCTCGATGACGTCAAGGATCGCGTCACCGAGTACCTGGCTGTGCGCAAGCTGCGCCAAGATCGGAAAATCGAGGCCGACCCCAAGTCTGGGGCGATCCTCACCCTGATCGGGCCTCCAGGTACCGGTAAGACATCTATCGGCGAGTCCATCGCCCGCGCCACCGGACGCGAGTTCGTGCGCATGTCGCTCGGCGGCGTGCGTGACGAGGCCGAGATCCGTGGGCACCGACGCACCTACATCGGCGCACTGCCCGGAAGGCTCGTCAGGGCACTCAGGGACGCCGGCACGATGAACCCAGTGATCCTGCTCGATGAGGTCGACAAGGTCGGCGCCGACTGGCGCGGAGACCCCTCCGCGGCGCTGCTCGAGGTCCTCGACCCCGCGCAGAACCACTCGTTCCGCGACCACTACCTCGACGTCGAGCTGGACCTCAGCCAGGTGATGTTCCTGGCTACCGCCAACGTCGCCGACACGATCCCCGGGCCGCTGCTCGACCGCATGGAGGTGATCAGCTTCGACGGCTACACCTCCGAGGAGAAGCTCGCCATAGCCAAGGGCTACCTATGGCCGCGCCAGCGCGACCGTAACGGCCTGCGCGAGGACGAGGTTGAGATCTCCGATGAGGTGCTGCGCACGATCATCTCCGACTACACCCGCGAGGCCGGCGTACGCAGCCTCGAGCGCAACCTCGGCACCGTGCTCAGGAAGACAGCCACCAAGATCGCCTCCAGGAAGACCAAGCTCAAAGCGCCCGTGCAGATCGACGTAGATGTCGTGCGCGACGCGCTCGGACGCCAGAAGTTCTTCCAGGAGTCAGCCGCGAGGACCGCCACACCCGGCGTCGCAACCGGGCTCGCCGTAACAGGCGCAGGCGGCGACGTGCTGTTCGTCGAGGCCACCGCCATGAAGGGCGGCGGCTCCGCCGGCAACAGCCTCGTGCTGACAGGCCAGCTGGGTGACGTCATGAAGGAGTCCGCCAAGATCGCGCTCTCCTACGTGCGCGGCCACGCCGAGGAGCTCGGCATCGACGACAGTGCCTTCGAGAACCGCGAGTTCCACGTCCACGTGCCCGCCGGCGCCATCCCCAAGGACGGCCCCAGCGCAGGCGTGACGATGGTCACAGCGTTCGCGTCGCTGCTGTCCGGGCGCCCCGTCAAGCACACCGTCGGCATGACCGGTGAGGTCACACTGCAGGGTCGGGTGCTGCCGATCGGCGGGTTCAAGCAGAAGGCGCTCGCCGCCCATGCAGCCGGCCTGACCGACGTGATCCTGCCCGAGCGCAACCGCGGCGACCTCGACGACATCCCCGAGGAGGTCCGTGAGCAGATGACCTTCCATCCGGTGATGACCGTCCAGGAGGTCCTCGACCGCGCGCTGGAGCCGGCTCGCCATGTCGCGCACGCGTAGATGTGAGCCCGTCCCCGTGGAGGTCCGCGAGACCGCGGACCTCCTCGAGCGGCGCTGGCAGCTATCGATCCTCTACGCCGCGCTCACCGGTGCGCTGCGCTTCAGCGAGTTCGCCAACGCCGTCGCCGGCATCTCGCCGCGAATGCTCTCCGAGCGCCTACGCGACCTCGAGGCAGCCGGCCTCGTCGAGCGCAACGTCATTCCCTCCAGCCCCCCCACCGTCGAGTACCGGCTGACCACCAAGGGACGACGGCTCGCGCCGATCATCGAGGCGATGCGCGAGTACGCACGGACCTAGCCGGACGAACGTTCGGGCGGTCCATCACGCCGCGCGCCGCCCATCATGCGGCCCCGGCGCCTGAGCCGAAGATGTGCGGGCCGTACGGCTCAGGGTTGATGCCAACCAGCTGCCCGCCCGCACATTCGGCCGCGCTCACATCCTCATCCGGATTGCGAATCCCCAGCACGCCGATCAGGCCGCCGATCGCCACCAGCGCCGCCGCGATCGCCAAGCCGAGGTGAAAGCTGTGTAGCGACGCTACTTCCGCCGCCCGACCCACAGCATGCGCCTGCGCGGGCGCGAGGCCGTACACGTTTGGGCGCCCCAACGGCAGGCGCTTGGCAGCGCTGAGAGCCGCCCGCGCCGCCGGCCCGAGCTTCGCGCCAGCCAACCGCCGATCGAGCGTCGAGGCAAACGACCCCGCCACCACCGCACCGATCGACGCCGTGCCCAGCAGCCCCGCGACGCGCGCAACAGCGTTGTTGACCCCTGACGCGATGCCAGCCTGACGCTCAGCACCAGCAAGCACCGCGGCTGTCAGCGGCGCCACCGTCATCGACAGCCCCAGCGCGAACACCAGCAGCCCCGGCAGCACCTCTGAGGCGTAGTCCACGTGGGTGCCGATGCGTTGAAACAACAGCAGCCCGCACGCCGCCACCAGCGGCCCGAGCCCCATGAACAGGCGCGGTCCGTAGCGGTCGGCCAGCTTCCCGAAGCGGCGCGAGAGCACGAACATGATCCCCGTCACCGGCAAGGTCGCAAGGCCGCTCTGAAGCGGCGTGTAGCCGCCGATCTGCTGCAGGAACAGCACCAGGAAGAAGAACAGGATCGACAGGCCCGCATACATCGAGAGCGTCTCGACGTTACCCGCCGCGAAGTTGCGTCGGCGAAACAGCCCCAACGGCAGCATCGGCTCGCGCGCGCGAGCCTCGAACAGCGTGAACGCGACCAGCAGCGCCACTCCCGCGGCGAGCGGAACGAACACCGCGGGGCTCGACCAACCCAGCCGCGGCTGCTCGATCAGCGCGAACACCGGCCCGCCGAGACCACACGCGCACAACACCGCACCAAGCAGGTCAACGCGGCGAGCGCCGGCCGCGCGCGGCGCCGCACGCGGGATCGCCAGCATGATCAGCACCACGCACGCCACCACGAACGGCATGTTCATCAGGAAGATCCAACGCCAAGACGCGAGCGCCAGAAGCTCGCCGCCTGCCAGCGGTCCGAGC
>JBEKAM010000138.1:0-10261 GCA_050015915.1 Solirubrobacteraceae bacterium
TCATCAGCTGCGCCTCGAGCTGCTTCATGGTTTCCAGGGCGACACCGATGACGATCAGGATGGAGGTGCCGCCGAACTCGAAGTTCTGGTGGGTGCGCGCGATGAGGATGGCGGGCAGCGCGGCGACGGCGGCGAGGAACAGCGCGCCGGGAAACGTCAGGCGAGCGAGGATGCGATCAAGGAATTCAGCGGTGGGACGGCCGGGACGCACGCCGGGGATGAAGCCACCGTACTTCTTGAGGTTGTCGGCCTGGTCGACCGGGTTGAAGGTGACGGCGGTGTAGAAGTAGGTGAAGACGATGATGAACAGCGACTCGCCGACGACGTAGTGCCAGCCGTTGGGGGTGAAGAAGTCAGACAGCGATTTGCCCCAGTGTGTTTTGACGAGCGACCCGACGGTGGGCGGGAAGGCCATGATGCTGGCGGCGAAGATCACGGGGATGACGCCGGCCATGTTCACGCGCAGCGGCAGATAGGTTTGCCCACCCTCTGACATGCGCCGGCCGATGACCCGCTTGGCGTACTGCACTGGGATTCGCCGCTGGCCTTCTTGGACGAACACGATGCCAGCAACGACGGCGAGCACGAGGAACGGCATCATCACCTTGAAGACCTGGTTCTGGGTCGTCCACCAGGCCTGGATGCCGGACGGCAGACGCGAGACGATGGAGGCGAAGATCAGCAGCGAGATGCCGTTGCCGATGCCGTGCTGGGTGATGAGCTCACCGACCCACATCAGCAGCACACAGCCGGCTGTGAGGCAGACGACGATCAGGAAGATGTGCGGCAGATCGAAGTGCTTGATGACGTTTTCGCCCGCTTTGGCCTGCAGCGTGTGGAACAGGAAGACGTAGCCAATGGACTGGGCAAAGGCGAGCCCGACGGTGAGGTAGCGCGTGTACTGGGTGATGCGCGCCTGTCCCACTTCGCCTTCCTTGGAGAGCTTCTCAAGCGACGGCACTGCAACCTGCAGCAGCTGCAGGATGATGGAGGAGGTGATGTAGGGCATGATGCCCAGCGCGAAGATGGCGAGTTTGGAAAGGCCACCTCCGGAGAACAGGTTGAGGTAGGCGAGGATGCCACCGCCTCCGAAGGACTTCTGGATGTTGTTGACGGCGGTGAGGTTGACGCCGGGGACGGGAACGTGCGAGCCGAGCCGGTAGATCAGCAGCATCAGCCCCGTGAAGGCGATCTTCTTGCGGATGTCCGCAACCTGGAAGGCGTTGAGAATGGTCGAGAGCATGGGCTTCAGTCGGCCGCGTGCAAGCCCATCGCGAGCTCGTCCCCGGGACGGCGGATTCTAGTGGATGCGGGTGGGTGGGACGCCATACCCGCAGCTCACATCAGGTGCCGGCCGCTAGCCCTGGACGGTGGTGCAGGTGCCGCCGGCGGCCTCGATGCGCTCGCGCGCGCTGGCGCTGAAGGCATGGGCGTGGACGGTGAGCGCCTTGGTGATCTCGCCCTTTGCGAGCACCTTGATGGGGATGTCCTTGCGGGTCCCCAGGCCATTGGCCTTCATCAACTCGATCGTGACCTCAGTGCCAGTGTCAAAGCGGTCGTCGAGCGCTGCGATGTTGACGGGCTGGGTGTGCGTACGGAAGGGCTCGAAGGGCATCGACTTCTTCATGTGCGGCCCGCGCAGCTTTCGCATGCGCATGTGAATCGGCATCTGACCACCCTCGAACGCTGCTCTGCGCTTTGAGCCAGAGCGGGAGCCGGCGCCCTTCTGGCCACGCCCAGAGGTCTTGCCGGTACCTGAGCCTTCGCCGCGCCCGATGCGCTTGCGCGGCCGGCGACTACCGGGCGCTGGGGCAAGGTTGTGCAGGCCGATGCGCGGCTCGCCCTCGTCCTTGTCTTTGGCTGGGCTCACTTGCTCTCCTTGACCTCAACGAGGTGGCGCACGGCGTGCAGCATGCCGCGAGCCTGCTCACAGTCCTTGACCTCAACGGTGTGGCCGATGCGACGCAGACCGAGCGAACGGAGCGTGTCGCGCTGTTTGCTGTTGGCACCGTTTTTGGAGCGGCGCTGGGTGACGCTAAGCGCGGACATCAGGCGGAGGCTCCATCGGCGACCGCGGCTGCGTCTGGAGCGGCTGCAGGCTCATCAGATGCGGCAGCGACGGCCGTCTCTGTGCCCGGCGTTGTCTCTGTCTCGGCCTCAGTCGACTGGGCGTGGCCGTTGGCGGGCGCCCCGCCGAGACCGAGCACCTGGTTGATGCTCAGTCCGCGCAGCTTGCCGACCTCCTCGGGGGTGCGCAGACCGCGCAGCCCGGCGACGGTGGCCTTGACCAGGTTGATGGGGTTCTGTGTGCCGAGGCTCTTGGAGAGGATGTCGTGGATGCCCGCGAGCTCCAGCACCGCGCGCACGCCACCGCCGGCGATCACGCCGGTACCGGGAGAGGCTGGCTTGAGCAGAACACGACCGGAACCGAAGATGCCAGTGGTCTGGTGGGTGATGGTGCTGCCGTGCTTGGGCACACGGAAGAGATCCTTCTTGGCCCGCTCGACGCCCTTCTGGATTGCGAGCGGTACCTCGTTGGCCTTGCCGTAGCCGACACCAACGACATCGCGTTCGTCGCCGACGACGACGAGTGCGGTGAATGAGAAGCGCCGTCCACCCTTGACGACCTTGGCGACGCGGTTGATCTCAACCACGCGCTCCTGGAGGTCCAGGCCGGCTGGGTTGACTGAGCGATCTATCGATATGGACATAAGCAGGAGTGAGGGTAGCGGTAGCGCGTCGGTTCGACGACTTAGACGGTAATTCCAGCCTCGCGGATGGCTTCGGCGAACGCGCGTACGTGGCCGTGGTACTGGTAGCCGCCGCGGTCGAATACCGCCTCGGAGATACCTGCGGCTTTACTGCGCTCGGCGAGCAGCTCACCGGCGCGTTTGGTGCGCTCGGCTTTGCCAAGTGATTGAAGCTCGGGCTCAAACCAGTTGACGGCCGCGAGTGTGCGCGCAGAGATGTCGTCGACGAGCTGCGCGGACAGCCCACGGTTGGAGCGGAACACGGAGATGCGCGGACGGGTGGCGGTACCGGAGATCTTCGCGCGCACCCTGCGGCGACGTTTGAGCCGGCGGCGCTCTTTGGTGATGACCGTCATGCGCGCTTTCCGACCTTTCTCTGGACGTGCTCGCCCTCGTAGCGGATGCCCTTACCCTTGTATGGCTCAGGCGGGCGCTGCTTGCGGATGATTGCGGCGGTCTCGCCGACCAGCTGCTTGGAGATGCCCTTGACGACCACGCGCGTCGGCTGGGGCACTTCGAATTCGATCCCTTCCGGCGCGGGGATTGGCACAGGGTGGGAATAGCCGACGGCCAGCTCGAGGTTCTTGCCCTTCAGCTGCGCGCGATATCCCACGCCTTGGATCTCCAGGCGCTTCTCGTAGCCGCTGGTGACGCCCTCGACCATGTTGGCGACGAGCGTGCGGGTGAGCCCGTGCAGCGCACGATGTTCGCCGCGATCGGTGGGCCTGGTGACGACGAGCTGCTCGCCGTCCTGGGTCACTTCGATGTCCCTATGGATGCGCTCTGACAGTTCGCCTTTGGGGCCGTTCACACGTACAGACTCGGGCTCAATCGAGACGGTCACGCCGGAGGGCACGGGGATGGGCTGTCTACCGATTCGGGACACCGCTCACCAGACCTGTGCCAGGACCTCGCCGCCGATGCCAGCGGCGCGGGCATCGTGGCCGGTCATGACGCCATGCGAAGTGGACACAATCGACGTCCCCATCCCACCGAGCACCTTGGGTATGTGCTTGGCGTCGACATATGTGCGCCGTCCGGGACGCGACACGCGCTTGAGCCCGGAGATCGCTGAACGCCTGTCCTCGGTGTACTTCAGGCGGATCTGGATCAGCTGTCCAGCACCGCCGTCGGGTGCGGGAACGACCGACCAGGAGTCGATGTAGCCCTGCTCGTCGAGGATCCGTGCGAGCTCACCCTTGAGCTTGGACGCGGGTACGTCGACGGTCTCATGGGCGGCGTGGATGGCGTTACGCACGCGCGTGAGGAAGTCGGCTATGGGATCTGTCATTGACATCTTTGTGCTCGGTTCTCGGTCGTTCCTGTGTGGGTGAAGTTTGGCTTGGCTGTTTCGGCTTGTGTGGGCGGCGTAGCTGGTGGAGCTTGTCTTGCTTGCGCGCTCTGTATGGCGAGGGCCGTACAGGCGTCTTCGGGGAAAAGATCTACCAGGAGGACTTAGTCATCCCGGGGATCTGCCCGTTGTGGGCGAGGTCGCGAAGGCAGATGCGACACACCCCAAACTTCTTGTAGACGGCACGCGGCCGACCGCAACGGGTGCAGCGAGTATATGCACGTGTCTTGAACTTGGGAGTCCGCGCCTGCTTGACGCGTTGCGAAGTCTTGGCCATCAGTCGGTGCTCTCTTTCTCAGTGGTCTCCGTGTCCCCGGCCTCGGGGGCGTCGCTCGGCTCATCTGCAACCTCATCGGCGACGGCCTCAGCAACGATCGCCTCTGCCTCAGCCTCAGCGACAGCCTCCACCACGATCTCCTCGGCCACCTCCTCGGCAACTACGTCGACCTCGAGCTGCTCAGAGGCCTCCCCCACTATCTCCGCTTCGGCTACCGCCTCATCAGCCACAGCCTCCTCGGCCTCGACAAGATCCTCCGCCTCGGGCTCAGCAGCTGCCTCAGGTTCAGCGGCTTTGGGTCGGCTCTTCTCCGGTTTGCCGGCGGCTAGCTTGGCGGCCTTGGCCTCGGCGGCAGCGGCTTTCGCCTCGGCTGCCTTGATGGCGTCGGCCTCTGCGGTGGCTGCTGCTGCCACGCGCTCGACCTCGGCCTGCTCGTGAGCGCGTTCGGCGGCGGCGTCTGCCTCTGGGTCATAGCCCTTTGGCCGCCGGTCAGGGGAGAACGGCATGCCGAAGGCAGCGAGTAGCGCGTATGCCTCGAGGTCGGTGGCTGCGGAGGTGGTGATGGTGATGTCGAGACCGCGCACGGAGTCGATCGCGTCGTAGTCGATCTCAGGGAAGATGATCTGCTCTTTGACTCCCATCGAGTAGTTGCCGCGGCCGTCGAAGGAACGCGCGTTCAAGCCACGGAAGTCTCTAATACGGGGGATAGCGACAGAGATGAGGCGGTCGAGGAACTCGTAACCGCGCTCGCCTCGCAGTGTGACTGCGAGACCGACGGGCATGCCCTCGCGAAGTTTGAACGCGGCGATCGACTTGCGCGCGCGGCGTACGCTCGGCTGCTGCCCGGCGATAGCGGCGAGCTGCTCAGTGGCGGCTTTGAGCACTTTGGAGTCCTGCTTGGCGAGCCCGACCCCCATGTTGACTGTGATCTTCTGCAGCTTTGGCGCCTGCATCACTGAGGTGTAGCCGAAGCGCTCGATGAGCGCCGGGCGTATCTCCTCGAGATAACGGGTCTTTAGACGAGCTGTGGGGGCGATATCTGTTGCGGTAGCCATGTGGTCAGTCCAGCTTTGCGCCTGAGCTCTTGGCGACGCGAACGCGCGTGCCACCGGTGCGGTCGATGCCTACCCGGGTGGGGGCGCCTTTGGCGTCGAGCAGCATCACGTTGGAAACGTGGATGGGACCCTCGCGCTCGATCACTCCGCCGAGCTGCTGTTCGCTTTGGGCGCCGGCGACCTGCTGCGGGCGGGTGTGGCGCTTGATCATGTTGAGATGCTCGACGTACACGCGTTCCTTGGTCGGTTCGACGCGTAGCACGCGGCCGGTCTTGCCACGGTCCTTGCCGGACATGACCTGCACGCGATCACCGGAGCGAATCTTCAGGGAGCGGCGCTTGGGGCGCGCGGTGCCAGATCTACGGTTGGCCATTACAGAACCTCGGGCGCGAGCGAGACGATCTTCATGAAGTTGCGCTCGCGTAGTTCGCGCGCGACCGGCCCGAATACGCGGGTGCCGCGGGGATTGTTCTGGTCGTCGATGATGACAGCGGCGTTCTCGTCAAACGCAATGTAGGTGCCATCGTCGCGCCCGATGGGCTTCTTGGTGCGTACAACGACAGCGGTCACAACCTCGCCCTTTTTGACGGTGCCTTGGGGATTGGCCTGCTTGACGGTAGCGGTGATGATGTCGCCGACGAACGCGTAGCGGCGACGCGAGCCACCCTTGACGCGGATGCACAGGATCTCGCGGGCGCCGGAGTTATCAGCCACACGCAAACGGGTCTCGTTCTGGATCATCGTGCCCTCTCCAAGACGTCAACGAGCGCCCAGCGCTTGGTGCGCGAAAGTGGCCTGGACTCGATCACCCTGACAACGTCGCCCTCGTGGGCGTCATTGTTCTCGTCATGTGCGTGCACGGTGCTCGAGCTGCGCACGATCTTCTCGTAGCGGCGGTGGCGGCGTGCGACGTCGATGCGGACTGTGATCGTCTTGGCAGCCTTGTCGGAGACGACGATGCCCTGGCGCACCCGGCGGGTCCCCTCGACGGGCGCGTGCACAGGCGCGAGTGCCTCGGGGGCGGGTGCAGCGGCACGACGCTCAGCGGCCTTGGCGCGTTCCTGCAGGCGTCGTGCACGGCGGCGGACGGCCTTTGTTTTGCGCTCGACCAACCGCGCGGCATGGCGCTCCTCAGGTGTGCGGCTAGGACGCGCCTCACCTGAGTGTTTGGAGCGAGCGTTGCGACGGCGCTCCTTCGGCGGAAGCTGTACCACGGGCTCAGCTGGTGGCGCCGCCGCGTCAGGCGCGGCGCTCTCCTCGGCCTCGGCCTCTGGCGCCTGCTCGGCGTCGCTTGCGCCGGCGTCAACCGTGGCGTCGTCCTGCACGGACTCGCTGCCTGCAGCCTCGGTCGCAGGCGTCTGCTCGGCGGTGGACTCGGCGGTCTCGGGTGTCTCGTCGTCTGTTTGGTCAGCCATTTGGTGCGTTCATCCTGTCTGTGATTCTCAGTTGTTCTGGTTGTGTCCGGCAGCGAGCTCACGCTCGCGTGCGACTGTCAGCGCCCGTGCGAGGTCGCGCTTGGCGCGCCCCAGTCCGGCGGTGTCGTCGAGTTCTCCGGTGGCGTTGGAGAAACGCAGCCCGAACACCTCTTTGCGTAGCTCAGCCAATCGTTTGCTCAGTTCCTGGCCATCCAGGTCACGTATATCGCTGGCCTTCATCGTCAGTCCTCACGCAGCACGAACTTGGATTTGACGGGCAGCTTGTGTGCGGCCAGGCGGATAGCTTCCCGCGCAAGCGGCTCAGACACGCCTGCTAGCTCGAACATGACGCGCCCGGGCTTGACTACCGCCACCCAGCCTTCGGGCGAGCCCTTGCCGGAGCCCATGCGGGTCTCGGCGGGCTTCTTGGTGATGGGCTTGTCAGGAAACACGTTGATCCACACCTTGCCGCCACGCTTGATCTTGCGGGTCATAGCAATACGAGCCGCCTCGATCTGGCGGTTGGTCAACCAGCCGCACTCGAGCGCCTTCAGGCCATAGTCGCCGAACTGCACGTGCAGCTGCCCACGCGAGTTGCCGCGGCGACGACCGCGGTGCTGCTTGCGATGCTTGACGCGCTTGGGTGAGAGCATCAGCGCCCACCTCCACCGCTGGGTCCGCCGCCGCCTGGCCGTGGACCGCGTCCACCGCCACCGCCACCGGGACCGCCTGGACCGCGTCCACCGCCACCAGGACCGCGACCGCCACCGCCGGGACCACGTCCACCGCCACCGGGACCACTAGGTCCACGGCCACCACCGCCGCGTCCACCGGAACCGGACCCACCCGCCCCACCAGGACCGCGCCCACCGCCACCGCCGCCACCCGGCCGGTTGCGTCCACCGCCACGACCCTCGCGACCGTCGCGGCCACCGCGACCCTCACGGTCGTTGCTGGGCGGAGCTGGTGCGGTCATGTCGGTCAGGTCAGCGCCGGTGTAGCCCTCGGGCATGATCTCGCCCTTGTTCACCCAGCACTTGACGCCGATGCGCCCGAATGTGGTGCGTGCCTCGTAGAAGCCGTAGTCGATGTCTGCGCGCATCGTGTGCAGCGGTACGCGACCGTCTGAATAGCTTTCGGTGCGAGCCATCTCCGCGCCGCCGAGGCGCCCAGCAACCTGCACCTTGACGCCCTTGGCGCCGGAGCGCATGGCGCTGGTGAGCGCGCGCTTCATCGCGCGACGGAAAGCCACGCGGTTTTGCAGCTGCTCGGCAATCGACTGCGCGACGAGCTTGGCGTCGAGCTCGGGACGCTTGATCTCCAGGATGTTGACCTTGATCTGCTTTTTGGTCATGCGGTGCAGATCGCGGCGCAGGGCATCGACTTCGGTACCGGACTTGCCGATCACGATGCCCGGCCGCGCGGTGTGGATGTTTACCTCGAGCTCGTTGGCGTCCTTGCGAATCGTGATGTCAGACAGGCCTGCATGGGCAAGCTTGCCGATGATGTGCTCGCGCACACGCACGTCCTCTGCGAGGTACTCGGCGAAGTTCTTCTCGTTGAACCAGTTTGACTTCCAGTCGTGGATGTAACCCACGCGCATAGCCTCTGGATGAACCTTCTGTCCCATTTCTCAGTCTCTCAGCCGTGTCTTTTGTTTGTTCCCGGCTCAGGGCGCGGGATCAGCGTGATCGTCAGATGGCTCGTGCGCTTGCGGATCGGTGTAGCCCGTCCCATGGCGCGCGGCCGAAAGCGCTTGATCGTCGGCCCTTCGTCGGCGTAAGCCTCCCGCACGATCAGATCGTCCTCGAGCAATTCGTGATTGCTCTCAGCGTTGGCCACAGCGGACTCGAGCAGCTTGCTCCAATCGCGTGCCACCTCACGAGGGGTGAACGCGAGGATAGCGCGTGCCTCCTGTATGGACTTGCCTCGGATGTGTCCGCACACCATGCGCGCCTTGCGTGCGGACGTCCGCACGTAGCGCGCGTGGGCACTCACAACCCTGCGTCGTGGCGCACCTTTCGCACTCGCGACCGCCCGACGGGCAACTTTCGTGGCTGGTTTCTCAGTTCCCTGAGCCTTCGCGACCTCTTGTGCCTCGGCAGCGTCCCCTGGGGCCGCAGCTTTGGCGCTGGCAGCTTTCTTGGCGCCGCGTTTTTTGGTGGCAGACCTTCCCGCGGCTTGCGGTTCGCCCTGCGCGGGCTCGTCCTCGTCAGCTTTCGTCGCCGGCTCTTTGTCGGCAGCCGCTTTTTTCTCAGCAGCGGGTTTTTTCTCTGCAGCCGGCTTTTTCTCAGCGGCCGCTTTTTTCTCAGCAGCGGGCTTTTTCTCAGCAGCCGCTTTTTTCTCAGCAGCGGGCTTTTTCTCAGCAGCGGGCTTTTTCTCAGCAGCAGGCGCTTTTGCCGCCGCCTCCTCGGCGTCTGTGCTCTCGGGCTGGTCTGTGGGGGTCGCGTCGCTCATTTACCTGACCTTGCCTGAACCGGCGTGACCACGGAACACGCGTGTGGGAGCGAACTCGCCGAGCTTGTGACCAACCATCGACTCGCTGATGTACACGGGCACGTGTTTCTTGCCGTCGTGCACTGCAATCGTGTGGCCGACCATCTCCGGGAAGATCGTCGATGCACGGGACCATGTCCTGAGCATTTTTTTGTTGTTGGCGGCGTTGAGCGCCTCGATGCGAGACATCAAGCGCTCTTCCACCCACGGGCCCTTCTTGCTGGAGCGACTCATCTCTGCTTGCCCTTCCCGCGCCTGCGTCCGCGCACGATGTAGCGGTTGGAAGTCTTGTTCTGCTTGCGGGTGCGGTACCCGAGCGTGGGCACGCCCCACGGCGTAACTGGATGACGTCCGGCGGTGGTCGAGCCCTCGCCGCCGCCGTGCGGGTGGTCGACAGGGTTCATTGCAACACCTCGTGTCTGCGGGCGCACGCCCATGTGGCGCTTGCGCCCGGCCTTGCCGACCTTGACGTTCTGGTGCTCGGCGTTGCCGATCACGCCGACCGTGGCGCGGCACTCGGCGCGCACCAGGCGCATCTCGCCGGAGGGCAGTCGCAGCGTCGCCATGTCGCCGTCCTTGGCCATCAGCTGGATCGAGGTGCCGGCGGAGCGGCCGAGCTGACCGCCGCGACCCGGCTGCAGCTCGACGTTGTGCACGACCGTGCCGGTCGGCATCTTGGACAGAGGCAGGCAGTTGCCGACCGTGATGTCGACGTCCTCTCCAGAGGACACCGTCATCCCGACCGTCAGGCGCGCCGGCGCCAGGATGTAGCGCTTCTCGCCGTCGGCGTAGTGCAACAGCGCGATGTAGGCGGTGCGGTTGGGGTCGTACTCGATCGCCGCCACGCGTGCCGGCACGCCGTCCTTGCGGCGCTTGAAGTCGATCCGCCGGTACAGGCGCTTCGCTCCGCCGCCGCG
>JBEKAM010000139.1:0-10243 GCA_050015915.1 Solirubrobacteraceae bacterium
CGCGATCTTCGACTGTTCCTGCTGATAAGAGGGATCGTTTTCTTCGGTTCCTTCCTTTTGTGCCTTGGCGGCGTTGGGGTGAATGAAGGCTGTTAGCCGTTCCACCTGGTAAGGCTTCAGCACGTGAACGCCCACGGCAGGCGCAGCCACGAGCACGAACGCGATCGAGACGCAAACGAGCACCGCGAGCGCCGCCAGATGCCGCCAGGAGGTGCCGGCGATGAACAGCAGCATGCAGGCGATCGTCATGTAGACCAGGCCGGAGCCGAGGTCAGGCTGGGCGATCACGAACATCGTTGGAATCAGCGCGGCGATCAACACGCGTACGGTCGTGTCGCGGTCACGCAACGCTCGCGCGCGCTCGACGATGAACGCCGACAGCGAGACGATCAAAAGGATCTTGCCGAGCTCGGATGCCTGGAAGGAGAACAGCGGGAAGTTGATCGCGCGCTGGGCTCCTTGGGCGGAGTGACCGAGGCCGAGCACCGCGAGGATGCTGAAAAGCAGGAACCCGTAGATCACGTTTTTGTATTGACGTAGGCGCGCGTAGTCCAACCGCGAGAGGCCGAGCATCATCAGGAAGCCGATCACCAGATAGATGATCTGGCGATTGACGTAGTAGCGCGGATCACCGGGGATGAGGTTGCGGGTGGCCGCTCGCAGCGTGACAATCGAGCAGACGCCAAGCCCGATGACCGCCAGCGCCAGCACCGGGTCCAGTGGCAAGCGCAGCGTGCGCGGCTGCGCCACGGGGGTCTCGTCGGGGGGCTGGATAGGGCTGAGCGGGCTCAAAATGTTTTGGAGCTGCCGGCGACGAACTTTTTCGGCTTCCCGTACCACTGGGATGCGATCAAGCGCGCGATCGGAGCGGCCGTTTCAGCGCCGAAGCCGCCTTCCTCGACGGTGACCGCGATCACGATCGGGCGCTGGGCGTTGCCGAGATAGCACATGTACCAGGACTGTTCCACGTGCCCAGCACGTTCGGCGGTGCCAGTCTTCCCATACACCGGATCTTCTTGTTGGTTCCAGCCCGTCCAAACCTGCGTCGAGGTTCCACCGGGAGCAGTGGCGGCCTCGTGGATGCCTTCCATTACGAGGCTGAGGTCTTCGTAGTTGAGGTGCACGTGGCGGCTCGGGAATTTCAGCGTCTGCACGAGGCTGCCGGTGGGTTCGTCGATCTGTTTGCCCAGATGCGGGGTGACGACGGTGCCGTTGCCGCCACTGCGATAGGCGGTGGCAAGCGTCGAGTAGGCGACCGCCATCTGCAGCGGGTCGGTCAAGAGCTCACCCTGCCCGACGGCTAGGTCCATGTTGTAGCCCACGGTCCACGGCGCCCCCGGTTCGGCAACGATGTAGCACGGGTGGCCGTGGTGGGCCTTGGTGCATTTTGCTTCGAGCTCGTTCTGTTCGGCCAACCACTGCGGGTCGGGGATGACGCCGGGGAACTCGCTCGGCAGGTCGATCCCAGTCGGCTCTCCGACCCCCAGTTCTTTGGCCTTCTTCTGGATGATCTCGCCACCGTGTTCGTTGGCGAGCTTGCCGACCGTGAAGAAATAGGTGTCGGAGGACTCCTTCAGCGCTTCCACGAGCGTCGCGTTCCCGTATTCGGTGTGCCCAGCGTTGCAGAACGGCTCACTTGACACATAAATGCACTGGCCGGCACCGAGACCCTCGCTGGGGGTAATCACACCGGCTTCCAGCGCCGCCATTGCGGTAATCGGCTTGAACGTCGAGCCGGTGGGGAACGCGCCTTCGTCGGCCAGGTCGGTGAGACGGCCTGGTACTTCGCCGTTGCTACCAGTGAGTTCGTTGTATTCGGCGTCGGTGAGCGGTTTGGCGAATCTGTTTGGATCGAAGCTCGGGGAGGAGCCCATCGCGAGCACTTCGCCGTTGAGCGGGTCTAGCGCCACGAACGCACCGGCGATCGCCGGTTTGCCGCCTGCTCGCGCGTGTTCCATGCCTTCTTGCAGCGCCTTTTCGCTTGCTCGCTGCAAGCCCAAGTCGAGCGTGGTCTGCAGCGTGTGGCCCGCTTTGGGTGCGGTCGGTGCGAGCTTGCTGGCAACGGGCTGACCTTCGGCGTTGACCGCAATGTGCTTCGCGCCCGGTATGCCGCGCAGGTAATGGTCGTAGTAGTACTCGAGGCCCGCCTGGCCGACGATCGTGCCGGGCTTTACGCCGCGGAAGGCGCGCATCTTGAGCTCCGGTTCGCTCACCTGCCCGACGTAGCCGAAGATCTGCGCTGCCATTTCGTGCTCGGGGTATTCACGGATTGAGACGGGTTCCTGCACCACGCCGGGGAATTCGTTGGCGCGCTCACCAAGGACGGTCAGCGCCCCGTATCCGGCAGCGGTCTTGATCGTCACTTGTGCATAAGGAGTGGCGGTGATGCCCTCCACGACGCGTTCGTCGATCTTGCGAGGGTTCACTTTGATCACGCCACTGAGACGGTCGAACAGCCGTCTGAGCTTCACAGCGGAGCGCGGCAGCGGCGGCACCGCCACATGTGGCGGTCCGGTGGCCTGTTCGAGCCGTTCGCGCTCATGCTGCTGCGCATGCGTCAGGTGCCGCACCCCGCTTAGAGCCGCCTCATAACCCGAAAGGCGCGCGACCGCCGCGCGCCGCGCGACTTCCGCGACATTGAGGCGTTCTTGGTACTCCGTTACCTGCGAGGAGATACCTGCGGGCAGCTCCTCAGGCGCGATCAGCACTGCGTTGGTGACCGTGCTGCCCACGATCGGCTGGCCTTCGCGGTCGAGGATCGCTCCGCGCGGCGCCGCAATCGGTATTTCGCGTTCCTGGTTGGCGTTCGCCTGCGCCACATATTGTTCGCTCGAGAGCACCTGCAGGTACCAGAGGCGAAAGAAGATCACGCCGAACATCACCATCGCCACGCCGCTGATGATCGCCACGCGCAGCGCCAGCTGCGGCGAGACCGGGACACGCGGGTCGCGTTTGCGGGCGGGCTCGATCGCGCTCATGGACGAGAGAGCGGGCTCAGACCGCCGGTCGTGTAGGCCCGCCGCCGGCGCCGGCGGCGTGGATCCTCAGGTAGCGCGCCTTCCAGCGCACGGCGGGTGAGCGCCCACATCGGCAGCGAGACGATCGTGTTGACTACGACTCCCAGCAGGATCTCGCGCAGCA
This sequence comes from Solirubrobacteraceae bacterium, assembly GCA_050015915.1. Lineage (GTDB taxonomy): Bacteria > Actinomycetota > Thermoleophilia > Solirubrobacterales > Solirubrobacteraceae > Palsa-744. The sequence goes on from JBEKAM010000139.1 coordinate 3,142, forward strand.
GTTCGAAGCTGACGGGGGCATCTACCCCCAGCATGAACTCCATCAGCGAATAGCCCACGAGCGCCACCGCTGAGGCACCGGCGCCGACGAGTAGCGGCGTGAACGGGCCCTGGGGATCGCGCAGTTCGCGCAACCGTCCACACCAGTAGCCGATCAACGTGAACACGAGCGAGGTCAGTCCAAGCGTCTGCAGCAGCGCCAGGTCGACGAACAAGCCGACGGCGAAGCCGCACGCCGCACCGACGGTGGAGCCACACAGCAGCCCAACGAAGGCAACGAGTAGCGAGGTGAGATCCGCATTGACCCCGAACACGGGGACCTCGGAGACGACGCCGATCTGAAAGAAGCCGACGACAAGCGCAAACGCAGCTAGACGCAGTCCGAGTGAGCCGTTGACGCTAGAGCTCATCCTCCGACCTGGGTTGAGGCGAGCTGTTCACCGGAGTTGCTGCTCTTTCCCGATGGCAGGCTGGTGGACAACTGGCTGAGATTCGACGCGCGGGTCCCCGCCCCAGCTGTTAGCACCTGAACGATGTCCAGGTTGTGCAGGTTTGCAGCCGGGTGAACGTTGACGGACTTGTAGGCGCTTTCTTCGTTAACGGAGGTGACCTGACCGATCATCAGACCGGGCGGGTACAGCGATTCGCCGCCGGCGACCGTGCCGGAGGTGACGACGTATTCGCCGGCGTTGGCCTGGGCATTGGCAGGTAGGTATCCGAGCAGCAGGTCGTTGGGGTCACCGACCTTGGGCTGCACGAGACCAGTGGCTGTGCTGGTGCCGATCCTCGCCGAGACCCCCATCGAGCTGTTGGTGATCAGATCGAGCTGGGCGCCGTCAGATACCACCGCCGCGACCTTGCCGACGAGCCCTTCTTCGTTGATCACGGGATCGTTGACCTGGATACCTGACGATTCGCCCTTATCGATGTTGACTGTCGAATACCACAGGTTTGGCGTTTTGCCGACCACCGTGGCAGTCACAGGGTGGTAGCTGTTGACGCCAAGCTGGTCGAGATGCGTGAGCGCTAGTAGCTCGTGGTACGCGCGTTTTTCAGCCTGATCGTCGACAAGTTCGCGGCGAAGTTTGTTGGTCTGCTTGAGCGACTGGGCCAGCTGGCTTTTTGCGTGCAAGGTGTTGCCAAACCAGCTGAACAGGTCGCGAACGGGCTTCAGCGCCTTGTTGGCACCGTCCTGGATCGGCGAGACGATCGTCAGGAAGTCCCGCTGCACGCTGTGCAGGCGTCCATTGGATGACTCGCCGAAATAGGCGGTCAGAAGCAGCAGTGAGAGCACAACGAGCAGCACGAGGACCGCTCGTCGACGCCGGACCGTCTTGTCATGCACCGATGGCTACCTTCCGAAGCGTTCATCCGACAGAGTACCCAGGCGCGGGGCGGGCCGAGTAGGGACGCGTGGGCATCCCATCAATGCACCCGATCCTCACCGTCGGCGTCTGTTGCGCGATGTCCGGTTGGAGCGGTGGATCGCCTCGAACTCCTCAAGTGACCGACCCGAACCGACCGCTACACACGTTAGCGGCGACTCAGCCAGGTGCGCGGGCATCTGCGTCTCCTCGCGCAACCGCTCATCCAGACCCTGCAGCAGCGAGCCGCCACCAGCGAGCATGATGCCGCGGTCCATGATGTCCGAGGCAAGCTCCGGGGGCGTGCGGTCGAGCGTCTCCTTGACGGCGTCGATGATCTGCGTCAGCGGCTCCGCGAGCGCCTGGCGGATCTCCTCGCTTGTCAGCACCACCGTCTTGGGCAGGCCCGCGACCATGTCGCGCCCGCGGATCTCCGCCTGCAGCTCCTCTGCCATTGGGCAAGCGGAGCCGATCTCAAGCTTCAGCTCCTCAGCGGTCTGCTGGCCAATCAGGAGCTTGTACTCCTTCTTGGCGTAGTTGATGATCGCCTCGTCCATCTCATCGCCGCCGACGCGAATCGACTGCGAGACGACGATGCCGCCGAGTGAGATCACCGCGACCTCAGAGGTGCCGCCGCCGATGTCGACGACCATCGAGCCGGTTGGCTCCCCCACGGGTAGGCCCGCGCCAATCGCCGCCGCCATCGGCTCCTCGATCAAGTACGCGGTGCGCGCCCCTGCTGACAGGCACGCCTCCTCGACGGCGCGCTTCTCCACGCCAGTCACGCCGGAGGGCACGCACACGACCACGCGCGGGTGCGCCCAGCGGTTCTGGTGGACCTTCTGGATGAAGTGCCTGAGCATCTGCTCGGTCACGTCAAAGTCGGCGATCACGCCGTCCTTGAGCGGACGGATCGCTTGGATCGTGCCCGGCGTGCGCCCCAGCATGCGCTTTGCCTCGATGCCAACAGCGTGCACTTCGCCGGTGCGCGAGTCGATCGCCACCACGCTTGGCTCAGATAGGACGATTCCCCGCCCGCGGACATACACGAGCGTGTTGGCCGTCCCTAGGTCGACCGCCATGTCGCGGCCGCCGAATCCTGTCAGATAGCTGAAGATACCCATGTAGAACGAGAGGGGGCACGTTCAGATCCGGTCCGGCTTCGCCGCATCGCGACGCGCTCCAACACCAGCATTCATCGGGGCGTACCCGAGGCGCAGTCTAGCGGACTCCCTTCCCCGCCCTCCACATTTGCCACCGGATTTGCAGATCGAGCCGCAGTCGTGGGAGCGAGCGATCAAGCGGCCTTCTGCGCGTCACTCGCCGTATCGCTTTTGTGCTACCTGCCCAGCTCTGGGTAGATCTCCACGAGTGTCGACAGCGGCAGCCCGACGACGTTCTCCTCTTCTCCATCGAGCGCCACTGCGAGCGTCGCGCCCGCTCCCTGGATCGCGTAGCCGCCGGAGCGCCCACGCCACTCCTCCGTGCCGACATACCAATCGAGTAGCTCCTCGTCAATCGGCCGGAACGTAACGCGGGTGCGCGCCACTGCCGTTCTCTCGGTCGCCTCGGAGCTGTCGTTGGCCAGCAGCAGGGCGACGCCGCTGATCACTTCGTGGGTGCGTCCGCTGAGCATGGCCAATGTAGCTCGAGCCGCCTGCGCGTCGGCGGGCTTTCCGTAGATCACCCCGTCGAGCACCACGATCGTGTCGCAGCCGAGCACCGCCTCGGCAAGCCCCGGACGGCGCACCGCGCGCGCCTTGCGCAAGGCGTTCTCGACCGCCACCTGCGCCGGGTCCTCACCCTGCTCGAGCTCACTCGCATCGGAGACCCGGACGGTGAAGGGCACACCCAGGCGCTCGAGCAGCACTCGCCGCTGGGGCGAGCCAGAAGCGAGGACCAGTGGCGATGGCACCCCTGCTGTTACTGCAGCTCTCCGAAGAACAGCGCTGACTCGCGCGCGGCCGACTCGGGCGAATCCGAGCCGTGGACCATGTTGGCGCCCATCTCGATGGCGAAGTCGCCACGAATCGAGCCGGGGGCCGCCTCCAGCGGGTTGGTCGCACCGATCAGCTGGCGTGCGGCCTTGACCGCATCGATCCCCTCCAGCACCATCGCCACGATCGGGCCGGAGGTGATGAACTCGACCAGCTCGCCGAAGAAGGGTCGCTCGGCGTGCTCCGCGTAATGGCGTTCGGCCAGCTCGCGATCGACGGTCATGTGTCGCATAGCGACGATTCGCAGCCCCTTACGCTCGAAGCGGGCGATGATCTCGCCGCTCAGCCCCCTCGCGAAGGCGTCGGGCTTTACGAGGATCAGTGTTCGGTCCATGGGTTCCTTTGTCTGGTTTGAGAAATGGTTCAGGAGCTCGGGCGCGGGCGACTGCCGCGGCGCCCCGCGCGCGCGGGGCTGGCCGCTCTGCGCTCGCTCGGCGCGGCTGCGGGCTCGGACGCCAGCGCCGGCTCGGCAGCATCGTCTTTTGCGCCGTCGCTGGGCGTTGCTACCTCGAGCTCGGTATCGAGCTCAGGTGCACTGGCACGGCGGCGACGCGAGCGCGGCGCTGACAGGCCGGGCACATCGGCCTCGCAGTAAGGGCAAATCGTCCACGCCTGGTCGAGCGGACGCGAGCAGCTCACACAGCGCTCCTTGAGCTTGCGCAGGCAACTGGGACAGCGGATGAAGTCGTTCTCCACCCGGTAGTCGCAGTACGGACACAGCGCCTGGTCGAGCTGACGTAGACGCGCCTCTGCCGCCTGCGTCTCCAACTCGCGCTCGCGCACGTCCTCCAAGAACTCAGGTGGCCGCAGGATCATGTAGACGATCGTGCCCACGAACGGAAATAGCGAGGCGGCGGTGCTGACGAGAACGAGAAATGGATCTTCGATCCGGCGGCGCGCATCCGCATACGTCCAATAGATCAGCGAGCAGTAGACGACGATAAGAAAGACGACCAGCAGGTCGATCGCCAGGTTCAGGCCGCTGCTTTCGATTCCGAAATAGGCTAGGGGAAGCATCGGCCGGCTGAGTTTAGAGAAACAGCCGGCCAAAACCATAGCCAGCAGCAAAGAACACGAGAATGACCAGGGCGACGATCAGCGCAACTGCGCCGATCATGGTGAGCACGGAGGGGCCGTCGTCGTTCATCTTGCGGAGCTCTCGTGACCTGCGCGTAGCGCAGGCAGGATGTCGGATCCAGTGAGTCCGCCGAGCAGATCGCCGACGAGATAGACCGACCCGGTGGCCAGCACTGAGCCGCCATGAGCAGAAGCCCAAGCCTGCGCCTGCTCGAGCGCGCGCGCCGGTCGCGCCTCGGTGACGCTCGCATCGAAGCCGAGCTGGCGCGCGAGCGACTGCAGCACCGCCGGTGAGAGCGCACGGTTACTGGGGGGCGCGGTGAACCACGCTCGCTCGGTAACGGGCAACAGCGCTGCGAGCATGCTCGTAGCGTCCTTGTCGTCGAGCACCCCAAGCACCAGCGCGAGCGGCCCAGCGGGAATCACCTCGGGCAGGGACTGCACGAGCACTGTGACCGCGTCAGGGTTGTGGGCACCGTCGAAGATCGTCAGCGGCTCGCGCGCGACCACCTGCAAACGCCCGGGAACATCTGTCGAGGCGGCTGCTTGCACGACGGCCTGCTCGTTCAGCGCTACGCCTGCATGCCGCAGGTAGGCCTCAGCCGCACAGCGAGCAAGGGCAAAGTTGCGTCGCTGAAACGCGCCGCGGGCCAGCAGCTCTGGCACGGCGGCGGCGCTCTGAGGGCGCACGATTTGCGCCTCGCGTTCGCGCGTGACGCGCTCGGCTACCGCGAGCGCGGCTGGCGCCAGGTCATCCCCCAGGACCAGCACAGCGTCTGGCTGTAGCGCCGCGAGCTTCTCCTCGGCGATGTCTCTGACGGTCGGCCCAAGCCAGCGGGTGTGCTCGAGCCCAACGTTCGTGAGGACTGTGACGGGGGCATCGATCACGCTTGTCGCGTCGTAACGACCTCCCAAGCCTGCCTCTACGACCGCCACATCCACCTTCTGACCAGCCATCTCCCAAAACGCAGCAGCGGTGAGCAGTTCAAATTGGGTTACATGATCGTCCTCGGCGAGCGTGCGATTGACGCGCTCGGCCGCCCGGGAGGCGCGGGCAATGGCGGCAGCGAACGCGTCTGTGTCGAGTTCTTGCCCGTCGATAAGCACGCGCTCGCGGTAGGACACGAGATGGGGCGAAAGGTATGCCGCCGTGCGCAGGCCATGACGCTGGAGGATCGCCGCGGCCATGCGCGTGGTCGATGACTTGCCGTTGGTGCCGAGCACATGGACTGCGTCGAAGCGCCGCTCGGGTGAGCCGAGAACGGTCATCATCCGCCGCATCCGGTCCAAGCCGAAGCGCATGCCGAACAGCTCCAGCGAGCGCAGCTGACGCTCGGCCTGAGCCTCGGTCCAGATCGTGTCCTTCGACGGATACATGTTCAGTGCCCTCCCCCGAGGCGCGAGCCGTAGCGCAGGCTAGGCGTCAGGGTGCTTGCGCAGGTAGTCGATGAACACTGGGCGCAGCGCATCGCCCAGCTCCCCATCGCCGCTGTGTAGCGCGTCGAGGATCTTGCCTTTGGAGAACTGGATGTCGTACTCCGCCTCGCCCTCATCGCCGGCGAGTGCCTCCGCCGCGGGGATCAGCTTGAGTAGCGTCCAGAAGAACTTGACGTCCAGGTGCCTCTCCGCGCGCCCCACCGCGCGATCGTGCAGCTCCTGCGTGGAGAGATCATCTAGAGCTCCGTCCATGCCGCTGTCAGCTGCCTTCCCGCTCGTCGTTCACGCGCGGGCTGAGCGGCGACACTTGCGACGAGCTTGTCCGCCACGCGCCAACCCTGCAATGTCGCGGGCGATGCCCTTGAGGTCGAGCTTGCCGGCCAGTTTGCGCAGCTCGGCTCGCTCCTTCGCGTTGAGGTTGCCCCAACGTCCGCGCGAGTCGCGGGCAAGCGACGTCAGCTTCGCACGGTCCTTCTCTGAAAGCGAGCTCCAATGCCTGCGGATGACCACAATGGCCTGCAGCAACGCTGCCCATGGCAGCGCCTTGGCGCGGTCGCGCTTTGACTTGGACTTGGGAGAGCTGCTTGAACGAAACACAATCGCGATGGTAGCGCTCGGGCGCGGGCGCGGACGGCCAGCCGCTGCTAAGCGGACTCCTCGCGGAGCGTTGCGTCGTCGGCATCCTCAGGCGCCGCTTCGGTGACGAGTGTCGGCGTTAGGCCCTTTTCGACAGTCTCCTTGGTGACGACGCACTTCTTGACGTCGCGGCGCGAGGGCAGCTCAAACTGCACCTCCAACAGGATTTCCTCGATGATCGAGCGCAGCCCTCGCGCTCCAGTTTCGCGTTCGAGGCCCTTCTCAGCGACCGCGGTGAGCGAGTCCTCGGAGAACACCAACTCGATCCCGTCGAAGGCAAAGAAGCGCTGGAACTGCTTGACGAGGGCGTTGCGTGGCTCCACGAGGATCGAGACGAGGTCCTCGCGAGTTAGCTGGTGCACGGCGGACATCACTGGCAAGCGGCCGATGAACTCGGGGATCAGCCCATACTCGATCAGGTCCTCGGGCAGGCACTTCTCGAACACTTCACCAGTGTCGCGCTCGGCCTTGGCTTCGATTGCCGCCGCGAAGCCCACGCCTTTGTGGCCGATGCGCCGCTCGATTACCTTGTCGAGGTTGGCAAATGCTCCACCGCACACGAACAGCACGTTGGTGGTATCGATCGTCAGGA
>JBEKAM010000140.1:0-10104 GCA_050015915.1 Solirubrobacteraceae bacterium
AGGCCGCGGACGATGTTGATGTCGCGGTAGAGGATCCCGTATAGCGCGTCGTTGACCATGTTGTCAAAGCCCTCCCACGCACCCATCGCCGCGATCTCCGACATGCAAAGACCCGAGCAGAAGCTCGACAGACGGATGTAACGGCCGTGCTGCTCTGACCACTCGTCCATCGCCTCGCGCATGATGCGGAAGTTCGCCTGCGTGGCGAACGTGCCGCCGTAGCCCTCCGTCGTGGGGCCGTAGGGGACGTAGTCGAGCAGGCTCTGCGCGGTCGAGCGGATCACCGCGACGATGTCCCCGCCCGCTTCCGCCACAGCCTTCGCGTGCACAACGTCCTCATAGACATCGCCCGTGGCGGTGAGTACGTAGCGCAGCGGCGCGGCCCCATCGCCCAGACGCTCACGCATCGCCCGGCGCTCATCGAAGCGCCTCGTGATCTCTTGCAGCCGCGCGGCGCACTCGCTGGTGACGCGCTCGCGGATCGCCGGCTCCTCGGCGGTGTCGAGGGAGAAGAGGTCCAGCTCACGGGCATCGACGGCCTCTGAGATCTGCTGCGGCGAGCGACCCGTCTGCAGCATCGCGTTGCCGAGCCAGTGGGCGACGCCACGGCCGAGGCCACCGCCCTCCTGCACGTGGTCAACGAGCACGTTCGGCAGCGGCGCTTCCAGGTCGTTCGCGCCGTCGACGCCCAAAAGGCGCGTGACGCTACGCTCGACCGACACCGTCGTGCGCCCGGCGATCTGCTCGGACACCTGCGCGGCGATCTGCGTGGCGGCCTCGCGGCAAGCCGCCACCACGCCCGGATCGAGGTCGAGCTTTGAGGTCATGAGAGACCCTTCGGAGCTCGCGTAAGCCTACTTAAGACATGCAGCAGCGATACGGGTGCGGCGTTCATCCGATATCCCGGACGATCGGGAACGGGATCACCTCGCGCAGCGTGTCGCGTTCGGTGAGGATCATCACCAGGCGGTCCACGCCCATGCCGCCGCCGGCGGTGGGGGAATAGCCGTACTCGAGCGCGCGCGTGTACTCCTCGTCGTTGGGGTGCGGCACATCCCCATCGTCCACAGCGCGGCGCTTTCGCTGGTCGACAAAGCGCTGCCACTCATCGACCGGGTCGTTCAGCTCGGTGTCGCCTGACACGAGCTCGATGCCGCCGATCACCGCATCGAAGTGCTCGCCCAGCTCCGGGTGGACGGAGTGGCGCTTGGTGATGGGGAACGGCTCGAGCGGGAAGTCGAACACATGGGTGGGCTGGATGATCGTCGACTCGATTTTCTCCGAGTAGATGTCCGCCACCACATCCGCCCAGCTGGCGGCAGGGTCGAGCGGCTCATCCAAGAGCTCCGCCAGCTGCTCGCGCGTGGACTCCATGAAATCGACCCCAAAGCGCTCGAGGATCAGATCCCGCATGGTCACCCGCCGCCAGGGCTTGGCCAGATCGATCTCCTCTCCATTCCTTTTAATCGTCGTCCTTCCAATCGCCGCCTGGGCGACATCGCGGAACATCTCTTCGGTGACCGTTGCCACATCGTTGTAGTCGGAGTACGCGCACATGAACTCGATGATCGTGAACTCCGGCGAGTGCTTGGGGGAGATGCCCTCGTTACGGAACACCTTGCCCATGTCGTACACGTTCTCCATGCCGCCCACGATGCAGCGGTTGAGGAACAGCTCCACAGAGATCCGCAGGTACAGGTCGCGGTCTAGGGCGTTGTGGTGGGTGGTAAACGGGCGCGAGCCGGCGCCGCCCGCGAGCGACTGCAGCGCCGGCGTTTCCACCTCGATGAAGTTGCGCTCGTTCAGCCACTTGCGGATCTCGAACACGATCTTGTGTCGTTTTATGAAGAGATCTCGCGTGTCCTCGTTGGCGAGCAGGTCCAGCTCTCGATAGCGATACCGCGTGCCCGTGTCGGCGAGCCCGTGGTGCTTATCCGGCGGCGGGCGGAGCGTCTTGGTCAGCAGCGTCAGCTCGCCCACCGCCAGCACCAGCTGGCCGCGCTTGGTCTTGTAGACGAAGCCCTCCACGCCGACGATGTCGCCGATGTCGAGGCTCAAGATTCGCTTGTAGGTGTCCTGGCCGAGATCGTCAAGGCGCACGACGATCTGGATCGACCCCGACAGGTCGCGCAGGTCGAGGAACGAGGTACTTGGGTGCTCGCGCCGGGAGATCAAGCGGCCGGCGACCTGGTAGCGGAGCTCGGGGTGCCCGCCCTCCTCCAGTTGGTCCGGGTCGTGCGCGGCGAGCACGTCGGCGATCCGCGTGCGCGTGTCCCACAGCGTTACCGGCGGATAGGGGTCGATGCCCTCCGCGCGCAGCCGCTCGAGCTTGGCGCGGCGTGCGTCGAATTCGACCGCGCCGTCATCGGGGTCCACGCCGGTGTTGATCTGCTCCCCGTCGACCGCGAGCACACCCGCGGTGGGGTCGTCCTGCCTGTACTCCGGCACGGAGGGCTCCTCATGTTGATCCTGTACTGGCATGGCAAAGACGATCCTCTCAGGTGCGGCGCCTGTGTCAAGCGCTCGCCCCGCCAAAAGACAACGCTAACGTTTATTTAGAACACGTTAGCGGCGCCAGGCTCAGCTGGTGCGCCCGCAGTAGGCGAAGCCGTCTCGGCTGGCGATCGGGATGAGGGTTTCGCGGACTTTGCGGCCGCTGGCGGTGAGCGACACGATGGCCTTGTAGTCGTGGGCCTTCGCGTGTTCGCCGATCTGGGTTGCGTCGGTGGCGAGCACTTCCATGCCCGCCAGCAGCTGCCGCCAGTCGCTGTTCAGAGAAGCCGGTGCTTTGAGGGCTCGAAGTAGGGTGATCGCGTGGTGCTCATCCGCGGCAACCGGAGGTGCCACCCGTGCGAGCACTGCCAAGGTTTTCGCCGTGGAAGAGCTCACCTTGCTGACTTCTGAGTTCGCGGCCGTACGCTTGGCCAAGGTCTGTTGGCAAATCGTGTCTGCTTCAGCGACGAACTTGGTCTTGCCGCTTGTACTCGTGCTCGAGCTGCCGCAGCCGGCAGTGGCGACGGCAACGGCTACGGCGATCGGGACGAGGCGAAGCTTGCGTGGCATGGCGGCGGGTGACTCCCTTGCGATGGCTGGACGACGACGGGAACCAACCTACAAATGGAATATCGCCGTTGCGAGCGATTGCGCGAATCGTTTCCGACTCGCGAGGGCGTTTTCCGGTGGCTTTGGCGCTAGGCCATCGGCAGCGACATGCCCACGGGCTTCTGGCTCTCAGCGGGTGCGGGAGCGACGCTCGCCACCTCCACCACCGGCAGCACCGGAAGCTCGAAGGGTGCCATCGCGATCAGGCCGCGGGCGACCTGGCGAATGGCCTGTGAGGCAGGGTCGTCGGGATCCTCGATCACGAGCGGCACGCCATCGTCGGCCTGCGCGCGCAGAGGCATCGTCAACGGCACCTTGCCCAGCAGCGGCACGTTCAGCTCGTCGGCCAGCTCCTGACCACCGCCCTCGCCGAAGATCGTGAAGCGCTCGCCGGAGGGCGTGGTGAAGGAGGACATGTTCTCGATCACGCCGCCGATCTCCAGGTCGACCTTATGGGCCATGTGCGCAGAGCGCCTGGCCACTTTCTGCGCGGTTGCCTGGGGGGTGGTGACGATCACAAACTTGGCCTGCGGCAAGAGCTGCGCGAGCGTCATCGACACGTCGCCGGTGCCCGGGGGCAGGTCCACGAGCAGGTAGTCGAGCACGCCCCAGTCGACGTCCTGGAGGAACTGGGTGAGCGCCTTGTGGAGCATCGGCCCGCGCCACACCACCGCCGCGTCCTCCTCCACGAAGAAACCGATCGACATGACCTTCACGCCGTGGGATTCGAGCGGGATGATCTTGCGCTCAGCGGACACCGGCGGGCGGGTGGCGCCGAGGCCATACATGCGCGGGATCGAGTAGCCCCACACGTCCGCGTCGAGCACGCCCACGCGCTTGCCCTCGGCGGTGAGCGCGGCGGCGAGGTTGGCCGTGAGCGTGGACTTGCCGACGCCGCCCTTGCCAGAGCCGATGCACAGGACGTTCGACACCTGCGCGAGCGCCCCCGCCGGCAGCGAGCCGCGGCCGAGCTTCTGCTGCAGCGCCGCCTTCTGCGTGTCGGTGAGAACGTCGAAGTACACGTTCACGTGCGTCACGTCGTCCAGCGCCGAGACCGCTTGCGCCACACCCGTCTGGAAATGTCCCTTGATCGGACAGCCGGGGGTCGTCAGCGACACCGTCACGTCCACCACGCCGTTGGCGCTGACGTCGATCGAGCGCACCATGTCGAGCTCCACGATCGAGCGGTGCAGCTCCGGATCGATGACGACCTCGAGCGCCTTGCGAATCTCGTCTTCGGCGATCACTCAGGCCATTGTTACAAACCCCGGTCGGCGGGCCCTGGCAGGCCCGCGAGGACGGCGTTAGCGAGGTGCTCGTCGCCGGTGAGCTGCAGATGGCTGTGGTCGGCGCTTGGGCCGAGCGCGGCGATCCACGCGTCCGCATCCCCTTGGATCTCGGCGGATACGCGCTCTGGCGTTGCTGCAGCGCGATGGGCTGCGTTTGTCTCGTCAGGGCCCGGCATCTCAGAAGCAGTCGCTGCTGCCTCCTCCTCGGGGCCAGGGTCGATGCGCAGGTGGCCGTCCTCTATTTGGTAGCAGTAGCGGATCGGCGGATCGGCGTCCGCGACGAGCGCTTGCAGGTCACCGTCTGGCAGGCCAGTCGCGTCAACCAGCGCCGGCAGCAGGCGCAGCAGGACGCGAAGGTCTGCGTGCTCGTGCTCACTGGGCTGCGACCACATGTGGCGCATGCCCCAGCGGGCGAGTGCCCCGGCGACCGGCAGCAGCTCCCGCCCTGCGTCGGTCAGCTCTAGTTCCACCCGCGGTGGCATCTCTTTGAAGCGGGTGCGGGTCACCAGGCCAAGCGCCACCATCTGCTGCAGGCCGCGCTCGAGTACGCCTGTGCTGATGCCCGGCAGACGTCTATGCAGGCGCGTCAGCCGCGTCCTGCCGGGGGCCAGCGCGAGAACGATGCTCAACGTCCAATGATCGCCCGTGGCCGTAAGCGCGCGTGAGAGCGGCGTCCATGCGCGCAGCGCCCGCGCGGGCGGGCCGCTGTCGCTCTCCACAACGTCGGGCACCGCACGAGTCTAAGTTTGGGGGTTGAGAAAAAGCGAGCGATTCGGCGCTTTGTTCCCGTCTTTTAGGAGCTACTGAGCGTGCGCAAGATAGTTGGCAAGTGCCAGTAATTCTTTGCGCTCGGCCCCTTAAAGTGACCCGCGGGCGGTGGGGGCCGCCCGCGGGTCGAGGGGAGGAGAGGGTGCTACTACTGCCGGCGGGATATGAGGCCGGCAGACTTACCCGACGCGGCCTCTCCAGACCGCTCGGGGGAAGATCATCGATCTAGACGAGGCTCAGGATCCGCTCCTGGACCTTGTTGGCGATGTCCGGCACGCGGTTGGCCAGGTCGCCACCGCTCTTCGCGATCGCGTCACGGCGCTCCTCGAGCTCGCTCACTGTGCTCTCGATCTTGCTTCTGCGCTGACGCAGTTCACGCTCCACGCGTACGCGCGCTTTGCGAACCTCACGCTCGAGGCGGTTACGGGCGGTCGCGCCACGGCGCTCGAATTTGCGCAGCTGCGCCTGCGTCTTCGTCGGGGAGGAGTAGGTCGAAACCGTGTCGCTGACCGTCGAGACGATGCGCTCGCGGGCGATCAATGCGGCGCCTACGGGGATCAGCACTGCGCGCTCGGCGTAGTCCCCGAACACGTCAGCCGTCTCTTTGGTTGCCGTCTGCGCTTGGCGGACAGCCGACTCGCTCGCGTGGACGGCGCGTGTGCGTGCGCCCTTGGCGTGGCTGGCTTTGGCCTGGGTGGTGCCGGCGGTCGAGCGGCGCGCAGAAGTCGTTTTCGCTGTGATCGCTTTCGCCGAAGCCGGTTTTTTGGCGGCTTTCGCTTTTGCTTTGGGAGTTGTGGGGGCGGTTGGCATGTTGAAGTCTCCTGTTCCTTCCTCGCTGGCTGCGAGGGATTTGGGGCTAGGGGGCTGTTTGTCGGGGCTGGTCGCTGTCGTGAGCAACCGAACACCTGTTTGTAACCCGCTTGCTGGAGATCGTTACACCGGGATCGTAGCATGCCGTGAAAAGCCTGTAACCACGCGGCATCTCCCGTGCGGACTTTGTAACGGACGGAACATGCGTTCGGCTCAGGAAAGCCCCGGCAGATGCAATCTGCTTGCTGTGAGAGCGCGGGATGGGATGGACTGCCGCCGGTCGCAGGATTCAAGGACGCCCCGTCACGCTTTAGCCTGCTTGGGTCCGGGCGGCGGCTCGTCTGACAGGGGGGTGGCGGCACGGGCAGCCGCCACCCCGCCAGGAGTGTGAGTCGGCCGATCCTCAGGTCACTTCAGTCGGTACCGCGTAGGTTAGCGATGCTACTTGTTCCAACGCCGCGGTTTCGCCCGCGAAGGTGAGTTTCGGTGCGGCTAAGCCGAGACCGTGAGTCAAGTCGATGTCGGTGATGTTCTGTTTGCCTCCGGTTAACGCGATGGCGAGTTTGCCCGTCGTCTGAGAACTACCTATCGGTTCCACCACGCCGGCGAAGTTGCCCGCGACCGTGGATTCTCCCGCGCATTCTGCTCCTTCTTTTGTTGCTCTCGCAAGTGTCGTGATAACTTTGCCGCTAACAGGTAAAAGCAGGATACCGATGGCTTTGCTGGGTAATACTAAGCCAAGGATTCCATGCAGGGTATTCGTTAAGATTAAGCCTCCCGTTGCGCCGACGCTGTTGGCTTCGCATTGCGAGGCATTTTGTCCAGCACGCCAGAGGCACCCTAAGTAGTGCACCGAAACGTCGCCGAGTAATAATGAGCTTAAGACGAAACCGTGAAGTACGCTTGTGTTGCACGCGATAACCAGGGTCGGGGTCGCCAATAAGGTTACCCCGCTCGTTCCCACCACTAATTGGCCGCTCGCGGGGTTGAATAAAGGTCCCGCCGCAGGTGCGGCGGGTACCGCCGTCAGGCTGATCGCTGCCACTGCTACGACTGCTGGTCCGGCTAATCGAGCAATCCTCATGGCTCTAGTGCTCCTTCGATATCCGCTGTTTGGTTGGTAGAGTCCAGCGTCGTCGTTGCGCCGCCGGCAGCGCCAATGTGCGTGTGCGCAATGGTGGCCTCTGCCAGAGGTGGTAGTAGGCAGCTGCTGGCTCGCGACGCGCTAGCGCTCAACGTAGCTCGAACCGAGGATTTCGTCCAGCGGTGTCTCTGGCGGTCGGGCCGCCACGCGGGTGTTGCCCCGGCGCCGTCGAGAGAGAGCGCACTCGGCCGACGCCAGCCGATCTAGCCGCGACTGCCAGCCGGGCTGATCCCCGGCACCCGCGCCAGCCAAAGGTCCGGCTCCTCCAGCTCCTCATGGCTCGGCAACGCCTCAGGCCCTCCCCACGCCAGTGCCAGCGCCTGCGGGCCGCCCGCCTCCACCACCGCGTCACAGAAGCGCCTGCCCGTCTCGTACTGCTTCAGCTTCAGCTCCAGGCCCAGCAGCCGCTCCAGCACCCGCCACGGCAGGCCGCGGTTCTCGCGGCGGTGATTCATCGCTGCCCGCAGCTGCGGCAGCGACGGCAGCACCTCCGCGCCCACCGCGTCCATCACGTGCTCCGCATGGCCCTCCACCAGCGACATCGCCGCCTGCATCCGCTGCACCAGCGCCCAGCGGTCCTCGCCCAGCGTCAGGCGCAACAGCTCGCCGCGACGCGCTCGCTCGACCATCTCACGCAGATCCGGCATGCTCAGGTCCCACCCGCCGAGTTTCGGCATGTTCGGTATCCAGCCGTTGTGAGCATCCCCGTTCGCCGCAGCGTCCGGGGAGTCGCCGTCTGCGGAGCCACCAGAGATCGTCACCTGCAGGCCGTCAATCAGCTCTTTCAGCATCCCTCCCAGGTACTCACGCAGCCACGGCGCTCCCGCGAACTGCACCGCGTGCGTTATCTCATGAATGCTCACCCACAGCACAAGCTCGTCAAGGTCCACGTTCAGCGTGCGCGCCGCGCTCGCCAGGTTCGGCGCCAGCAGCAAAAGCCGCGGCTGCACCGACGCATCCAGCAGCGCCAGGTCGTACTGGCCCAGCACCCGCTGCGAGAGCATCCCCGCCAGCGCCCCCACCTGCACACCCAGCAACAGGCCCGACACCGAGCGCAGTGGCCCAGCGAAAGGGCCCTTGCCAGTCCCCATCGGCTCCGTCAGCGGTGCCAGCATCGGCTGCATGCCCTTCAAGTTCGCCGCGATCCAGCCTGAGCGGTCCACCAGCTCCAGCGACGGCAGCTCCGTCGTGGAGGTGAGGCCGCTGTAGGCGCCCACCTTGCCCGCGAACTCCCGCGTCAGCGGCTCCACCGATGCTGCCCGCACGCCCCCAAACGGCGGCGAGCCTCCAATCAGCTCTCCCACACGTTGGGCTGTGCCCCAATCGATCACGTCCACCACCCAAGCGTAGCCACGGCCAGCGGTGCTCCAAGAATCCTCACGCGTATCCTTGATCTCGTGTCTGGCCCCAGAACCGCCGCCGCGCCGTCAAACGGCCCGTCCGGCCCGGAGCCAAAGGCGGCGCCCGGGGCACAGCAGGCGGTCACCGATGCGGTCAGCTCTCAGCGATCGGCAGTCGCAGAGCAGGCCGGCGCGTTTCTCAAGCGCCCCGAGGTCCGCGACGTGCTCGCCTGGATGCGCCTGCTCGTCGATCCCCAAGACGCCGCCGCCGTCGTTCGTGCCCTCGCCCGCCCTCCCATAGAGCTGCGCCAGGTGGAGCTCGCCCGCGTCATCCAGGTCGCCCGCCGGCGTACCCATGGGGGCACCCTCCGTGCCGCAGGACAGGCGGGCAAGGTCGACCTCGTTCTCGGGCTCGTCGCCGCCACCGAGGCCCCCCAGGTACCACCCGAGACACGCGAACGCATCCAGCGCTTTCTCCAACTCCACCGCGCCGCTGCAGCCCAGCTCGACACGCTCACACCCGATGCCTTCGTCGCGCAGCTGATCGAGCGCCTCGGCGTGCGCTCGCGTGCGCTGCTCGCCCCCGACGACACCGCTCAGCAGCGCGCCAGCCTCGAGCTCCTCCATCAGCTCGCCGTCCAGTTCGTCAGCGCCAACCCCAACGCCAGCACCCGCGACGTCGCCCGCCACCTCGCCACCGTTGTGCCCGTTGCACCCGCAGGGAGCTCCGCCGCGGACCAATCGCCAGCCGCGCCCAGCGATCACGGGGAGGCGGGCGACACAGGCGGCACGAGCGACCATGCGAACTCCTCCATAGAAGATCGAGAGCCAGCCGGGCGGCTCGCCGACACGTTACGGCTGCTGCGCGAGGAGGTGCTCGACGGCGTCACCCGCATCGGCGGGCGCCTCGGCGAGCTGCGCCTCGACACCGACCTCGACATCTCCCACGGCGTCGTCCGCTACCTCGAGCTGCTCAAGCTCTCCGCCGTGCTCCAGCGCCCCGACGGGCAGAGCCTCGCCGACGCGCTCGCCGACGTCAACGTCCGCCTGCTCGCCGCCGCCACGCCACTACAGCGCGAGATCCTCTTGACGTCCACGCTCGACGACATGCTGCTCGCCGCTGAGGGCGATGTCGAGGGTGACGATCGCGCTCGTGCGCTGGCGCTCGCCCCCCGCGACGAGCACTCGCTCGGGCCGTTCCTGCCCCGCCGCGGCATCGGCCTCGCGCTGTCCGCCTCCGACATCCACACATTCCGCGCCTGTCCCCTGCGCTACAAGTTCGCCCGCGTCCTACGCATCCCCACCGAGCAGACCGTCCACCAGCGCTTCGGCATCGTCGTCCACCAGGTGCTCGAGCGCTACCACTGCGACGGGGGGCAGACGCTCGCCCAGATGCTCGAGTTGCTCGACTCGCGCTGGCGGCGTGCCGGGTTCGGCGACAGCCAGCGCGACCGCGAGCTTTTCGAGAAGGCCCAGGTTGCCCTCACCCACTACCACGCGCGCTTACAAGGCCAGGGGGCGCAGCCCGTGTGGTTCGAGCGCCAGTTCGACTTCCGGCTCGGGCCCCACCATGTCCGCGGCCGGGTCGATCGGGTCGATCGGGTCGGCGGGGGCGGGGGAGCTGATCTCGCCGCTGGGGCACAGCCGGCCG
>JBEKAM010000141.1:0-10024 GCA_050015915.1 Solirubrobacteraceae bacterium
CAGAATCGCAGTGATTGTGATAGCAGCGAGCTCCGCGGGGAAGGCTCCTCGCTGTGACTTCCCGAGCGTGAAGGAAAATGCCATGGGTGCTGCTCCCTCGGAGTTGGCGCGGGCGACGGCGAGGGTGTGTCCGCCGCGTGGACGCACGTCGCGCGTCAAAGGTGAATACGTGGACAGATGACTGAGCCGACGGCCCGCATGAACGTGCTACTGGCGGTGCCCGCGTTCGGGGCCAACGCGGCCCGTGCGCCCGTGCCGACTAGCGGGACCAGCTCGGCGCGAGCTCGCTGGCTCTGGGACGCCGAGGGGTTCGAGCGCCGAGGATGGCGAGTAGGTCGCCGACCTTCTGGTTGCGTGCAAGCGCATCGGGGAGCGGAAGCTCAGTGTGGATCAGGTAGGTGTTGCGCCGGCCGGTGCGATTGCGGGTGATGTAGCCGGCGTCGGCGAGCTCGGCGACGATACGGTGGGCGGCTCGTTCGGTGATCCCGACACGCTCGCTGATGTCGCGCAAGCGGACCCCGGGCTCATCGGCGATGCAGATGAGGACCTGGGCGTGGTTGGTCAGGAATGCCCAGTGAGGTGTCTTGTCAGCCATCAGTACAGACTACCAACTCTAGACTCAGATTTCATGTTATGGTGATCGTGTAGCGACGTGCCTCAGCTCGCGCCAGCGTGGGCGGAGACCCGAGCAAGGTCCCTCCCCAATCGAGCACTCGGCGCCCGCGCCGACGCACCCCGGCTCAGAAAGCTCCCTACATGCAGAGCACTAGCTCGCCGTCAGTGGTCGCCGAAGCCCTCGCCAGCCGCAGATCCCGGCGCTTTGCGGCCGGGCGAGAGCCGACCCATGGGCGGCCGTTTTCGCGTAGCGGCGGGGATGAGGCCGCTCTGCGCGTGGCGATGCTCGCCCCGCCATGGATCTCGGTTCCACCGCCAGGGTATGGAGGGGTCGAGTCGGTGGTGAGCGTGTTGACCGACGCGCTCGTGCGGCGAGGCAACGAGGTAACTCTGTTCTGTGCGCCTGGGTCGGCGTCCAGCGCGAGCGTGGTGACACTGCTCGACGAGGCCCATCCCGATGAGATCGAGCGCTCGCTATACGAGGTGGACCACGTGGCGCGGGCGTTTGCGGCGATCGATCAAGCCGGTGACGTCTCTCGCTTCGACGTGGTGCACGACCATTGCGGGTTCACCGCGCTCGGCATGGCGGACCGTCTGGCTACGCCGATGGTGCACACACTGCACGGGCAGTTCACGCCGGCCACATCCGCCTTCTACGCGCGGCACGAGTCAAAGGCGACGCTTGTGGCCATCAGCCGCGCCCAGCGCGCCACGGCACCCGAGCGCCTGGCTGGCGTGGCGGTGATCCCGAATCCAATCGACGTGCAGGCATGGCCGCTGCAGGAGCGCAAGCAGGATTACCTGCTGTGGATCGGCCGGATGACCGAGGAAAAGGGGCCACACCGGGCGATCGCGGCCGCCCGTGCGGCTGGTGTGCCGCTTGTGCTCGCCGGCGTCATCCAGCCCGGTCAGCAAGCTTTCTTCGACCGCGAGGTGGCGCCCCACATCGATGGCGACCGGGTCCGTTTCATCGGCGAGGTCGGCGGGGCGCCCAAGCAATCGGTGTTCGCTGGTGCTCGCGCGCTGCTGATGCCGATCAGCTGGGAGGAGCCGTTCGGCATGGTGATGATCGAGGCGCTGGCGTGCGGCACGCCGGTCATCGCGTTCCCGGCGGGGGCGGCAAGCGAGCTGGTAATCGACGGACGGACTGGCTTTCTCGTCGAGGACGAGACGGCGATGGCCGGCGCTGTGGGGCGCCTGGGGAGCATCGCCGCGCGGGACTGTCGAGCATGGGTCTCTGAGCACTGCGACGTCCACATCGTGGCAGCTGCCTACGAGTCCGCCTACCGTGCCGCGGCTGATCGGCGAGAGGCGACGATGGCGCTTGTCTGAGCGAACTCTCAGCGTCCTCGATGGCAGCACCTTTGTCGTCAGCGACCGTCTCGGCGACATGCGCCTTGACGAAGGCCGCGATCATGGGTTCTTCTGTCAGGACACTCGCTTCCTCTCTCAGTGGGTGCTGCGGGTCACTGAGAACCCGCTCGAGCTACTCGGACTGGACCAGCAGGAGCACTTCGCGGCGCAGTTCTTCCTAACGCCACGTGTTGGCCCGGAGACCGAGGCGCCGTGCTCGATCATGCGCCGTCGCTTGATCGACCACGTTTGGATGGAGGAGCTATCGGTCATCAACCATCGCCATGAGTGCACCACGCTCGAGGTGAAGCTCGAGCTCGATACGGACTTCGCTGACCTGTTCGAAGTCAAGGAGGGAACAGTCACGCCGAGGACGGTGACCTCGCGGCACGACGATCGCCACCTGACGCTCTCCTACGAGCGCGACGGCTTCCAGCGCTCCGTTACGATCGCCTCCAGTGTGCTCGCGACCGTTACTCGCGAGGGCTTCACCTACTCGCTGGTGCTGGCTCCTGGCGAGCAATGGTCGACCACCTTCACGATTACACCGGACGCTGAGCAGCCGACGAAAGGGCTCAGGCAGCGCAAGGCTCGAGCTGGCTTTGACGCGATGAGGACCGCCAAATCATCCGAGCTCAAGCGGTGGCTCGCCCGGGCGCCAGCGCTGGTGGCGAGCGAGCCGACCTTGATGCGCACCTATCGTGCAAGTCTCAGCGACCTGGGTGCACTGCGCTTGCCGCCGGACATCAGCAAGGGCGCCACGCTGCCAGCGGCCGGCTTGCCGTGGTTCATGGCACTGTTCGGGCGTGACAGCCTGATCACGAGCTTCCAGGCACTGCCGTATCTGCCGGAGCTGGCGGCGACCACACTGCGGGTGCTTGCCGCAGCACAGGCTGACGACCGCGATGACTTCCACGAACGCGAGCCCGGGAAGATCCTGCACGAGTTGCGCTTCGGCGAGTTGACCGTCAGGGGCGAGCGCCCGCACTCGCCGTACTTCGGATCGGCCGACGCCACCCCCTTGTTCCTGATCCTCCTGGATGAGTACCACCGCTGGTCCGGCGACGACGAGCTGGTGCGCACGCTCGAGCCAAACGCCCGGGCGGCACTCGCGTGGATCGATGACAGCGGCGACGCCGACGGCGACGGGTATGTGGAGTACTCGCGTCGAAACGCCACTACGGGCCTGATCAACCAGTGCTGGAAGGACAGCTGGGACGCGATCCAATTTGCGGACGGCACGCTGCCGCGCGGCCCGATGGCCACGTGTGAGATCCAAGGCTACGTCTACGACGCGCGATCTCGCGCGGCTCGTCTGGCGCGCGAGGTGTGGGGTGACCCTGCACTGGCTGAGCGACTGGAGGTACAAGCGCGCGACTTGCAGGTCTCCTTTCACCGCGACTTCTGGATGCCTGAGCGCGGATGCCATGCGGTCGCACTCGACGGTGACAAGCGTCAGGTCGACAGCCTGACGTCGAACATCGGCCACCTGCTGTGGTCGGGCCTGCTCGACGAGCATGAGGCAGCGGCGACAGCCGAGCGCCTGCAGGAAACCGACCTGTATTCGGGCTGGGGTGTGAGGACGCTTGGCGCCTGCGAGGCTGGTTACAACCCCCTCGGCTACCACACGGGGACCGTGTGGCCACACGAGAACTCGCTGATCGTCGCCGGCCTCGCGCGCTATGGCCATCGTGGGCATGCGGTCACACTCGCTGCCGCGATGCTCTCCGCGGCGCCGCACTTCGAGCATCGCCTGCCAGAGGTTTTTGCTGGCTACCCGGCTGCGGTCACGTCTGTACCCGTTGCCTATCCAACCGCTTCCCGTCCCCAGGCGTGGGCGGCGGGTACACCGTTGCAGTTGCTGACAACGCTGCTGGACCTGCAGCCAGGCATCGCAGATGGTGAATGCGAGCTGCCGGGCATCGGCCACGTCGAGCTGCGATCCACACACCAATAGAGGAGACAACGATGACAACAGATGCAATAGCCGATCTGGTGAGACGCTTGGCGCGGCCGCATGACTCCGGCGGAATGGTGATCGAGCGTTCGGTGATCCTCGCCGAGGGCACTAACTCTGCGGCGATCATGAGCTGGATCTCCGATCACGACGGCATTGGGGAATCCACTGCGGCGTCCACGCGCAGCCACGGGCTCCACGGCCCGCGCGCGAATGCTGCACTGCAGGCCGAGCCGCCGCGACGGTTCGTATTGCCGGCACGCGCGTTCGTGGCCACGCCGGGTGCCTGAGCGAAAATTCACCGGACAGACCCGGTGGATTCAGGCTAAGGTCCCCAAAAGATCGGAGGCGATTCATTCTCAAAGTTTGATCTAGCCTCGACTAGCTCCACTAGTAGGTGCTCGATCGTCAGTGGCGCGTAGGTGAACACCTCGCTGTGCGGGGAGCGCTTGTATGTCGGGGCGGATACGGCATCGCCGGCGAACGCGTCACGCGCGATGCTGCACTTCAACCTTTCCTCGATCCCTCGCCAGTCGGCGATCTTGAGCTCGAACCTCGCCTTGTGGTTTGAAGCTGACACGACGAACGGCCCGATCGAAATCGAAGCCAGAACCCTGACACGCGGCTTCACCAGCGATGCCACGTGGAACGACTACGACGGCAGCCACGCGTGGACGACGCCGGGCGGGGACTTCCTCAAAACCGAAGCGGGTGAGACCACGATCAAGAACGAAGACAAGGACGGCTGGGTCAAATGGGGCTTCACCCCCCAGATCGAGCAATCGGTCCGGGAACCCGCGGGACATCACCTAGAGCGACTTTCTGGGGGTAGGGTCCCGGCCATGCCCTCCTATGCAGCCTTCCTCCGCGGCATGAACGTCGGTGGCCACCGGCTCACGAACGAGGAGCTTCGTGGGCACCTGGTGGCGATGGGCTTTGCCGAGGTGGCGACCTTTCGCGCGAGCGGCAACGTCGTGGTAGCCGCGGAGGACCAGCCGCCAGATGAGCTCGCAACGCGAATGGAGGAGGGTCTCGCCGCTGCGCTTGGCTACGCGGTTCCCACGTTCATACGCGACGAGCCGCAGATGCAAGCGATCGCCTCGCTGCAGCCGTTCGGCTCCGATCGCGTCGGCGTCGCGGGCGGCAAGCTCCAGGTCATGCTGCTCTCGACTCCTCCCTCCCCCAGCACGCGTGACGCCGTGCTCGAGCTCGCCAGCGAAGACGACAGGCTCGCGTTCGGCCAGCTCGAGCTCTACTGGCTGCCGCGCGGCGGCATGCTCGACTCCGCGCTCGACCTGAAGGCCATCGAGAAGCTGCTCGGGGTGCTGACCATGCGCACCAAGGGCACCATGGAGCAGATCGCCGGCAAGCACTTCGCCCACTGACGCCCGCACTCGTCAAGCGACGGCGGGGTAGGCTCTTCCTGTAGCGAGAGGGAGTGGTTTTCAGTGCCGGGGCGCCCCGGCAGCGGTTTCGCTGAACAAACTCGAGGGGAGATACATGCCGACCGTAGAGACCGTACAGGGCGCCGTGGAGGCGCAGGATCTGGGGCTGACGCTTGTGCACGAGCACGTGCGCTTTCGTGATGAGGCAGTGGCGGAGCAGTGGCCCAACCGCTACGACGAGCAGCTCGAGCTCGACGCCGCGCTCGTGGCCGTCAACGCCGCCAAGGCCCATGGCGTGCAGACG
This sequence comes from Solirubrobacteraceae bacterium, assembly GCA_050015915.1. Lineage (GTDB taxonomy): Bacteria > Actinomycetota > Thermoleophilia > Solirubrobacterales > Solirubrobacteraceae > Palsa-744. The sequence goes on from JBEKAM010000141.1 coordinate 5,615, forward strand.
ATCGTCGACCCCACCGCAATGTTCGGTGGGCGCGACGTGCACTTCATGAGGCGCGTCGCTGATGAGACGGGCGTGCGGATCGTGGCGTGCACCGGTATCTACAGCTACGACTATCTCCCCCACTACTTCGCCAACCGCGACGTCGACGTGATGGCAGACCACTTCGTCGAGGACATCGAACGCGGCATCCAGGGTACGGACATCAGGGCCGCGTTCCTCAAGTGCGCCGCCGATGCGGCAGGCGTGACGGAGAACGTCGAGAAGGTCCACCGCGCAATCGCGCGCGCGAGCGTGCAGACCGGCGCGTCGATCATGGCGCACTCGATGCCCGCTGTTGCCACCGGTCCAAGGCAGGTGGAGATCTTCAAGGAGGAGGGCGTCGATCTCGCCAAGGTGCAGATCGCCCACTGCGGCGACACCGACGACATCGCCTACATCGAGGGACTGATCGACAGCGGCGTGTATGTCGGCCTTGACCGCTACGGCCTTGAGATGTACCAGCCGATCGACAAGCGCAACGCTACCGCCGCCGAGCTACTGCGACATGGTCACGCCGAGCGGCTGATGATCTCCCAGGACTTCTGCGCCTCGATCGACTGGTTCCCACCGGAGGCCGCCGAGGTCTTCGAAGGCGCCGGAGCGATCCGCAACTGGTCGATGACGCTCGTCTTCGAGGAGGTCGTGCCGGCGCTGCGTGAGCTGGGTGTGATGGATGACGACACGTTCGCCACGATCTTCACCGAGAACCCGCGCCGCTGGCTGACTGCCTGAGCAGCTGGTCTCAGAGCTCGTCGGCGGGCACCTACGTGGGCGCCACGAGCAGCTCCGGGCCCTCCGCGGCGAGGTTACCCGCCTTGTTGACGGCAGGGTTCGCCGGGTGAGCGGACAGGCGCTCGGCGGGCAGCGGGCCGCACAGCTCGAGCGCATCCTCGGCACCGAGCGCTGAATCGAGCCATGCTCGCTGGGCGTCCGGGTCGGCGAGGATCACCGGCATGCGATCGTGGATCGCCGCTGCCACACGGTTGGGCTTGGAGTCGCACGTCAGCAGTGAGACGCTCTCGACCCACTCGCCCTCGATCTTGGCTGGCGTCCAGATCGCGGCGAACGCAAACGGGATGCCGCCGTCGACCTGGAAGTAGAACGGCTGGCGGGGCGTGTCACGCTTCTCAGGCTTCAGCCACTCGAAGTAGCCGTCGGCGAGCTGCAGCGCTCGTCGTGAGCCCTTGGAGATCAGGTTGCGGTACGCGGGCTTTGAGGCGACCGTCTCCATCCGCGCGTTGATCATCCTCGCGGCGCCCTTCGTGTCGCTCGCCCACGTCGGGATCAGCCCCCAGCGCAGTAGCCGCGCCTCCGGCTCGCCCTTCGGGGCGACAATCGCCAGCACCTCTTCCGTGGGCGCGATGTTGAAGCGGTGCGTGCCTGCGTCGCTTGAGATCGGCACGCGGAAGCGGTCGTTCAGTTCTTCAGGACCGGCGGTGTTGGTGTAGCGCCCACACACGACTTCGAGGATATGCATGGTCCCGGTCAATCGAGTTGTCGCGACCGTAGTGTGCGAACATATGTTCGTATGGGTAGGCCCTACCGCATAGTCCCTGAGCTCGAAGCCCACCTCGACCGCGGCGAGCTCGACTTCGCGATCGCGCTGGCGAAGACTCTCGCTCACGAGCGTGTGCGACCGCTCGATCTGCGCATGACGCTGCGCTTCTTGCCGCTCGTTGCGGTCCAGCGCCCGGAGGCATTCGACGAGTGGACGCTGCGCTGGCTCGAGCGCTGGTGCGGCGAGCTGCGCGGTCAAGCCAGCATCGACGATGCCCTCGATGTGGTCACCGGCCTTGCAGAGATCCCAGTCGATCCCGACCACGCCTTGGAGACAATCGCCGTGGTCTTCGCTCGCTACAAAGGCACGTGAGCGTCGAGCCTGTAGAGGACGTGCGGCGCGAGCGCATGTTCGGCCGGGAGCTTTGGGTGGATGAAGTCCTCCACGGGGTCGCGGCGCATCCCCAGCCGCTCCATCACCCCGCGCGAGCGCACGTTGGTCGCGGCAGTGAGAGCAACCACGCTCGGTAGCTCGAGCACGCCGAATGCGAATCGCGCCGCCGCGATCGCCGCCTCCGTGGCGATCCCTTGACCCCAATGGGCGTGCGCGAGGCGCCAGCCGAGCTCGACTGCCGGCGCGAACGGGAGCTCCTCGTCGACCGGCGCTAGGCCTGTGAAGCCAGCGAACGTCCCATCCGCGATCAGCTCGATAGCCCACAGCCCGTAGCCCCGATCGTCAAACCACCGCTCGCTACGCTCGATCAGCGCGTTGCTCTCAGCCTGCGACAGCGTCGCCGGGAAGTACTCCATGACCATCGGGTCCGCGTTCATCGCGGCGAACGGCTCGATGTCCGCGTCCCGCCAGCGTCGCAAAAGCAGCCGCTCGGTTCTCAATGCTGGGCCCGCCTCCACTGTCGGCAGATCGTAAGGTCCCCACCCCACCTCGGCTGGTGGCTCAGCCGGCGGTGCGCACCCGGTAGCGGCGGATCGCAAGTGGCGCCACCACAAGCAGGACCAGCACGCACCAGATCACAGAGCTGAGCACCGGGTGCTGCAGCGGCCACGGTGCGCCCGACGGCAGTGCTGTGGGGTTGCCAAACAGCGTGCGCGTTGCGGCGGCGAGCGCGCTGATGGGGTTGTACTCGGCGACCTGCCTGAGCCCCCCGGGGAGCCCACCCGCGGGCACGAACGTGTTGGCGATGAACGTCAACGGGAAGATGACGATAAACGCAACGCCCGTGACCGCATCGGGTGTGCGGGCCATCAAGCCGAGCAGCATCCCCAGCCACAGCATCGTCAGCGCGAACAGCGCCAACAGCGCAAAGCCCGCGAGCGCGTGCGGCACATCGGAGTGGATCCGCCAGCCGACGATCAGGCCGCTGACGATCATGATCACGAGCGCCAGCATCGAGGAGGCAAGGTCGGAGATCAAATGACCGAGCAGGAACGCCGAGCGCGACATCGGCAGCGAGCGGAAACGGTCGACGATGCCCTCTGTCAGATCCGTCGCGATCGAGGTGGCCGGTCCGACGATGCCGAACGTGAGCGTCTGCACGAGGATCCCGCCGAGCAGGTATTCACGGTAGCCGCCGCCGGACACGTGGATCACGCCACCGAAGACGTATGCGAACAACAGCACGAACATCAGCGGCTGGACGGTCACGTCGAGCAGCTTCTCCGGCACCTGGCGGACGTGGGCGACGTTGCGCCGCGCGAGCTCGACGCTGTCCGACAGCTGCCAGCGCAGGCGCAGCATGGCATTGGGCGTGGCTGCGATGGGAGCTTGATCGCTCACGCGCTCGCCTCACTCGTGGCGGGCACCTCGAGCGGCTCGGGCTGGGTGCCGGTGAGCGTGAGGAACACGTCGTCGAGCGTTGCCTCGCGGCGGTTCACATCGACGGCGTCCACCCCCGCGGCATCGAGTGCGCGCACGACCTCCACCAGCCGCGTGCCAAGGCGCACGGGAATCGTCACCCGCGGCTGCTCGGAGTCGATCGCCGCGCGGCCGTCCGCGAACGGCTCGAGCGCCCGGGCAGCACCATCGAGACCGTCGCTGTCGGCGAGCGTCACCGCGATCCGCTCGCCCCCCACCCGTGCCTTCAACTCAGCAGGTGGACCGCTTGCGACGATCTTGCCGCGGTCGAGCACCACGATCGTGTCGGCCAGCCGGTCTGCCTCCTCGAGGTACTGGGTGGTGAGCACAAGCGTGGTGCCCTCGTCGACGAGCCGCCTGAGTAGCGCCCACAGATCGTTGCGGGCCTGCGGGTCTAGACCGGTGGTGGGCTCATCCAGGAACAGCACCGGCGGCTCGCCTACGAGGCTCGCCGCAAGATCCAGGCGGCGGCGCATACCACCGGAGAACGTCCGCACGAGCCTATCGGCGGCATCGCTGAGACCGAGCTGCTCGAGCAGCTCATCGGCACGGGCTTTGACATGCGCGCGAGGCAGGTGGTAGAGGCGTCCCACCATCTCGAGGTTCCTGCGCGCCGTGAGCAGGCCGTCGACCGTCGCATACTGGCCCGCCAGCCCGATGCGCTCGCGCACGCGGGCAGCGTCGGTGACAACGTCCAGGCCAGCGACGCTCGCACGCCCGGCGCTCGGCAGCGCGAGCGTGGTGAGGATCCTGATCGCGGTCGTCTTGCCCGCGCCGTTGTGTCCCAGCAGTCCGAGCACTGAGCCACTGGGGACGTTCAGATCGACGTCGCGCAGCGCCCACAGCTCGCCGTAGCGCTTGCCGAGACCTTCGGTCACGACGCCTGCGTGGTTCGAGCCGGCTGGCGCCACCGCATGGGCGGTGGATGTCATCCGAGCAACTTAGCGGTCGCCTGCCGGCAGCCCCGGGTGATGCAGTAGTAGAGGGCCGTCCGGCCCGCG
>JBEKAM010000142.1:0-9859 GCA_050015915.1 Solirubrobacteraceae bacterium
GCCGAGCTGGGACTCGGTACGGCGGATCATCGACGCGCTGGGCGTCAGTTTCGCCGAGCTGGCAGCAGCGCTCGAATCCGCCTGAGCGCGAATCATCTATGTCATTGCCCTACTTGGCTACCCACTCGGACGGCGGTGGTCCGCCGGCGAAGCGTGCGGCGGTCGGGTCGCTCGCGTGGGTGAGCTGGCGCTCGAGCAGCTCCAGGCGGTCGTGGAACAGCAGCTCGGCGCGCGGGTCGGCGCTTTGCCCGGCATCGAGCTGGGAGCGCCACGCGCTGAGCGCGCCGAGCACCTCAACGAGCGCGCGGTCTGTCCACCAGTCGGCTACGAGCTTTGAGAACACTCCGGGGTAGCGCTCGGCGAGCGCGCAGACCGCCGCCCATAGCTCGCGTCGCCATTGCTCGCGCTTGTCGGGTGGCTCAAGCCATCCCGGCAGTCCCGCGTCCTGACCCTCTGCCAGCCTGGTTGCGATGGCCGGGGCGGGCTCGCCGCCGGCCTGTGCCTGAGTGCTGAGCAGTCCGTCGCGGACGAGTCGTGCTGCGGTTCTGGATACGGGCTCGCCGTTGGACTGCGCGCGGCGACCAAGCTCCGCGAGGGCGTGCTCGTCGAGGGTGATCGCGACGCGGCTCATAGCCCGGCGCCCATGCCCGCATCCCGATCGAAGCTGCTGTCGGGTGCGAGCTGGCGGGCGGTGGAGCGCTGGAGTTCCTCGCCCACGTCCGCGCCCGTGCTGGCGGTGAGGGCGCGGAACGCGAGGGAGGGGAGCTGCGCGCGTGAGGCACGCATCAGCTCAGCAAGGCGCCCGACTCGATCGGCGTCTACTCCCTCTGTCCCGAGGTCGTCTCTTGCAACATGCCAGTCGGTGCCGTTGCGTGCGCGTGATGCTTGAACGTAGGCGCCCTCTTGGCTTGTCTGCCAGCCGCCGGTCACGACTACTGCGCGCTGTACGGTCGCGCCCTGCTGGCGGTATAGGTGCTGGGCGTAGGCGAGCCGCAGACTCTCAAGCTCCTCACCCGCCAGCGTTACCTCGCGTGCACCGTCGGTGAGCACACTCACCCGCTGCTGATCGACATCGACCGCGACGATTTCGCCGCGCGTGCCGTTCTCCACTCGGCGCTCGCCTTCCGGGCGGTGCTGGGCGATGAACGCGACCCTATCGCCCTCACGCACGCCGTAGGCGACACCGGGCAACGACACCTCTCGCTCGCCCAGCTCGCCGCGCTCGGCGCGTAGGTGTTGGGCGCGTGCGTTCATTCGGTCGATCTCCCCGGTTGACGCGTCGGACATCAGCGCGACCTGTTGCACGCCATCGCGCTCGGCCAGCTCGTCCCACTGTTTCACCGCTCCCTCCAGCGCCTGCTCGCGGGTGTCTGCAAGGTGAAGTTGCCCCCGCGCGTGGTAGTGAGCCATCGCCTGATCCGTGCGGCCCGCCCGCAGGTCCGCCCACGCCTGGCGCTCCAGCGGGTCACTCGTGCGACGCACCTCCGATAGACGCGCAGTCGGCGCCGCGTCGGTCAGGCGCTCGAACAGGCCCCCGGCGCCGATCGCGGGGAGCTGGCGCGCGTCACCGATCACAACGAGCTTTCCCCCCGAACGCGCGACGACATCGCTCAGCGCGCCAAGGCGTCGAGTGTCGGCCATCCCCGCCTCGTCAAAGAACACGGTCGTTGACTCGCCGAGGGGGAGGCTCCCGGTGCGGGCTTTCGCTACCAACGAGTCCAGCGTCATTGTGCGGCCTTCAAGGGCGGGGCTTTCACGGCCGAGCCGCTCGGCCGTGTCACCAGCCACCGCGACCCCCAACGGCTCACGGCCGGCGTGCAGCTCGGCGCGCACCGCCGCGTCGATCACAACGCCCTTGCCGGCGCCCGCCTGCCCGATGAGGACCGCCGCGCGCTCCTGGCCGCCAAGCAGCTCAAGCGCCTGCTGTTGCTCCGCGCTGAGCGGACCGCCGATCCGCTCGCCCACCTCCCTTACCGCCGCTGTACGGGCCTGGTCGCTCACCGCCGCCCCGGTGCCTGCCGCCATGTCATGCACCCTCGCCTCGATCGCCTGCTCCATCCCTCTGATCGTCCGGGTGGTCATGCGGCCTTGCTCAAGCTCGATCACCTCACCGGAGGCGATCAGCTCGCGCGTGTGCTCGGAGACGCGCTCGGGTGAAAGCTCCCCGACGCCCTGCTCAAGCACACTCGCGCGCAGCTCACGCTCGGAGAACGTCGCGCCCTGCGCTGTCAACGAGCGCTCGACTCGCTCCTGCCAACCGACCCGCTCGACGCGCTGCACACCGCCCCGCTCCCCAGACCGCAGGGATTCCACGTCGGCGCGGTCGACGTGCTGGCCCGCTGCCCGCTCGTCCCAGGTGGCCTGTAGCTCGGGGCGACTCTGCGGCGTCTTGGCCTTGCGGTTTTCGAGCTTGACGTTGCGCAGCTCGTCGCGCTCCGGCGCACGCCCGTAGCGCGCACGGAAACGCTCAGCCGCCAACCAAACCTCACGGCTGCGACCACTCAACGCGTCCCGCACGCTCTCCGAGATACCGGCGACCTCGAAGTAGCGCCCGTCACGTCCCGTGCCCGCGACGACCTCATAGCCCTGCTGCTGCAGCTCGTCCGCGAGCGCGCCACGGTAGAACGCGCCCAGCTCCCTCGCCGCCCTAAACAACGGACGGCTCGCGACCGCGGCGAACTGCCCGTCTTGCCGCACCACGCCCGTCACAACTACGTGACTGTGGAGCTGCGGATCGGGCGCACCGCCACCCTGAACGCCGCGCGCGGTCGTGTGACGAAACTCCGCCGCCAAGACATCGCCTGCTGTGGAGAGCACCCGCCCGCCTGCGCCTTCGCGGACCACCGGCACCTCCACTCGCAGGTGCTCAAGCGCACGCGACACCGCCCGCCCGTGCGCCAGCTCCACGCCCGCACGCTGGTCCTCGGAGCCGAGCGCCCACACAGTGGAGACAGACTTGGGCGCGCTGAACGTCAAGTCGATCCCGCCCGCCCGCCGGCCGTCCGCACCCGCCCTGCGGATGAACTCGCCACTCACGGGATGCCGACCCTCCATCAACGCAACGAGCTGCTCAGCGCGCACCGCCTCGCCTACCTCCAGGCCGAGGCTCTGTCGCGTCTCGTTCAGCATGTGCCAGATGCCCGGCGCCTCTGTCGGCTCACCCTCCGGCGAGAGGTAGTAGTCGCCGCGCGACGGCGCGACCGTCCGCGACTCCAAGTATGCGCTGTAGCCCGCCGCCTGCCCAGCACCGATGCTCGCAGCCGTCATCATGGCTCAAAATGTACCACTCCCAAGTGTCACGCTCTGCCACAGTGCATCTAGTCTGTTGGGCATTTCACGGTGCTGATGCGCTGCGTGAGTCGTCAGCGATCTAGCCTGAGCGAGGGTGACGACGGCCGACATCGGGAGGGCTCGCGCCGCCGGCAGTCTGGTAGCTTCCTGCCAGCGCGTTGCTGTTGAAACGCGTGCAGAATCGAGGGGGACTTTCTATGGGGCGGTTCCGACAGCGCGTTGTGTTGCTGACCGTGGCCTTCTTGGCCTCTTGGCCGTCGGCGACGTTCACGGCGGCGGCACCGGCACGGCGTGCGCCCGCGCAGCTCGCGGTCGCTCCCGAATCCGGCGACTTCGGGGCGGTCGATCTCGCGGTCGCTCAGAAAGGGGAAGCGATCGCTGTCTGGACGCGACACTCCACCCTCGAAACCTCCACAAGCGCGGCTCAGGTATTGCGCTGGACCCCGTCGACGGAACTGGACGAAGAGAACATGTTCCAGGACACGACTTTGACGGCTTCGGCCGCTGTCGATGCGCGCGGAGACGTGGTCGCCGCGTGGGAAAGGACGGGCGGCCCGCAGGTCATCGAGGTCGCGGTCAGGCCGGCGCACCTTGGCCGCTGGCGCGCGCCGGTAGCGGTGTCAGCCGCCCCTGAACCGCCCATGCTGGGCGGCGATGAAGCCCCTCGCGTCGCGGTCGGCAGCAACGGACAGGCCGTCGTCGTGTGGGTCCGCCATGTCCTCGCCCTCGGAGCTGAAACACGCGTGGTGGAAGCCGCCGTCGGCTCAGTCAGGACGGGACGTTGGGGGCGCCCCGCTGTCCTATCGGCACCTGGGGTCGCCGCCGAAGGCCCGCAGGTCGCCGTCGACGCACACGGCGGCGCGGCTGCTGTCTGGGAAGCGTTCGAAGGCTCGCAGGCGCAGCACGAAGCCGGAGTGGTTCAGACGGCCACCCGAGCAGCGACGGGAGGTGCGTGGAGCGCCCCGACCACCATCTCCTCGAACGCGCCCGGCCAGCGCGACCCACAGATCGGACTCGACTCCACGGGCGATGCCGTCGCCGTGTGGCAGCGTGCGGACTCCCCCACTGAGGAAGCGCCGGCCACTGTCGAAGCCGCGTTCGGCAAGGTCGCTGGCGCGCGCTGGGCACATTCGCGGCAGCTCTCGCCAGATGGCGTGCCCGCAGGGAGCCCCGCCCTCGCGGTCAATGCCCGCGGCGAAGCAGTGGCCCTTTGGGAACGCGACGAACAGCTGAGGAACAGCATCGTGGAGGTCAGCGGCTCGGTCAGGCAAGACACGTTCGACGCCCCGATAGTCCTTGCCAGCTGGAACCACGTCGCACAACCGATGACCTGTCTCGTTGGCGGCATTCACATCGACCCTCATCCAGTAAGGCGGTGCCGCGCGCGACAGCTCCCCCATGCCGAACCTCAGATCGCGTTGAACGGGCGGGGCGGCTCGGCTGCCCTCTGGAGGCGAGCGGACGCCTTTCAGGCCGTCATCGAAGCCGCAAGGAGGCAGCCAGCACGACCGAGCTGGCAGTCATTGGGCCGCATATCCACCGACAGCGCATCCGAAGCGCGCATCGGCCTCGACGCTGCGGGCAGGGCAGTCGCCATCTGGCGCCGGCTAACCGAATGCACTCTCTCTTGCGATCCACGGGAAACACTTGAAGCCAGCGTCCTCGCCGACAACCTGCCCTGAGCAATCACACGGTAGTTGCGTTGTGCGGGTAAGTATCGAGTCTTGGAACGTCTCCGATGGGCAGGTAAGATGGCGCCTGTGTTGAGCGAGGCATGGGGCGAGTGAGGATGCGGCTAGCGGGAGTGTCCCTGCTGGTGCTGTCCTCACTGGCGGCGCTGGTAGGAGACATCGCGGACACTGCTGGGTCGGCGACCCGATCCTTGTCTGTGCCACGGGCGCCCATCGCAGCGTTGCCGCCACAGCTACAGGCCCTAGAGCTGAAGATGCAGCAGCTTCACGTCAACAGTGAGCGCTATACGCAGATCAGCCGGGGCACCGTCACGATCGTCAACGAAACGAACGGTAAGCCCGTCGGGCGCGAGAAGTCGGTGTCGCTGGACGAGAACATCAGTGGAGAGGTAAGCATCTCTCCACCCCAGGCCGAGGTGATCGACACCAACACAGGCAAGCCGATCCAGATCCAGATCGGTTCCACCGAATACGAATACTCGCGGGAGATCGCGCGCAAGCACCCGCGCCGAGCTTGGATTCGCAGGAAAGACGCCGATAGCAGCGCGTTTCCATCCTACTCCAGCCCTCTCGAAGTCTTTGCAAGCCCTGGCGATGCGAGCGTTGGCGGCGAAGGCAGCTATGCGCAACTGTTCAACCTCCTCACAACGGCTGTCGGCTCCGTCGCGGTGCTTGGTTCAGTCTCAGTTGATGGACAAGCAACCACCGAGTTCACGGCCGACGTCGAACCTCTCCGCCTGATCCGGGGCCTCACGGTGGAAGACGTGCGGAATCTTGAGAAGCATCCGGTCCTCACGAAGCTAACGATCTTCCTTAGCGAAGCCGGCTTTCCGCTACGAGTGACCCTGTCGCAGAGTGCCCAGCACGCCCACGTCACAGAGACCACGGACATCACGGCCGTTGAAGTTCCGCTCTCGATCTCTCCCCCTCCACCCGGAGAAACGATCAGCGTTGCGCGGGCGCGCAAGCTGGAAGGCCCAGGGCACAAGGTCACAGTCTCAAGCTAGAGCCAGCACGCCGGACGCTGGCGTCAGTCGAGACGATCGGCCATTCTTAACGGGCGGACCGGGGCACATGCCGAGCGGGCTACATATTCATGCCGTCGCGTGCTCGCGCGACCTGCGCTCCTTGGCGGCGGGCTTGCGCTTCTTGGGCCGGAAGGCCGCTGAGAGCAGCTCGGCGTCGTCGGCGCGGCTCTTGTGGTGCAGGTAGCGCATCGTCGTCTGGATGTCAGCGTGACCCATCCACGCCTGCACTTGGACGATGCTGGCCACATTGATGCTCAACGACCCGAAGGTGTGGCGCAGGTCGTGGAAGCGCAGCCGTCGCAGACCCGCTGCGTCGAGTGTGGCGTGGTAGCGCCGACGCAGGGCGGAGCCGTCGACGTGAGTGCCCTCCCGGCTGACGAATACGAGGTCGCCCTTGGCGGTGTGGGCGCTGCGCTTCTTGAGGGCGTCCAACGTGTCGGCGACCTTGTCGACCATCGGGAGTGTGCGCGACTTGCGTGACTTCGGCTTGCCGGCGCGGTTGGCGCTATAGCCCTCGAACACGCGGATCGAGGACTGTTCGAAGTCGACATCTTCCCAGCGCAGGGCGAGCAGCTCGCCGCGGCGTAGGCCGCTGAGCGCGGCGGTGAGGTAGATCGCGGCGTCCTGGCGATCCTCGGCGGCTCGCAAGGCACGCTCGGTGTCGCTGACGGCCGGACGGCTGGGATCGCGGTGGGCGCCCGTGGCGGCAGTCGCGACGAGCTTCTCAATCTCCTCGGGTGAGTAGAAGTCAAAGCGGGCCGCGTCGTAGGACTCGCGCAGCCGCTTGACCTTGGCGACGGGATTGAGCAGCAGGCCGTGATGATCGACGGCGTGCTGGAAGATCGCGTGTAGTTGGGTGACGATCTTGTTGACCGTGTGCCGGACCCGCGCACCGTCCTCGGCGAGACGGTTGCGCCAGCGCTCGATCTGCTCGGTAGTGATCGTCTCGATGCGCTTGGTGGCGAACTCAGGCAGCAGATGTGCGTCGAGCACCGAGCGATAGTCCACCTGCGTGCTGGCCGACCAGTCGCGCTCGAAGCGCCCGCGCTCGAACCATTCCTCGGCGACATCGGCGAACGTGACGCCGGTGCGCTCCTGGCGCAGTTGCCCGCGGCGCGCATCGACCAGCAGCGCATCGAGTAGCGCCTGCGCGTCGCGCTGGCGCAGGAAGCCCGACGGAGGCGTCCCCTTGCCGGCCCACGCCGGGCCGAGGCGCTTCTCGTGCTGTCCGTGCTGGTCGCGCCACTTGGCGCACCAGGTGTTGCGCCGCTTGCCCTCGTACAGCCACACATGGCCGCTGATCGAAGCGTGCGGATCGAGGGTCGTGCGTGGCATGACGGGCTCCTTCCGTGGGGGCGGCTGAGGCCGCGAGACAGCGGTGCAGACTCAAGAACCGTAGCGCGTCGTGCGGACGGAAATTTCCTCCCGAGATTCCTCCCCAAACAGCCTTGCCTAACTCGAACTACTGCACCGAAATGGCTTGAATACAGGGCATATCCGCCTTACCGCTACCAGCTTGAGCTAGCTCATAACCCGAAGGTCGCAGGTTCGAATCCTGCCCCCGCTATGATGAAGCGAAAGCCCTGGAAATCCAGGGCTTTCGTGGTTCTAGGGCGCGGACGCTGGTGGGACTTCATCCCGAGATTTCCTCCCAGGATCGGGCTCGGGCTGGGGGCGCTTCGCGTCAGCGAGCAGCGACGCTGCCCAGCGGCTCGCGCTCTCGGCCGCTGCGAGCGCAGCCTTGCGATCGAGCGCGATCGGCTCGTCGTAGCGGAGTTCGGCTGCCCACGGCGTAAGCCATTCGGTGCGCGATAGCTCGTCAGGCACCGTCGTCCCTGCCCCCTTGATCTGTTCAACGAGCAGCTCCAGGTCGTGTGTGTGCGGCAGTTCAGAGTCTGCAAGCACGAGCGCTACCTTGAGCGCCTTCTCGACGGCTGTGCGTGGAAGCCGATGATGTGGTCGTCGACCTCGGCGTCGTCGGCGAGCTTACGGCAGGCATAGAGGTCGCCCGTCGCGAGGCGATGCAACATCTCCGCGTACTCGATCTGCTCAGGACTGGGCGACAACGCGTCCCTCGCGTAGAGCGCGATCGACCATCGTGCCCTTGACCTTGGAGCGTCGTTCGACAAGCCCTTCCTCCATCACGATCACATCGACGGGCACGCCAAACTCACATAGAGCGTGACGGAGTTTGACGGCCTCCGCGAGGCGATCGTCAACCTGGCGCTCGATTACCAAAAAGTCGAAGTCGCTCCCCTCGTTCGCGTCTCCACGAGCACGCGAGCCAAACAGGATCACCTTGGCAGGTCCCGACGCCGCGTCGATCAGCGCACGGCCTGCACGCTCGATCATCGCCTCCGTGGCGACCGCGTTCATCTTCGCCGCTCCCTGGCTGCGGCTCGGTCCAGCACGGCAGGGGACCATCTAGCTCGCGAACCCAAGCTGCTGCCGCCTCAAACCCAGCATCTTCGCCTTGGCCTCCGCGACAAGCTGCTCTATCCAGGACTGCGGAGCGAGCTCTTCCCCCAGCATCTGCGCTTGGCGCTTGACCGTCGCAAAGTCTCCAGGCGCAAGGTCGTTGATAGCGCCCAGCGCTTGCTCGAGTTCGCCGGCGCACTCGGGATTGGCGTTTGGATCGAACCCGCTCTCCCTGCAGAACATCGACCACGCCTGCTCTCGACGGAGGGCCTTGAACTCCAGCTTCCATGTGAAGCGGCGCATCGCCGCCGCGTCGATCGAGTCCATCAGGTTCGTTGCCGCGATGAATATTCCCTCGAAGCGCTCCACGCGCTGGAGTAGCTCGTTGACCTGTGTCACCTCCCAGTGTGCGCGTGCGAGTGTGCGATCGCGTAGGAACGAATCCGCCTCGTCGAGGAACAGGATCGCACCCTCGTTCTGTGCCTCGGCGAACATCTTCGATATCTGCTGCTCCGTCTCACCTAGCCACATCGACAGGAGCTCGGAAGCCGAGCGCATGAGAATTGGCAGGTCCAGCTCTACGGCGATGTGCTCCGCGAGTTGCGTCTTGCCGGCACCCGGCAGGCCCCAGAAGCACAGCGATCCCGTTGGGCGCTTTTGCAAAGACGCGATGATCTGCTGTGGCGTGAAGCGCCCGGCGATGTTGAGCAGGTCGAGGTCGTAGATTGTGACGGAGTCCCGTATTCCCTCGGTGCGGTCGCGCCCGAGGACCTTCTGGCTGTGGGCGACCGCGCGCTTGATCACCTGCTCGCGCTCTTTGTCCAATCGCCCGCGGTGCGTCTCGGGCTTACGGTGTGGCTTATCGTCTGTCAGAACGACCAGGCGTGCGAGCTCGGCGGCTTGGCGGACCTGCTGTTCGCCAAGCAGGCTGTACTTTGCGAGGTCTCGCTCCAGTCGCGGGGGGAGGTCGAAGTCCGAGATCACTTGTGCGACGCGCGCCCGCCGCTCCGCGCGTGAGCCGGGGAACGCTTCGCAATGGAACAAGAACGCGCCCAGGTTGCGCTCCGAGAGCTGCCGTGCTCGGTCCGTGATCCAGACGCAGCGTACCCGGCTTCCCGTCAAGCCCTCGTCGGAGGCGCGCTCCGGGTCATCCTCCCAAACGAGCTCGGCATCATCGAAGTCGAACAGATGCCACGTGCTGTGAGGCCGAGATGCGAGCGCCTCGTGGGCGCGATCGACAACCAGCACCGCGTTTGGATTGGATCGCTCCACGTGGCGCTGGGCTATATACGTCCAGGTTGGCATGTCTCCTGCCGCTACGTGTCTCGTGACGACCGCATACCCCTGGACACCCTCGTCCTGAAGCAACCGCGCCATCATGTCTCGCTTATCAACCGACTTGGGTCCGTAAACGAGCGCGTGAACGCCGCT
>JBEKAM010000143.1:0-9766 GCA_050015915.1 Solirubrobacteraceae bacterium
GCCGACCTGGACGGTGGGGCGCTTGCTGTCATCGTCGTCGGCGCCGAGCTCAGCGGAGGCGAGCACTGACGCGCCGCCGATGCCGTCGCGGCCGGTGGAGGCGCCGAACAGGATCACCAGGTTGCCGGGACCGGCTGCAGCGCTGCGCATGAGCCGCTCGCGCTGGGCGAGCCCGAGTGCCATGGCGTTGACGAGGCAGTTGCTCTCGTAGGGCGCCTCGAAGTACACCTCGCCGCCGACGGTGGGCACTCCGATGGAGTTGCCGTAGTGGCCGATGCCGGAAACGGCGCCGTCGAGCAGATAGCGCGAGCGGGTGCCGTCGGCACCCGGGACGGGCTCGCCGAAGCGCAATGAGTCGAGCACGGCGATGGGGCGTGCTCCGATGGCGAAAATGTCGCGCAGGATGCCGCCGACGCCGGTTGCTGCTCCCTGGAAGGGCTCGACAGCGGAGGGGTGGTTGTGGGACTCGACCTTGAACGCGCACACGAGGCCGCCGCCGACGTCGACGGCGCCGGCGTTCTCGCCGGGCCCCATGACCACGTGGGGGCCTTCCGTGGGCAGCGTCCTGAGCAGCTTCTTGGAGTGCTTGTAAGCGCAGTGCTCGCTCCACAGCAGCGAGTACATCGCGAGCTCCACCTGGTTTGGCGCGCGGCCTTGCTTGTGGCAGACGAGCTCGTACTCGGCGCGTGTGAGGCCGAGCGCGAGCGCGTCGTCAACGGTGGGGAGATCTGTGGACGTGTCAACCACCGACGGCCACACCCTCGACGGTCATCCGCATCGACTGAAAGATCTTCAGGCCGTCGGCGGAGCCGCCGATCAGCTCATCAACGGCGTGCTCGGGGTGGGGCATCATGCCGAACACGTTGCCGGCCTCGTTGCATACGCCGGCGATGCCGTGCAGCGAGCCGTTGAAGTTCTCGCCGGGCGCGTAGCGCAGCACGATCTGGCCGCGGTTGTCCATGTCAGCGAGCGTGTCAGGATCGGCGTGGTAGCGACCCCAGGAGTGCTTGGCGGGGATGCTGAGCCGCTCGTCAAGCGCGCACGCACGGGTGAACGAACCGCCGCTGCTCGTCACTTCGAGCTGCACCTGCCTGGAGGTGAAGCGCAGGTTGGCGTTGACTAGCAGCGCGCCGGGAAGCAGCCGCGCCTCGCACAGCACCTGAAAGCCATTGCAGATGCCAAGCACGAGCCCACCGTCGCGCGCGAACGCGATCACGGACTCCATCGCAGGGGAGAAGCGGGCGATGGCGCCGGCGCGCAGGTAATCGCCATAGGAGAACCCGCCGGGAACGACGATCGCATCGGCGCCTTTTAGGTCGCGGTCGCCGTGCCAGATCAGCTCGGCGTCGGCCACTCGGCGCGCTGCGTTCAGTGCGTCGACCTCGTCACAGGAGCCGGGAAACTGAAGGACGCCGAAAAGCACGTCGCGTCAGGCG
This sequence comes from Solirubrobacteraceae bacterium, assembly GCA_050015915.1. Lineage (GTDB taxonomy): Bacteria > Actinomycetota > Thermoleophilia > Solirubrobacterales > Solirubrobacteraceae > Palsa-744. The sequence goes on from JBEKAM010000143.1 coordinate 1,437, forward strand.
CTGCCGTCGAGGAGTTGCACCTCGTAGTCCTCGACGAGCGGGTTGGCGAGCAGCTTCTGGCACATGGGCTCGAGCTGTGCGGCGTTCTCTACGTCTAGCTCGACGAGGCGTCCGATGTGGACGTTCTCGACGCCGGCGAAGCCGAGTGCTGGCAGCGCGCGCTCGACGGCGACGCCCTGGGGATCGAGGATGCCCGCCTTGGGGCGGATCAGCACGCGTGCTCTCACACGGCTCCGGTGCGGTCGAGCCATGCCTGGAAGGGCTCGCCGGTGATGCGCTCGTAGGCCTCCACGTAGCGTGCGCGTGTGCCCGCTACGACGTCGTCGGGAATGGCGGGGGCGGGCGGCTTCTTGTCCCAGCCACTGCCGGCTGCCCAGTCGCGCACGTACTGCTTGTCGAAGCTTGGCTGCCCACGCCCCAACTCATAGTCGTCGGCGGGCCAGTAGCGGGAGGAATCGGGGGTGAGGACCTCGTCGCCGAGAACCAGCGCGGGTCCACCGCCGTTGCTGGTGCTGTTATCGAGGCCGAACTCGAACTTGGTGTCGGCGAGGATCACGCCGTTGGCGCGCGCGTGCTCAGCGGCAAACGAGTACAGCTCAATGGAGGCGTCCCTGACGCGCTCCATCAGCGCGCGGTCGCCCACGAGCGAGACGGCGCCCTCGAAGTCGATCGCCTCGTCGTGGCCGACGTCTGCCTTGGTGCTGGGCGTGAAGATCGGCTCTGGCAGGCGCTCTGACTCGCGCAGTCCCTCGGGTAGCGCGATCCCGGAGACGGAGCCGGTGGCCTGATAGTCCTTCCAGCCGGAGCCGGTGATGTAGCCGCGCACGACACACTCCACAGGGAGCATCTGCAGGCGGCGCACGACCAGCGCCCGGCCGCGAGCCTCGTCGGGCACGCCGTCGGTGGCAGAGATCAGATGGTTGGCGACGATATCGGCGGTCTTGGCGAACCAGAACACGGACAGCCCCGTGAGCACCTTCCCCTTATCGGGGATCGGCGTGGGATGGACGGCGTCGTAGGTCGAGATGCGGTCGCTTGCGACCATCAGCAGTGGCGGCTCACCACCACTTGCGGGCACACCGTCGGCGCCGGCGAGGTCGTACATCTCGCGGACCTTGCCGCTGGCGATTAGGGGTAGATCGGCGAGCGCTGTGGTCACATTTGGCGATGCTACCAGCGGAGCCAGACCTAGCCTGGCCGCTACCGGAACTTGCGGAAAAGCGTGGCCATCAAGCGGCCGTGAGACCTGCTGAGCGGATGCTCAGGCGATGTCGTCGAGCCGCGCGAGGATCTCGCCGGCGTGGCGGGTGTAGTGGGAGTAGTCGAAGATCGCGTCGAGATCGAGGCCGGCGGCGCGCTCGTCGGCGGCGAGTAGCTCGCGCAGCTGGATGCCGTCATCCCAAGCGCGCTGGGCGAGCTCCTGCACGACGCGATAGGCATCGTCGCGCGAGGAGCCGGCCTCGACGAGCGCATGCAGCACCCGTTGGGAGAACAGCGCGCCGTGGGTCAGCTCGAGGTTGGCGCGCATGCGCTCCTCGTCGACGGTCATGCCCTGCACGAGCGCGATTGTGCGGTGCTGGAGGTAGTCGATCAGGATCGTCGAGTCGGGCAGGATCACGCGCTCGACGGAGGAGTGGGAGATGTCGCGCTCATGCCACAGCGCGACGTTCTCGAGCGCCGCCTGGGCGTTGCCGCGCAACACGCGCGCGAGCCCCGCGATCTGCTCGCTCTTGATCGGGTTACGCTTGTGCGGCATCGACGACGAGCCCTTCTGGCCGGCGCGAAACGGCTCCTGAGCCTCGCGCACCTCGGTGCGCTGCAGATGGCGCAGCTCCGTGGCGAAACGCTCGAGGCCGGCGCCCGCGAGGGCAATCGCGCTCAGCAGCTCGGCGTGGCGGTCGCGGGGGACCACCTGCGTGGAGACCTGCTCGCGCGCCAGCCCCAGCCGGGCGAGCACGCGGGTCTCGAACTCGGGGCTGGTGGCTGCATAGGTGCCGACAGCGCCGGAGACCGCACCGACGGCCACCTGCTCGAATGCGCGCTGCAGACGCACGGCGTTGCGGTGCGCCTCGAAGGCGAAGCCGGCGAGCTTGATGCCGAAGGTGGTCGGCTCTGCGTGCACACCGTGGGTCCTGCCCACGCACAGCGTGTCCGCGTGCTCGCGTGCTCGGGCGACGAGCGCTTGAGTGAGCGCTTTGGCGCCGGGCACGATCACCTCACCGGCCGCACGCAGCTGTAGCGCCAGGGCGGTGTCGAGCACGTCGGAGGACGTCAGCCCGAAGTGGATCCAGCGCCCAGCCTCGCCGACGGACGCGGCGAGCACGTCCACGAACGCTGCGACGTCGTGCTCGGTGACGCGCTCGCGCTCATCGACCTCCGTGACGGTGAAGCTCGCGCCGCGGATCGCGGCGAGCTCCTCAGCAGTGGGACCGTCCTCACCAAGCAGCGTCGGCAGCTCCTCGCACGCGGCGATCTCCACCTGGCGCCAGGTGTCCATGCGTGCTTCATCGCTCCACAGGGAGCCGAGCTCGGGGCGGGTGTAGCGGGGGATCACGCTCTTGATTATCGCTGCCAGCCCGCCCCGAAGCCTTTGCGGCTACTCGTTGGCGGTCGTTTGCAGCGCGCTCAGCTGCGAGTCAAACGCGTCCGCTGTGCTTTCGCTCGTACCCTCGATCGGTGCGCAGATCAGCGCCAGCGTGGTTGGCACGGTGGTCGTGAGCTGCGATTGGAGCGCCAGGTCGGACTCCGCCCCGTACTCGGCTGTGCCGGTTTTCGTGAGCGTCTGCAGGAAGACCGTCTCGTCGAGGGGCTGCCCTGGTTCGAGAATGGCAGGGGTGCCCGAGCTGTCGGCGATCCCACACGCGACCACCACAAACGCAGGCGTTGTCGCTTCCCCGATTAGGAGCGTGGTTTGCGCGCTCACGAAATAGGACCCGGCGGGAATCGTCTTGCTGAGGATGACAACTTCCCCTCCAGACCCTAGATGGACAAATTCGGTGCTGCTCACCTTCGACGTCCCGAAGTCGATGCCAACGCCGCTTGCTCCCTGCTTGCCCGGCGCACCGGTGGCGCCGGTGGCACCCGCTGGGCCGGCGGGCCCCGCCGCATTCCACGACAGCTTGTGCTCTCCATGTCTGCACTTGGTCTTCGCGCTGACGACCCTCATCGCCCCGCTCTTCTTGCTCACGCAGGTGTAGATCGTGGCGGCACCGGTCGCCGATGCCGCTCCGGGTACAAGCAGCACGGCGGCTGCCGCCGCACAGATGAACGTCGTGGACAGCACTGCACGGATACGGCTTGACATGGGCTCTGCCTCCGCTGGTCGATTGGCGACCCGCGCCCCCCGAGGGCACGGTTTCGCCAATTCTCCACGGGACGGAGGTCGTCCCGGCCCGAGCGCTTAGCCGCCGAGGATCTGTGCTGCGAGGATGGCGGCGTTGCGCGGGTTGTCCAAGCCGACGCATGCAACGGGCACGCCGGGGGGCATCTGCACGATCGAGAGGATCGCGTCGAGGCCGCCGGCGGCGCTCAGACGCCCAGACAGCGGCACACCGATCACGGGGAGGTCGGTGTGGGCTGCGACAGCACCTGGCAGCGCCGCGGAGATGCCGGCGCCGGCGATGATCACGCGCAGGCCGCGCATGTGCGCGTTCTTGGCGTATTCGGCGACCACGTCCGGTTCGCGGTGAGCGGACATGACACGGACCTCGTGCATGATGCCCCGCTCCTCGAGCTCGTGTGCGGCCTTCTCCATCGTCTCCATGTCGCTCTTGGAGCCCATGACGATGCCGACGAGCGGAGTGTCGACGTCGATGTCGTCGAGCTGCGCCTGCACTTCAGCTTCGCCCATTGGCTCAGGTACGAGCGAGATGCCGGGAGTTCCTGGTGGTCGACCCTCCATGTCCGCCACGTTACAGAGCCAGAGACGAGATGAAGTCGTCGATCGGGATCGCCGACAGGGTCTCGTAGCGGGCGGTACCGCGAGAGCCGAGCTCGAGCGACACCTTCGCCATGGTGCCGTCGTCCGGCGCCTCGACCACAGAGATGAAGTCGACGTGGCCGAGTGTGGCCCATTGCGCCTTGACGCTGGCGCCGAGCTGCTCGACCTCCTTGTTGACCTCCTTGATCCGCTGCGGGTTGTTCTTGACCGTCTGCACCCCCTCAGGCGTGAGGGTCGTGAGCATTACGTATGTGGGCATGGCGTGAACTCCTCCGGAGATTGGCGTCGCGTGCTTGGCGGACAGCCGCCGTATGCGTTTGTACCCGATCGCGGCGGCGATCGCCATCTGCGACCGCCGGCCACGTCGGGCGACGCTACTTGTTCTGGGTCGTTTCGACCGCCACGATCTGCGAGGAGGCCGCTTCGACCTTCTGTTCGCTCGTGTCCGGTGAGAGATCTGAGCACACGAGCGACACGAGGGTGGTCGCTTTCAAGGTGACAGCCGCGTCCAGGGAAAGCGTCGTTTCGCCGATGAATTTCCCGGGCACCTCTTCCACGAGACCCGTGTCCCAACCAGACCTGTCGGCAGCCCCTGAGCCGCCGTCGAGGAGTTCGCAGGCGACCCCTGCCCTAATGGCTGCTGTTGCCGTGGATGACACGACCGTCTTGGCGGAGACGATGTAGCTACCGACAGGCAATGACTTGGTGACGATCGTAACTTCTTTTTTGCCCGTGACTTCCACAGGCGCAGGGTGGCTTTCCGAGTAGCCGCTGACCGCGCCGTTTTTGCCGGCTTCGCCGGTCTTGCCGGTCAGGCCAGTTTTGCCCGTGGCGCCCGTTTTACCGGTGGCACCATTCTTTCCGGCGGGACCCTGGGTGTTCCACGCGATCCTCGTCTCGTGCCTGCGACAGACCGGCAGGTGCGCGTACACGCGCGCCGTGTGCGTCTTCCTGTTCACGCACGCGAAGATGGTTGCTGCACCCGCCTGTGGCGCAACAGCGAGCACTGCGAGCGACAACGCCGCGAGCACTCCGGCGATGGGGGCGACACGCCCGGTGATGGATGGTGAGTGCATAGGACGACTCCTCCTTGGTTGATCGACTAGTCGCTGCTTGCGATAGTTCCCACTTGCGAAACGCGCCTCGCCTCCGCAAACTGGCGGGGACCCCTCGACGAGATTCGCTGCCGGCATGCTCGCAGCTTTTGCCGCGGTGGGGCAGGCATTCAGTCGTGCCGAGCAAATTAGCTGGCGGCGCGGGGGTTGTGCAAACGGGTAGGATCGGGGCATCCGCAGGTGCCTATGGGGGGCCAAGTTGACCAGTCGCACGAGACGATCCGCATTTGCTGTGCTGCTGGTGCTAGCGGCCCAGGCCGCCGCGGCGCTCGCGGCCTGTCCCCCACCTGCGCTCGCCGCGCCGCTGGGCGAAATCCACACGTTCCCGCTCCCCGCCGGGGTAAACGCAGAATCGATTGCCGCGGGTCCCGAAGGCGACATGTGGTTCACGGAGGTACCCAACAAGGCGATCGGGCGCATCACGCCCGGCGGCGCGATCACGGAATTCCAGGGCCTGAAGTCCGAAGCGTATGAGATCGTCCTTGGCCTGGAAGGCGACATGTGGTTTACCGAGCCTGCGGCGCGGACGATCGGGCGGATAACGCCGGACGGAGAAATCAAGGAATTCAGCGAAGGCCTCAACGAACACCCCGTCGACGTCGCCCGCGGACCCGAAGGCGACATGTGGTTCACCACGTCCCACACGGTCGGCCGAATCACGCCGACGGGGCAGATCACGGAATTCAAGAAAGACTTGTTCGGCTCTCCCGGCTCAATCACCGCGGGCGCCGACGGCAACCTCTGGTTCACCGTGGAAGGCCCGGAACCTGCTATCGGGCGCGTCAAGCCTGGGGGAGGGGTTACCGAAGGCGAAATCACCGAATATCCGATTGCACACACGTGGATCGAGCCCTTGGCCATCACGCAGGCAGCGGACGGCGCTGTCGCCTTCACCGCCTCAGGCGAGAACCCGGGCGAGGAATGGGAATACCTGATCGGGGTGGTCAAGCCGAGCGGCGAAATGTACTTCACGCAACTCGGTGCGGTACCGGCCGGCATCGCCACGGGCCCGGAAGGCGATCTCTGGTTCGCCGGCGAAGGCGACGAACCAGGTAAGCCGAGCGCGATCGGCCGTGTCGCCGGCAATGTTCAACCGGAAGAAATCCCTGACGAGCATGCGCACGATTTCACATCCGGGCTGGAAGAAGAATTCAACCCGGAATTCATCGCCTCGGGGCCCGAAGGCAGCATGTGGCTCACCAACAGAGGGCACAGCCCGGCGATCCGCTGGATCGGCACCGGTGTCCCGGAAGCGGCGAAGGAATCGCCGCTGGTCTCAGGGCCGGGCGAAGTCGGCGCGACGCTCACCTGCGAGAGCCCGGCCTGGAACAACTGGGCGGGCCAGCAGCCTTCGCTGAACGCCTTTGGCTTCGACGGCTACACGTGGCTGCTGGAAGGAAGCCCGATCGCGGGCCAGACCGCACAGTCCTTCAGCCCGACCACGGCGGATGCCGGGCACAACATCTCCTGCTCGGTCCGGGCCACGTATCCCTTGCTCTCGGTCACTGAGAGCGCGGCCAGCCCGGCGGTGAAGATCATCGGGCCGGCCCCGGTCGTGATTCCGATATCCGCGCCCGCGGTCTCGGCTCTCACGCTCCCCCACCAGACCGACAGGGTCTCGAGCCACGGCGCGCTGCACGTGACGCTCGACTGCTCCGGCGCGCCGTGCACGGGCACCGTGAAGCTGATCTACAAGCACAAGGTCACGACCGGCAAGGGCAAGCACCGCAACACGAAGACCGTGTCGATCACGATCGCCACCGGGAGCTTCTCCTCACTTGCGCTCGGAGACGACAAGCTCTCGCTGAAGCTCACACACCAGGGCCTTGCGCTGCTCGAGAGCCACCACTACAAGCTCGGACCCAACGTCAGCATCAGCTACACAACCACCGGCGCCTCACGCGCGAGAGCCACGGGCACTATCCAACTCTTGGGCACCAAGCCCAAGCACAAAGGCTCCTAGATGAAAACATCGCCCATGAGCAGACATCTTGCGCTCATCGCGCTCCTGCTCGTACTCGCAGTCACGGCACTCTTGGCCGCCGCCCTGCCGGCAAGCGGCTCCCCACTCGGTGAAGTCCGGCCGTTCCCGACCCCCGGCATCCAGTTCCCGAGGACGCTCGCCGCAGGGTCCGAAGGCGACATGTGGATCAGTGGCGGCGCAGTCGTCGCGCAAATGACCACCGGCGGCGAATTCACGACGCTTAACACGTCCCAGACGCCGGTCGCCAGGTTGGTCGCGGGCTCCGACGGCAACATCTGGTTCGGCGACAATGGCATTAGCTCGACCGTCGTCGGACGGCTCACACCGGCGGGTGAAGTCGCCGAATTCAACAGCGAGGGGACGTTCGCGCCGCACTGGCTGACGCTCGGCCCGGACGGCGAGGTCTGGTACACGGCCGGGGTTCCTGGGATCAAAATCTTCAGCAAAGAAGGCGAATCCTCGGCGATCGGCCGGATCACGCCATCCGGGCAGGTGACCGAATTCGACCTGAAATCGAGGGCCATCCTGCAGCAGATCGTGACGGGCCCCGACGGGAACCTGTGGTTCGTGAACCAGGCCGAACCGAATTTCACGATCGACCGCATCTCGCCGAAAGGCGAAATCAAAGAATTTGCGATCACCGAACACCCGTGGCTGAAGCCGAGCGGCATCGCCGCCGGCGTGAACGGCAACGTCTACTTCGGGGCATCCGGCGAAAACCCCATGACGACGGAAGACGAAAGCGTGATCGGGGAAATCACGCCGGCCGGCGAAACGAAGCTCGTCAAGCGTCTGAACTTCAGCGAAGTCTTCGACCTAGCCACCGGACCAGAAGGCAGCCTGTGGTTCACGGGATTGCACACCGAACCACTGCAGCCGAACGTCATCGGACGCCTCACCCCCGCGGGGGTTCTCGAAGAACACGTGGCGAGCCTCGGCACCGAAACCGAGGCCGGCCAGATCACCCCGGGCCCGGACGGGAACATGTGGTTCACCACATACGACAAAGAAACAGATGTCAATCAGGTCAGTGCCATCGGCACCGGCGCACCGGCCGCCTCCCAGGCCCCGCCGACCGTCACCGGCGCCTACCAGGTCGGTAGCGTTCTCTCCTGCGACGGAGCCGCCTGGGCCACCTGGGCCGGACAGCAGCCATCCGTGAGCCTCTACGGCTTCGACGGCTACACCTGGCGACTCGACGGGCATGCGATCCCTGGGCAGAGCGCCCAGACGCTCTCGGTCCCAGCGGCTGATCTCGGGCATCAGATCTCCTGCTCGGTAAAGGCGACCT
>JBEKAM010000144.1:0-9712 GCA_050015915.1 Solirubrobacteraceae bacterium
GGCCAGGGCGGCGGGCGCGATCGAGTTCATCGAGGATCTTCCCCTCGGCATGCACACGCCGATCGGCGAGGCCGCGCGGAGGCTGTCCGCTGGACAGCGCCAGCGCATCGCGCTCGCGCGAGCCTTCCTGCGCGACGCGCGCCTGCTCGTGCTCGACGAGCCGACCGCCAACCTCGACGAGACGAACGCGAACACGATCGCTGATGCGCTCACCCGACTTGCTTCGGGTCGCACCACGCTGCTGATCGTCCACCACGCCGCGCTCGCCGAGCGTGCAGACCGAGTGCTGAGGCTCGACGGAGGCCGGTTGCATGCGTCTGTCGAGCAGGCTCCCTCAACGCCTTTGATGGAGGCAGCCGCGTGAAGCCAGTAAGCGAAAGTGCCGCCGCGAGCATGCGGGCCCTGGTTGTCGTTGGACGCCTGCGCCGTGGCGAGGGCCGCCGTCTGGTGCTCTCGGTGGCACTGTCTGCTGGCGCGATGGCCGCCGCGATCGGGTTGCTGGCGACCTCTGGCTATCTGATCTCCCGTGCCGCTCAGCGCCCGGAAATCCTCGCGCTGATGGTGACGATCGTCGCCGTGCGCGCCTTCGGCCTGACCCGCGCCGTGCTGCGCTACAGCGAGCGGCTGGCCTCTCATGACCTTGCGTTGCGTCAGCTCGCACGTCTGCGCGTGCGCTTCTACGAGCGTCTCGAGCCACTGCTCCCCGGGCAGCTGCGCCGCGACAGCGGCGATCTACTCGCGCGCTTCGTCAGCGACGTGGACACGCTGTCTGACCTCTACCTAAGAGCCCTGATCCCCGCGCTTGCCGCGCTGCTCGTGATCGCGGGCGCGAGCATCGCCGCCTGGCTGATGGCGCCCGCAGCCGGCGCGGCCGTGCTCGGCTCCCTGGCACTCGCCGCGCTCGCGCTGCCCTGGCTGAGCGCGACTGTCGCGGCCCGCACGGGCCGCCGGCAGGCAACGGTCAGAGCGCGCCTACTCGGAGAGCTGATCGAGACGATCGACGGCGCCACCGAGCTGGTCATGTGTGGTCGCGCAACCGACCGTGTCGAGCGTCTGAAGGCGACCGACGCCGAGCTGTCCCGGCTCGGTCGCGGTGACGCGCTCGCCGCCGCGCTCGCCACCGCTCTCGGCGGTGCGCTGACGGGAATCGGGCTGTTGGTCGTGTTGGCGCTCGCGATCGCGGCGGTCCACTCCGGAGCGCTCAGCGGAGTGCTGCTCGCGGCGCTGGCCTTCCTGTTCCTCGCCTCCTTTGAGAGCGTCGTGCCGCTCCCAGCGGCCGCGCGCGGCCTACGCGCCTGCGCGGCAGCGGCACGGCGACTGCAGGATATCTGCGCCCAGCCTCTCGCCGTCCTGGATCCCCCTCTGGCTCTATCCCCATGCGGCGGTGGAGCACTTTGCGCGCACGACTTGAAGCTGCGCTACGGCCCGAACGAGCCGTGGGTCCTCGATGGCCTCAACGTATCTCTCTCGCCAGGGGAGCACTTGGCAGTCGTGGGCCCCAGCGGTGCCGGCAAGAGCACCCTCGCGGAACTGCTGGTGCGCTTCCGCGACCCCGATACGGGCCAGGTGACACTCGATGGGCTCGACGTCCGCGACATGACCCAGGACGATCTACGCCGCGCGGTGCTGCTCTGCGACCAGGACGCGCACCTGTTCAACACCACAATCCGCGAGAACCTCCTGCTCGCCCGACGCGAGGCGACCGACCAGGAGATCGAGGGGGTTCTGCAGACAGTCGAGCTAAACCGCTGGGTCGCGGGACTGCCCGCCGGACTCGACACACTCGTCGGAGCAGACGGGGAGCTCGTCTCCGGCGGACAGCGCCAGCGCATCGCTCTCGCGCGGGCGCTGCTCTCGGACGCCCGCTTCCTGATCCTCGACGAGCCGACCGCCCACCTCGATGCCCAACTCGCGCATCGCGTCCTGCACAACATCCTGAGCCAGAACAGCGAACGAGGGGTGCTGCTCATCACCCACGACCAGTCCCTGTCCGAAGCTTGCGATCGGACCCTGCGGCTGGAGCAAGTCTCCCTCTCGCCCACCAGCTTGTAAGCGCATCAGTCGCGTTCCGTAGGCTGCCTCACCATGAGCTTCGGAACGCTCCTGGTAATCGTGTTTGCAGGGTTCGGCGGGCCGCTACTCGGCGTCGCCGGACACCGGTTCGTGCCTGTCGTGATCGGCGAGATCCTCGCCGGTATCCTCGTGGGTCCCGCGGTGCTCGACGCGGTGAACCCAGCCAACGCCACGATCTCGTTTCTGGGGGAAATCGGCTTCGCGATGCTGATGCTCACGGTCGGGATGCACCTGCCGCTGCGCGAGCGACGACTCGCCGCATCGCTGCGAAGTGGCGGCCTGCTCGCGGGCATCGTCTGCGTCCTTGCCGTGCCCGCGGGGTTGCTCGCCGCGAGTATCACGGGCACGGGCCACGCGGCGGTCTACATCGTCCTGCTGGCCTCGGGCTCCGCCGCGGTGCTGCTCCCGGCCCTGGAGGAGACTGGCATCGCCGGCCCCGATGTGATGACCCTGATGGCACAGGTGACGATCGCCGACCTGATCACGATCCTCTCCGTTCCGATCGTGCTCCAGCCCGATCGTCTCGCTCATGCCGCGCTCGGAGCTGTGCTCGTGGCGGCCGGGGTATTGGCGCTACTCGGCTTGGCGCGGGCGCTCTCGGCGCGCGGATGGGTTCACCGCCTGCGACATCTCTCCAAGCAGCGCCACTGGGCGCTTGACTTGCGCTTGTCGCTGCTCGTCCTGTTCCTACTCGCGTGGATCGCGCAGAAGGGCGGCACGAGCATCCTGATCGCAGGGTTCGGTGCCGGCGTGATGGTCGCGCTGATCGGCGGGCCGAAACGTCTTTCCACGCAGATGCGCGGCGTGGCCGAGGGGTTCTTCATCCCGCTGTACTTCGTCGTGCTCGGCGCGCAGCTCGACCTGGGCGGCCTGGTCGACCATCCTTCGCTGCTCGCCCTCGCCGGCGCACTGGTGGCGCTGAACGTGGTAATCCATCTGATCGCCGTGCTGCTCCTGCGCAGGCCGCCGGCCACGGGCCTGGTGGCCACCGCGCAGCTTGGGGTGCCGGCCGCGATCGCCACGCTCGGACTCTCAGAGCACGTGCTCTCCGCCGAGGTCGCGACTGCGATCGTCGCCGCTGCGCTGGTCAGCCTCGGTGTCTGCACCGTCGGGGTCGGGCGACTCGTGCGCCGCGAAGGCGAAGTCGCTCTCGTACCGGAACCTAGCCTCCCGTCATAGCCCTGATCTGCTCCGAGCGCGCATATCTCAGCTCGGCAGGTGGAATGGAACGGTTGTGACGACGATCTTGGGCAGGGGTCGCAGAGCGCGCCGCAGTCGGGGTGCCGTCTGGTTGTGCAGGCTGCGCTGCCACCAGTGTCGGACGACGATCTCTGGGAGGATCACAGTCAGCGTCAGGTCGGGGCGCTGGTGGTGTAGTGACTCGATCTCGTTGACCAGTGGCGCCACAATCGCGCGGTAGGGCGACACGACGACCTCGAGCGGTAGGTGATCGCCCCACATGCGCCAGTAGTCGCGAAAGCGCTCGGCCTCCACCTCGGTGGGACTGACGTGCAGCGCTAGCACGGGCTGCTGGAGCGAGGCTGCGTAAGCCAGCGCGCGCATGCTCGTGAGATCAAGCGTTGCGACCGGCACGATCGCCAGGTGGTGGATCTCCTCGGGAGTCTCCTCGGTCTCGTCCTCACCGACCCGCGCCTGCGCTGCGGGGTCGTGTTCGTCCGCATCGGCACGGGCTGTCGAGACACCGCCGCGGGCGCTCGGCACGATCACACACTTGGGCACCTCGATCTCATGCGGATGCAGCGCGATCGCCTTGGCCACCGTGTCGTAGTGGCGGCGGATGCTCACCGCGAGCCCGATGAACAGTCCGACCGCCAGCAGGGAGACCCAGGCGCCCGAGGTGAACTTCGTTATCCCCGCGGTGATGAACACGATTGCCGAGAGCAAGCCCCCGGCGGCATTGAAGGCCAGACTGCGCCGCCAGTGTGGGTCACGCAGGCGCCACCAGTGCACAACCATCCCTGCCTGGGAGAGAGTGAAGGCCAAGAACACGCCGACCGCATACAGCGGGATCAACGGGCTGGTCTTGCCACCGAAGCCGACGTAGATCGCGCCCGCCGCAAGCGAGAGCAGGATGATGCCGTTGCTGAAGGCCAGACGGTCGCCCATACGCAGGAAGATCCGGGGTGCTTGGAAGTCGCGCGCAAGCAGGAACAGCACGCGCGGAAAGTCGTTGTAGGCGGTGTTCGCCGCGAGCAGCAGAATCGCGGCCGTCGCTGCCTGCATCACCGGGTACATGAGCCCCGAGCCGAAGCTGCTGTGGGCGAGCTGCGAGAGCACGGTTTCGTGCGCGTTGGGCACAACTCCGTCGAGGTGGACCATCGCGATCGTGCCCGCGAACAAAACGATCAGCAAGCCAACCATCCACGTCAGCGTCGTGCGAGCGTTGCGCCACTCGACGGGCCTGAAGGCCGGCACCGCGTTTGAGATCGCCTCGATCCCGGTCATCGCCGTAGAGCCCGAGGCGAAGGCGCGCAGCACGAGCAGCATGCCGACGCCCTCGGTTGCGCTCAGCGGTGGCCTGGGCGTGGGGTGAAATCCGCGGCCGGACGCGTCGATCAGTCCGACGGCGACGAGCACGAACATCGCGACGATGAAGAGATAGGTGGGCGCGGCGAACAGCGCGCCGGCCTGGCGTACGCCGCGCAGATTGCCGGCCAGCAACACCGCGATCACGACCACCCCGATCGCGACGGTGTAGGTGCTCAGCGACGGGATCGCCGAGGTGATCGCCGCCACCCCGGAGGCGATCGATACGGCGACGGTGAGGATGTAGTCGGTCATCAAGCCGGCGGCGGCAATCAGCCCTGGCATGCGCCCGAGATTGTCGCTCGCGACGATGTAGGAGCCACCACCGTGCGGATACGCGCGGATCGTCTGGCGATAGGAAACACCGACGGCGAGCATCAAGAAGCCGATCGTGGCGGCGATCGGCAGCGAATAGCTCAGCCCTCCGCCCGCTGCCAGGACGAGGATCGCGAGCATCGCTTCCGGGCCGTAGGCGACCGAGGAGAGCGCGTCGGCGGAGAGCACCGGCAACGCCACCAGCTTGCGCATCCGCTCGACAGCGATCGCGGTGCTCTTCAGCGGCGGTCCGAGCAGTGCGCGGCGCAGGTGCAGTTCCGGCGAGGACGGCATCTCGTCGGCCTCGCTCGTAGTCTCCAGCTCTCCCAGCCGTGCGCTCTGGACGGGCACAAAGCGCCCGAAGCGGGTCGGGTGGATGTCCGTGGGATCGGGGTAGCTGCTGCGACTGGGGTCCACGGGCAGCGCGCGCCGCCACACTTCCGGGTTGCCGCAGACCCGGCCCCACTCGCTCCCCACGCGACGCAGAACACCTAGTTGTCGCTCGTCGAGCGTCGCCAGCATCGCATCGGGGCTCGGTGCTCCCGCATCCTGTCCCCGCTTGGCTTGAGCCATGATTCAGGCAAGCCCCAGCACAGCTCTGACCTGCCGTGCGATCTCGATGTCCTCGCGCGCGGTGAGGACCAGCGTGCACACGGTGGCGTGATCGCCTCCGATCTGCTCGTCGGCGTGTGCCTCACGGTTGCGCGCGTCGTCGAGTGAGACTCCGAGGAACGCGAGCCCGGCCGCCGTCTGTGACCGCACCTCGGGCGAGTGCTCGCCGACGCCGCCGGTGAACACGAGCGCGTCAAGGCCCCCTAGTGCCGCCGCCATCGTGGCGATCCCGCCCCGTAGACGGTGGACGTATACATCCAGGGCCAGGCGCGCAGGCAGCTCGCCCGCCAAGGAACGATCGACGATCTCGCGCATGTCGGCGCTGCCGGCGAGACCGAGCAAACCCGAGCGGTGCTCGAGCGCTTCCGCCATCTCCGTCACGGACAGCTGCTCGCGCTCCAGCAGCCACAGCAGCATTCCGGGGTCGACGCTGCCCGAGCGGGTGGCCATCACGAGGCCCTCGAGCGGCGTAAAGCCCATCGTGGTGTCGAGCGAAGTCCCGTCGTTGATCGCGCACAGCGACGCTCCCGCTCCGAGGTGGCAACTCACGATCCGCAGACCCGGAGCATCTCGCCCGAGCAGCTCCGGCGCGCGCCGTGCGACCCAGGCGTGCGAGAAGCCATGGAAGCCGTACCGCCGCAGTCCCCAGCGCTCTCGCCACTCTGCCGGCAGAGCATAGGTGCGAGCCGCCGCGGGCAGGGACGCGTGAAAGGCGGTGTCAAAGCACGCTACTGCGGGCAGGCCCGGGAGCGCCTCGCTGACGGCATCGAGCGCGGCGAGAGACTTCGGCTGGTGAAGCGGCGCAAGATCGACCAGCTCGCGCATGGCCGCCTCGATGTCGGCGTCAATCCTCACGGCTTCGCGGAAGCGCTCGCCACCGTGGACGATCCTGTGGCCGACCGCGTCCGCTTCCCCCAACGAGTCAAGCGCCTCGCGCAGCTCCTCCGGGTCCACCTGCGCGCGAGGCGCCTCGAGCTCCCGCGCGGCGATCGTCGTGTCGGTGCCGTCGAGCAGCGTGAGCTTGAGGCTGCTGGAGCCGGCGTTGACGACCAGGACTCGCATCCCCGGGCCTATGCCTGCGTGTCCCGCTCGGTGCCGGGGTCCTTTGGGGCGGGCCAGCACCAGTCGGTGACGTCGGGCGGGTCCTCGCCGTGCTCGCGGGTGTATGCGCGGTGGCGCAGCCGCTCGTCGGCCATGTCCTGACGCAGCTGACCGGCGCGCTCGGCCAAGCCAGGCACCCGGTCGATCACGTCCATCACGAGGTGGAAGCGGTCGAGGTCGTTGAGCATCACCATGTCAAACGGCGTAGTGGTGGTGCCCTCCTCCTTGTAGCCGCGCACGTGAATGTTTGGATGGTTGGCGCGGCGGTAGGTGAGGCGGTGGATCAGCCACGGGTAGCCGTGGTAGGCGAAGATCACGGGCCGGTCGGTCGTGAACAGCGCGTCGAACTCGGGGTCCGGCAGCCCGTGTGGGTGCTCGCTCTCGGGCTCCAGGCGCATCAGGTCAACGACGTTGACGAGCCTGACCTTCAGCTCCGGCAGGTGCTCACGCAGGATCGCAGCGGCCGCGACCGTCTCGAGCGTCGGCACATCGCCGCAGCAGCCCAGGATGACGTCGGGCTCCTGCTCGCCTTCGTTTGAGAAGCACTCCCAGATGCCGACGCCGCGGGTGCAGTGCGCGATTGCCTCCTCCATCGGTAGATAGTTCAGCGAGGGCTGCTTGCCGGCGACGATCACGTTCACGTAGTCGCGGCTACGCAGGCAGTGGTCGGCGACCGACAGCAGGCAGTTCGCGTCCGGCGGGAAGTAAACCCGCACGACCTCGGCCTTCTTGTT
This sequence comes from Solirubrobacteraceae bacterium, assembly GCA_050015915.1. Classification (GTDB taxonomy): domain Bacteria; phylum Actinomycetota; class Thermoleophilia; order Solirubrobacterales; family Solirubrobacteraceae; genus Palsa-744. The sequence goes on from JBEKAM010000144.1 coordinate 7,383, forward strand.
GATCACGTGGTCGATGAACCCGGGGTCCTGGTGGGAGAATCCATTGTGGTCCTGGCGCCACACATGCGAGGAGAGCAGGTAGTTCAACGACGCGACCGGTGCTCGCCAGGGGATCCCCCGGGTGACCTTCAGCCACTTGGCGTGCTGATTGAACATCGAGTCGATGATGTGAATAAATGCCTCATAGCAATTGAACAGGCCATGCCGGCCGGTCAGCAGATAACCCTCCAGCCAGCCCTGGCAGAGGTGCTCTGAGAGGACCTCCATCACCCGCCCATCTGAGGCGAGGTGATCATCAGTCGACAGCCGCTCAGCCTCCCATGCGCGGTTGGTGACCTCGAACACGGCGCCCAGGCGGTTGGACGCCGTCTCGTCGGGGCCCATGATGCGGAAGTTCTCTGGGTTGGCGCTGATCACGTCGCGCAGGAACGCGCCCAACACTCGCGTGGGCTCGCTGACGCTCGCCGTCGGCGCCGGCACCTCGACCGCATAGTCGCGGAAGTCGGGCAGCTCCAAGTCGCGCAGCAGCGCACCGCCGTTGGCATGCGGGTTGGCACCCATCCGTCGCTCACCCTCGGGGGCGAGCGCGGCCAGTTCAGCCCTCAGCGCACCATCCTCGTCAAACAACTCCTCTGCACGGTAGGAGCGAAGCCACTCCTCCAGTTGACGTAGGTGCTCGGGATTCCCGGCCAAGTCGGCAAGCGGAACCTGGTGGGAGCGAAACGATCCCTCCGCCGGCAGCCCATCGACGAGCTTCGGACCGGTCCATCCCTTCGGGGTGCGCAGCACGATCATCGGCCAGCGCGGGCGCTCCACCTCACCGTTCTCGCGGGCGCGGCGCTGGATCTCAGCAATCTCCGCCGTGACCTCATCCAGGATCCCAGCCATCAACTGGTGCATCGTCTCCGGGTGCTCTCCCTCGACAAAGCGCGGCGTGTACCCGTAGCCCTCCAGCAGCGCCCGCAGCTCCGCGGACGGGATCCGCGAGAGCACTGTGGGGTTGGCGATCTTGTAGCCATTGAGATGCAGAACGGGGAGCACCGCTCCGTCACGGGCCGGGTTCAGGAACTTGTTGGAGTGCCAGCTCGCCGCCAGGGCCCCCGTCTCCGCCTCGCCGTCACCGACGACGCAGCAGACGAGCAGATCGGGGTTATCGAACGCCGCCCCATCGGCGTGTAGGAGTGACTAGCCGAGCTCGCCGCCCTCGTGGATCGACCCCGGTGTCTCCGGCGCGACAGGGCTGGGAATACCGCCAGGGAAGGAGAACTGGCGAAACAGCCTGCGAATGCCCTCCTCGTCATGGCCGATGTGAGGGTAGACCTCGCTGTAGGTGCCCTCCAGGTACACGTTCGCGACGATTCCTGGGCCCCCGTGGCCAGGGCCCGCGACATACAGCGCGTTCAGGTCACGTTCGCGAATCACCCGGTTCATGTGCGCGTAGATGAAGTTCAAGCCGGGGGTCGTTCCCCAATGGCCAAGCAGCCGTGGCTTTACGTGCTCGATCCGCAGCGGCTCGCGCAGCAGCGGATTGTCGAGCAGATAGATCTGCCCGACAGACAGGTAGTTCGCCGCTCGCCAATACGCTTCCAGCCGGCGAAGCTCCTCACGCGAGAGAGGCTCGTCTGTCACCGTCGCCTCGCCGGTCATAGCGGAGACTCTACGCTTGGCCCGTGGCACACGAGGCTGAGGGCATCAGGACTACGCACCTTCAGGTCAACTCGCCGGCGCCCGGTCGCACGGAGTGGGAAGATGGCTCAGTGTCAGCTCCGCAAGAGCTCAACGGCAAGCAGTACGAGAAGGAGCTGCTGCGCCTGCAGACCGAGCTGGTCTACATGCAGGAGTGGATCGTCACGCAGCGCCGACGGCTGGTGGTGCTGTTCGAGGGGCGCGATACCGCCGGCAAGGATGGTGCGATCAAGCGCATCACGACCTACCTGAACCCACGCACCTGTCGCATCGTGGCACTGCCGGCTCCCGACAGTCGCGAGCGCACGCAGTGGTACTTCCAGCGCTACGTGGCGCATCTGCCACCGGCCGGAGAGATCGCGTTGTTCAATCGCAGCTGGTACAACCGCGCGGGCGTCGAGCACGTGATGGGCTACTGCACACCCGAGGAGTATGAGGAGTTCCTGCGCGTCTGCCCTGAGTTCGAGCAATCCCTCCAGAACGAAGGGATCATGCTCGTGAAGTATTGGCTGTCGGTCTCAGACGACGAGCAGGAGCGCCGTTTCGAGAAACGCCTGACCGACCCGCGCAAGCGCTGGAAGTTCAGCCCCACCGACCTGCAGGCCCGGGCCCGTTGGGTCGATTACGCCGAGGCCAAGGACCGG
>JBEKAM010000145.1:0-9653 GCA_050015915.1 Solirubrobacteraceae bacterium
GTTGGTTCCGCCCTGCTCGAGGTTGAGCAGGCAGCGCTGGACGAACAGCTGCACGGAGTTCAGCGCCTGGCGCACCCGGCTAGTGGCCATGCAGCTGCCCATCTCGGGATCGATCAGGAGCAGTTCGAACAGCGTGTCGGGATCGCTCAGGCCGAGCTGGCCCAAGAGATAGCTGACGAGCGCGTCCCGGCGGCTCGATCGCAGCGTGTCCGATAGCTGCTCGGCGATGTTCAGCCAGGTGGCAGGATCGTAATGGGAGGCGGTGTAGCGCTTGATCTGATCGGCGGTTTCGTGCAGCTGTTCGAAGGCGGCCTCGGGGGACGGCCAGGAGTAGGCGGCCCACGCGAACATCGCCGCCGGCGGCGCACCGATCTGGCTCGCAAGAGCTACACATCGAGCCAGCCGGCTGGGCCACTGCTCGTCCACGATCGGGTTCTCCGTGGGCGGCGCTGGGAAGAAGGCCGCCAGCAGCTCGCTCACGAGCGTCTCGTCCCAGCCGGTGGCCTTCGGCAGCAGTTCTGTCGCCGCGGCATACGAAGGGGCGCTGAAGACGCCCACCAGGCTGACGGAGCCGGCGGGGAGCGTGTTGCGCAGCGCGGTGTAGTCGTACAGGCGCTGCCAGCCGGCGAACAGCGCGGTGGCCTGTGACGGCGTCGTTCCCGCGCTCAACGGCAGTGCGTTCAGGTCAAAGCCGGCGAACAGACCGTGCGCGCCCGCGGTGGAGAGGTATTCGAGCTCGGGCGCGCGCAGCGCAAACAGGTTGCAGAGCATGGCGGCCTTCTGGATGCGTACGTAGAGGAGCTGGAATTCCTGGAAGCACGCGTCAGGTAGCAGCACCGAGCCGGGGATGGGGGCGTTTGGGGTGCTCTGGCTTTGCCAGGCAAGGCTGACCTCGCCGGCTGCCGGCAGCGCGGTGATCTCCAAGCGGACGTAGGTGAAGCCGCCGGCGGCGAGCGGGAGCTTCTGGGTGAAGAGCTGTGTACCCGAATCGTGTTCCAGCGTGACCGGCGTGCTCGAGGCGCCGACGAACAGCTGGGGGGAGCCATTGGTGGCGACGGTGAAGGTGTAGGTGGCGCTGTTGGGCACCTCGATCCAGCCGGTGAAGCTCGCGCTCTGCGTCGCGCTCGGCAACGCCGGTGAGCCGGGTGAGTCGCCGAGTGCGACAGCCGCGAGCGTGGTCACGGTGGGGCTGCCGGAGAGATCCGGGCTGGTGAAGTAGGCGGCTGTGATCCCGGGTGTAGCTAGTGCAAGCAGCACTTCGATCGCGGCTGTGTTGGTGGTGGCGGGCGCATCCAGCACCTGTTCCAGCAGCGTGCTTGTGACGAGTGGGTCCAGCGCGAAGGCATCGGCGACCGTCTGCTTGGCCAGAGCATGGCTGAGTGTGCTTTGCAGATCTGGCAGGAGCTTGCCCAACAGGTAGGAGAACTTCCAGGCGGCGGCCGTCTCGGTCGCCTGCGTGGGGTCGGTGACCGCTTGGCCGTGTTCGTTGACCAGCACGGGGTTGAGGTTGGCGTCGACGCTGGCAGTGGTGTAGAGCAACGTCGTGGCCGCATTGGGGTCCGCGAGCAGGGGGGCGAGGGTTTCCTCCAGGAACGTCGCCGGCTGTGCGTACAGGGATTCGACTGCTGTTTTGAACGTGCTGGAGGAGGTGGCGATCGCGAGCAGTTCCGTCTGCTCGTGTGAGGTCATCGCCCCCGTGTATGTGAGCGTTTCGCTGGCTGCGTTGTAGCCCAGCTTGGCGCCGACTTCAGGGGGTGTCTTGGTTGGATCGATCGTGATCGGTGCGTTTGCTGCCGCGGTGCGCTGGAGGCTGGCGGGCACTTCGCCCGTGGGTAGCGGTGCGCTGTAGGTGACGCTGCCATTGACGAGCGCCACCGTCTGGGCGGCCACTGTCTTTGAGAGCAGCTGGGTGACGGTCGAGGCGGTCAAGCTGCCCTTGGGGTCCGGTGCAATTGCGCACTGGGCGGCGATCTGGGTGAGCCCGTCGCGGAGCGTCTGGGCGAATACGAGCAGCGTGGTCAGCTGTGGGGCCAGGCCGGTGGGGGGTACGGACGCGTTCTCGTACAGGTAGGCGAGTTGCGCGACCGTGAAGCCCGACTGCTGCACATGCTGGGCGAGAGTCACGAATTCGCCGGCCGCGTCGGGTGATGCGAACGGGTCGAGGCCCGGGCCGGCGAGCGTCCGCAGGGCGATGAGGTCGCTCACGCTGAGTTCCAGTGCCTGGGCGAGGGCCGCGTAGCGGTACATCGCGGATACGTTGAGCAGGCTCAGCTGTGCTTCCGGTGGCAGCGGCGTTCCGGCTGAGGAGCCGGCCAGCCTGTCGTTCAGTCCAGCCGCTTCGCAGATCAGCGCCAGGTCGCCCGCGCCGACGCCCAGCGCGGCCAACAGCGCCGGAATGTGTTCGGAGATCGCCACGTTTGCTTCCTGCAGGACCGCGCCGTTGGCGCTCATCGCGAACTGTGGATCCTGGGGCGGCGATGCGGCGCTGAGGAACAGCTGCCGGTAGAGCGAGTCCGTGCCTTTGGTTTCCAGCGGTCCCCACAGCGCGAACAACACCTGCAGGCACGAGGGATTGAGCGCCGCCTGCAGGCGCTCAACCACGGCAAGCTTGTGGATGAGCGCTGCTGAGATGGAGGTTTCGCTGAACGTTGTGATCGCTCGGTCGAGGTCGCTCATGCTCCAGCCGAGGACCCGCCACAGGCGGATGAAGCTCTGCATTCTGTCGAGGTCGGCTTCGCTGGGGGCGCTCTGGTCGGCGAGCTGCGCGAGGGTGGCCCGTTCGAGCTCGCAGTTGCCTTCGGGGCTGGCGATGACGACTATCTGGCCGATGTTTTCGTTGCGTTTCCACCACGCTTCGATTTCAGACAGCGAGATCGCATCGCCAAGCGCGTCGAGGATCGCCGCGTCAGTGGTCGCGAACTGGTCCTGGACGAGTGTCATCAGCGTTGGGTAGCCGATTGGCAGACGGGTAAAGAAGGTCTGGTCGGGGCCGGTCGGGTAGTCGGGGTTGACGAAGCGTGTCTGCAGCAGCTCGACCAGGTCGTTGGCTTCGATGCCGGTTCGCTGCAGGAAGGCAGGTACGCTCGCCAGCGAGGTTTGCCAGCTTGCATCCGAGGGGTCATACCCATACAGCTGGGCGAGCGCCGGCGGCGTTGCAGCCTGGCCGGCGAGCGTGCTGGTGGTGAGCACTTCATAGAGCCGGGGATCGAGTTCCAGGTACTCCGCATCGACGGCCGCCGTTGCCGCCGTTGGATTGGTCTGGAACGCTTCGAGGATCTCGCGGCGGCTGCACTCAAGCGATTGCAGGTAGGTTCGGGCGACGGCAATCGGCAGGTTGTAGGGCAGCGTGAAGGGATAGACGGCGCGAGCGAGCTTGTAGTAGGGGCCTTCTTTTCTCTCGCTGATGGCGCCTTCGATCGTGTACTGCGGGCTGGCGTCGAGTTCCGGGGTGGTTACATCGCCGGTGTTGTGGGCGGCCTGCAGAGTTGGCCCGTTGAAGAGGATGTAGTTCTCGAGCACCTCGTTGACGAGGTCGATGTACGGGAGCTCGGTGTTGGTGTTCTCACATGTGAGCTTCAAGTAGGCGAGGTCGGGGCGTCGTCCGGGCAGCGAGGGGCCATTGCCGATGAGCACGTCGAGCGGGGTGTTGCCGGCGCTATTGGGGGTGGAGTTGCGCAGGAACTGCAGGATGTCTACGAGGTACGCTGCCGGGCTGAGCACCGACGTGCATTCTTCGCATTCACATGGGTCGAGCGCGCCGAACAACTCGGCGTAGTCGGGGTACTGCTTGAGGATCTGTTCCTTGGTTGTGTCCGAGCCGCCACCGAACCTCCCTGCGGCGAGCCCATTGGGCCAGGCGCCGTTGACCACCTCGTTGAGCTGTGCGATCTGGCTTACGGTGCGGCTGTTGATAAACGCCGCCCGACGGTAGATCGCTTCCGCGGGTTCGGTGCCCCCGAGGGTGGAGGCGAAGCGGTCGAGAAAGCTCTGGGGCGGTATATCGGCTACCAGATGGGCTGCGTCGAGTTCGGCATTCAGGAGCGCGACCATCGTCTCGGAGCTGACGCTGATCTGAAACGCGCGCTGCACACGCTGGAGCTCGCTGACGGCGGCGGTCTGCGTCTCTGGCGAGATTCCCTCGAAGACCTCGGCGGCGTGGTCTGCTACGTAGGCGCTGATCCGCGTGGTGCGAATGTCGAAGTCGTGGGCGTTGGCGAAGAACTGGGTAATCGCCTCGCGGCTGTCCGCTTCGCGGATGGGTATCGCGTTGGTGGCGATTTGGTGGGCGATCGTCTCGTTGGGGAGTGCCGCCTGGAGGGTGGCTTTGATCCCTTCTATGTAGTTGGCTTCTTGTTCGGCGGGTGTGGATCCGGGAGCTTCCGCGGGAACGCCGACACGCTGGCCGTCGACGCTCTTCGCGAGCAGTTCGCGCCACTGTGTGTCGTCGAGGCCGATCAGATCGGCGGTTGAGGTGACGGACCCCTCGTTGAGAATCGTATGTACGAGCGGGATGTGGTTGCCGCTCAGCAACCCCAGCTGGAAGGTGAGCTGGAGACGTTCGACGGAAGCCTGCTCGAACCCCGGCTGTTTGGAGAGCGATGGCCAGAATTCCTGCGGCGTGCTGTTCGGGCTCGTGGCGAGGCTCACGAGCCCACGCTGCTGCGCGGGGGAGAGGCCCGATGCGCCGAGTAGCGCAGAGAGGGGCGTCGGCGTGTCGGTGGCGCTGGGATCGAGCACCCGCTGGATGGCGAGCTGGGAGATCTGGATGGCCAGCGGGGTGGCGGTTGCGCCGAGATCGGCGGGAGCGATACCGTCGTGGGCTGCGGTCAGCAGCGCCTTGTCGATGCTCGCGGCCCCGGCCTGAACGAGCCCTGCCCAGTTTCCTGGCAAGCCTTCGCGCGTAATTGCATAGAACGCCGCCACGGGGACTTCGGTGATTTCCCTGTGCAAGCTGGCAGCTGACAACAGGCAGCCGACTAGCGTTCTGCTGGCTCCTGTCTCGCCGACGATGAAGTCGAGATCGGATCCCTCGAGCGATGAGATGTTCGCGGCCGCAGGGGTCAACAGCGGGGACACGAGTGACACCAGGCGCTCGTACTCAGTCGGTTGGCCGGCGACCGCGCCGGCGAGCGTCAGATTGACGGTTGCGCTCGCTGGAGCATCGAACCAAGTCGAAGAGCTCTCAATGGTGGCGCCCGCTGAGTCCAGCGCGCTGACAACGAGGTTCGCAGATTTATTACCACTGGCAGCGAGCTGCTGACTCGTGTAAGGGATTTCGTAGAAGCCGTGGGAGTCGGTCGTGGTCTCCTGTGTGAAGCCCGGCGCATACGGTCCAAGCGGCGTTTCTTCGCGCATCCCCTTGGTAAACGCGCGGACCACGATCCCTACCACGGGTGCATCGTCGGACCATGTAACGTGCCCATTCACCACCAACTGGCCGCCATCCCCAGCCGTCGGTGTCTGTGTCGGCTGTTGTGTTGACACGGTGCACTTCGTGGGAGCTTCCTCGGTGGCGCCCGCTGCGACGGTGATATCGAGTTCCCCCGCGACCGCCTCGCTTACAGCGACGGCGGCGATCGCTAGGCCAGCCGTGTCCAGTGCCCACAATGTCAGCCGCTCGCGACAGGAGGCAGGGTCGTAGTGGAGCTCGTAGCGTCCCTGCGGGTCGCTGGTGGTGCGCAGTAGCTGAACGCCGTCCTCGTCTCCGGGAGACCAGGTGACCAGCACGAGATCAACGCCCGAAAGTGCCTCTCCCGAGGGTTGCAGAATGCTGCCTTGCAGGCGCTGCATCCTTCGCTGTACCTCCACCGGCCTCCATGGAGGCCCCCGCCCATGGTAAGTGTGATGCTGCTATTTCACGTCACCGACCGCCAAGGCGTTGAGTCATACCCCAGATCTCAGGCGGAGTCAAGTTATTTACAACCTTTTATTTACCGCCGCTGCAATCTGATTCATGGAATAATGCGCATTACGTTGCGCCAGCCTTTACAGTTATCGCGTCAGCCGCAACTATTCATCCTGAGCAGGCGCCATCGACCGGAAGGGGACCATCATGACGAGCGCCGCTGATGAGGTTCCAATCGGCTCATCCGAAACAACGGCGGGGCGCAGCCCAGCTCCACCGAGTGTTGGTGGGGCGCCAGCGCCGGTTGCCGCTACGGCTGGTGACCTCGGCCCCCCGCCGAAGCCCACGGTTGCTGGCACGGCGGAACCGTCGGCAACGCCGGAAGCACCGCCACAGGCGGCGCAGAAGCGCGAATGGGCGTGGGGTGCGACGGTGGTGATCGCTGGCTTGATCGCGATCGTCCTGGTGTTCGTCGTGGCTGTCATCCACTACAAGACGGCGGCCGAAGTAACTACCGCGGTGGGTGCCGTCTCCGGTGTCATCGCAGCGCTTGTGGGGGCCTACTTCGGAATCAGGGGTTCGAGCCTCGCGCAGACCAATGCTCAGGCCAACGCCGCGGGAAAGACGCAGAGCCACAAACTCTGAAAGGTGCGACGCGACTTGCGCTGTACGTGCCCTCAGGGGTTGTGTGCTCGCGCGAGCGCGATGTTCGACTCGAGCTGCGAGACGATCGCACCCTCGCCAAGCGTTCGTGTGACGGTGTCGATGAGTTGTTGGCGCTGCTCGTCGGAGAGCAGATCGATCGCCGCGGCGATCGGGGTGGGCACGAGCGTGGATAGGAGTTGCGCTGCGCCACCCTCGAAGCTGACAGGCAGTGCTTGCTGCGATACGCGGACCTCGTCAAAGCCAGCCTGCTCGATCAGCGCCCCGAGCTGCCCGCCGTCAGGGAAGCCCCACGGGCCGCCGCGGAAGCGCTCGGCGAGCTCGGCGCCGAGCACCGCTTCCAACGCATCGCCAAGCGCGCACATCGGCGGGCAGCGCTCGATCTCCCCCCACACCGCCACTCCCAGCCGTCCACCTGGGCGCAGCGCCCGCCGCATCTCAGCCAAGGCCGCTGGTCGGTTGGGTACGAACTGCAGCCCCTGCTGGCAGCTGACGACGTCGAACCCCCCGTCGGCGACGGGCATGCGATCCGCTGGAGCCTCGAGGTATGTGATCGTGCCACCAGCGGTCACAGCGGGCTTGGCTGCGGCGATCTCGAGCATCGCCGGGCTGAGGTCGCAGCCCGTAACGCTTCCCGACGGGCCAACCCGCTTCGCCGCCAGGCGCGCCACCGATCCGGGCCCGCAGGCCACATCCAGGACAGCCTCGCCGGCTGTCAGCTGGAGCTCGTCGAGCAGCAGCTCAGCCCACGGCGTGAAGATGCGCGGCACCATCACCGACTCGTAGACGCTCATCGAGGATTGTGCGCCGCCACCAAACGATTCACTCCACGTGGCGCCGCTCATGCGCCACGATGCTACTCGGCAAGGCTCGTCATGGGCGGCTAAGCTGGGGCGATGATGACCACAGCTGAGCCGATGACCGCACGCGGCGCCCACTACACGTCATTGCTGGAAACGATCGACCACCAGGGCTCGACCAAGCTGCACGCAAAGGAGCGCGAACAGCTGCTTGAAGCTGCAGATGCGCTGCTGTTCGGCGAGCCTGAGAGCCAGCAGCTGGTACGCACGGCGGAGGAGCTGATCGATGCTCTGGAGACGAGCGAGCGCTGGTCGGCGGAGAGCTGTGACCAGCTGCGTGAGCATCTGTATGGGTGTGACGCCACCCCCGGTCCCGCCTGAGCCGCGAGCCGCCTGAGCATCCTCGCTGGCGAGCCCTGTAGGGTCGCCTGCAAGCATGCGAATCCACGCCCTCAGAACAGGCTCAGTGCGCGTCAAGCACGCGTTCCTGTTTCCCCGTCCTGGCGTAAGGCGCCAGCTGGACTTGTTTCTGCCGGGCACCTGGTCGGAGCCGCTGCCGATCCACTGCTGGGCGATCGAGCACGAAGGGCGTCTGCTGCTGATCGATAGCGGCGAGGTCGCGACCGTACGCAACGTGCCGTTCGCGCGCTTCGAGCTCACGCGCGAGCAGGAGCTGCCGGCAGCGTTCGCGGCGGCTGGGCTGTCGCTGGATGACATCGCTGAGGTGGTACTCACCCACCATCACGGCGATCACGTCGATGGCTTGGTGCACGTACACGCGCCCGTGCGCGTACACGACGCTGAGCTGCGCTTCCTGCACGGCGCGTTCCCGGCGGTGATGCGGCGTGTGCTGCGCCAGCCGCTGCCCCAAGGTTTCGCGCCACAGCCGTTTACGCTCGACGGCGGACCGTTCGGTGCCTTCGCGCGCAGCCGTGCGCTCAGCGAGGACGGACGGATCGTCGCGGTGCCCACACCGGGGCACACCCCCGGACATATCTCTGTGTTCTGCGTCGATGACGCGGGCCGCCACGTGATGCTTGCCGGCGACGCCACCGACACGCTCGAGCAGCTACAAGCGCGGCGAGCGGACGCGATCGGACCGGATCCGAAGGTGCACGTCGCCACGCTGGAGACAATCCTCGCTCACTGCGTAGCGCACCCGACCATATATCTGCCTTCGCACGACCCCGAGTCCGCCGCCCGGCTGGACGGCGCTGTAACCGTCAACGTCAGCTGAGCCAGCAGCTCAACCCTCGAGCGACTCTGAAAGCTCGAGCCACGACGTCTCCAGCTGGCTGCGTTCGTTTTGGATTAGTTGGAGTTCGGATTGCAGTTCAGCGAGTTGTGTGTGGTCGCTGGCGGCTGCCATCATCCGCTCGTTGAGCGCTTGCTCCTGCTTGGCGAGGCGCTCAACCGCGCGTTCCAGTCGCGTGAGCTCGCGCTCGGAGCGTTGCGTTTGCTTGCGTGCGGCTCGGATCTGAGCCCCGGCCGGCGGGGCCTTGAGGGCTTGCGTGGAGCGCGCGGGCTGCGGCTGCTCGGCGCTAAGGCGCTCCTCGATGTACTGGTCGATCCCGCGTGGCAGGTGGCGGATATTGCCTTGGCTGGTGAGCGCATACACGTTGTCGCACACCCGTTCGACGAAGTAGCGGTCGTGGCTTACCACCACAAGCGTGCCCGGCCAGCCGTCGAGCAGATCCTCGAGTGCTGTGAGCGTGTCGAGGTCGAGGTCGTTTGTTGGCTCGTCCAGCAACAGTACGTTCGGCTCACCCATGAGCAGCCGCATCAGCGCCAGGCGCCGGCGCTCGCCACCGGAGAGATCGTCGACCAGCGTGCGCGCCTTATCGCCGCGAAAGCCAAAGCGCTCACATAGCATCGCCGCGGTGATCTCCTGTCCGTCGCCGAGGATCGCGTTGGAGCGCACCTCTTCCAGCGACTCGAGCACGCGCAGGTGCCCCGGGATCTCAACCGTGTTCTGCGAGAGATGAGCGAGCCTGACGGTCGCGCCGCGACGAACCTTGCCTGCGGTCGGCTCGATCTCGCCGGCAAGTAGCTTGATCAGCGAGGTCTTGCCAGAGCCGTTTACGCCGACGATCGCCACACGATCGCCAGGGCCCAGGGGCCATGTCACATCGCGCAGCAGGTCTCTGGCGCCGAGCGTCAGCGATACATCGATGGCGTCCAGCACTTTGTCGCCCAGGCGCGATGTTGCAAAGCGCAGTAGCTCCGCGCGGTCGCGAGGCTGTGGCTCGTCAGCGATCAACGCGTTGGCGCCCTAAATGCGGAACTGGGGCTTGGGGGACCGCGCCGGCGGACCACGCCGCAGCCACGCGAGCTCCTTGCGCAAC
>JBEKAM010000146.1:0-9609 GCA_050015915.1 Solirubrobacteraceae bacterium
CGAGGCCGGCATTGCCGGTGTGATCGTCGACGCGGTTGAGGAAGTGCGCACCGTCGAGGCCAATCAGCTCGAGGACGCTCCAGGCGGTGGCGGCGACTTCATTGACACGATCGCAAAAGTCGAGGACCGGCTGATCATCCTGCTGAACCTCGAGAGCCTGTTCTCGGGAATCGAGCTCGCTGACCGACGGACCACGCGGTGAGCGCGCCGGCACCGGTGCGGGTGCTCGTCGCTGATGACTCCGCGTTCATGCGCCGCCTGATCACGGACGCGCTCAAACAGCACGGCTTCAACGTACTCGGCAGCGCCAACGACGGCGATCAGGCGCTGAAGGCGTGCCTGGAGCTGCGCCCCGACGTGCTGACGCTGGACCTGACGATGCCCGGCCTCGACGGGATCGGCGTGCTGCGCGGGCTGCAGAAGACCGACCTACCGGTGTCGGTGGTCGTCGTCTCGGCCTTCTCGCCAGCGCATGGCGCATATGCGGTCGATGCGCTGGCCGAGGGGGCGGTGGAGCTCGTCGAGAAGCCCGCTGCGGGCGAGAGCCTCGATGAGTTCATCGCCGATCTCGGCGCCAAGGTCAAACTGGCTGCCTCCTCCAAGCGCAGGCGTCCGACCGCAAGCGTGCAACAGGCAGCCGCGCGAACGAAGCCGGGGCGTGCCGGCAAGTCATCGCGAGTCGTCGTCATCGCCTGCTCGACAGGCGGCCCCCAGGCCCTCACGGAGCTGATCCCAAAGCTCCCATCACCGCTCGGTGTCGGCTCGATGATTGTGCAGCACATGCCGCCTGGGTTCACGGGCTCGCTTGCCGCGCGGCTCGACAAAGCGTCACCTTTACACGTGCGCGAGGCGCGACCCGGCGACAGGCTCGAGCCCGGGACGATGCTGATCGCTCCTGGCGGCCATCACCTGCACATCCTCGCCGACCACACCGCCACGCTCGGTGATGAGCCGCCGGTTGGGGCATTGCGCCCCCGCGCGGATCTGACGATCTCAGACGTCGCACGAGTGTTTGGGCGCAACGTGCTGCTGGTGGTGCTCACCGGCATGGGCAAGGACGGCCTGGAAGGCGCGCACGACGTGCGTCGCCAGGGCGGACGCATACTTGCGGAGGCCGAGTCGAGTTGCACGGTGTACGGAATGCCCCGTGCGATCGTCGAGGCCGGACTCGCCGACGGTGTATTCGACCTGGGCAAGCTGCCCGAGGCGATCTCCAGGGAGGTGGCGAGATGAGCTCGACTGCACGGCCCTCGACGGGAGTAGCAGTGGGAGCGGGGGCACTGTCGCCGCCTGTCGCGCCGCCCGTGACGCCGCGGATCCCGTCGCGCAAGGAGGACGTCGATGACTACATCTTCTTCTGCGAAGGAGTACGCAGCCTCGCTCATCTCGATCTCCTGCAGTACAAGCGCGGTCAGATGGAGCGCCGGCTGCGCAGCTTCTCCGAGCGACTGGGGATCCCCTCGCTCAGCGACTATCTGGTGCTGCTCAAGCGCGATCCGGAGGAGCTCGAGCGCTTCCTCGATCGCGTGACGATCAACGTCTCGCAGCTGTGGCGCAACCCAGAGCAGTGGACTGCGCTCGGCAGCAAGGTGATCCCGCAGCTCGCGGCCAGCGGTCATATCAGGATCTGGAGCGCCGGCTGCTCCTACGGCGCCGAGTGCTACACGCTCGCCGCGGTCTGTCTCGAGTGCGCCCCCAAGGCGAAGGTGGAGATCAAGGGAACCGACATCGACCCGCGGATGCTCGAGCGCGCACGTGCGGGCGTGTTCTCCCAAGATGATGTGCGCACCGCTCCGCCGGCGTCCCTCAGCCGCTGGTTCGAGCAAACCGACGAGGGCTGGCAGGCAAAGCGCGAGCTACGCAAGGTCATCACCTTCGAAGGAGCGGACCTGCTCTCGATGAAAGTCCCCGTCGGGTCATATGACCTGGTGCTCTGTCGCAACGTCGTTATCTACTTCAAGGAGGACGTCCGCGACGAGCTGCACCGCCGGCTTGCCTCCTCGCTTCGCAGCGGCGGCTTTCTGATCGTCGGATCGACCGAGCGCGTCAGCTCGATCGGCGAGTTGGGCCTGACGCCAACCCAACCATTCATCTATCGGAAGGCATGATGGACATCAACGAGTACCTCCCGATGTTCCTCGCCGAGAGCCGCGAACATCTCCAGGAGCTGAACCTGGCCGTCGTGCGCGTCGAGGAGGTCCCCGACGATGCGTCGACGATCGGCGACATCTTCCGCATCGCGCACTCGCTGAAGGGCATGAGCGCGACAATGGGCTTCGAGCGCATCGCCGCGCTCACGCATGCGATGGAGGACCTTTTCGAGGTACTGCGTGTACGCCGCGGCGGCCTCGATCGCGAAGCTATCGATGTCCTGCTGGAATGCCTCGACGCGCTCAGCGCGACGTTCGAGGCGATCGACACCGAAGGCGTGGAGACGCTCGACGAGGCGCCGCTGGTCGCGCGTCTGGAGGGGCTCGTGCGCACTCAAAGCGAGTCCGATGGGGTGGAGGTGCTCGAGCGCCCCGATCCCGGCGAGCTGCAGGCGGCGGCTGAGGGCCGGTCTGTCATCCACACCGTCGTGCGTCTGGATGACGCCACGCTGATGCCGTCGGTGCGGGCGCTGATGGTGCTTACGGCCGTCGCCGATCACGGAGCGGTCCTGGCCTCGCTGCCGGCGGAGGGCGACGTCGAGCACTTCGACGGCCGGACGATCGAGGTGTGGCTCGCAAGCGATGACGAGGACGAGGCGATCGCGGTCGATCTTCGCGCGGTGCCTGACGTCGCCGAGGTGACGTTCACCCAGCCGGGTGAAGCAGGCGCAGCCGCAGCCGCCGAGGAGCCCGAGTTGCCGGCTGCCGGCGACGCCGAGGTAGCCTCAGCCGACCCGGACACGCCTGACGCTCCGGATGGGCCGGACGTGCCGAGCGCGAGCGAGCCATCGAAATCAGCTCCAGCGCCAGTGGCCGCCAGCGCCGCGCCCGATCGCAAGACGACGCACGCGACGAGCAGCGTACGCGTCGACGCCGAGCGTCTCGATCAGCTGATGCACATGATGGGCGAGCTGGTCGTCGACCGCACGCACGTGGAATCGCTTCTCGGTCACGCTGACGTGCCCGGCTTGCAGGACGCGATGAACGACCTCACGCGCAGCTCGCAGGCGCTGCAGACGATGGTGATGCAGGTGAGGATGATCCCCGTGGAGGCCGTGTTCCTGCGCTTCCCCAGGCTGGTGCGCGACCTTTCGGGCAAGCTCGGCAAGAAGGTCGACCTGTTGTTGTCAGGGTCTGACACCGAGCTCGATCGCACCGTCGTGGACCAGCTGGGCGACCCGCTTGTGCACCTCGTGCGCAACTCGCTTGACCATGGGCTCGAGCCCGTCGAGGAGCGCGAGGCAGCGGGCAAGCCGGCGACGGGAACGCTTGAGATCGCAGCCCATCACACCGGCGGTAGCGTTCTGATCTCGGTGCGCGACGACGGTCGTGGGATCGACCCGGAGCGAGTTGCCCGCAAGGCGGTCGAGCGCGGTCTGATGACCGCCGACGCGGCCGAGTCCGTCGACCTGGCGCAGGCGATCGAGCTGCTCTTCTCCGCGGGCTTCTCCACCGCCGAGGAAATGAGTGACATATCCGGTCGCGGGGTGGGTCTCGATGCGGTGCGCACAACGATTCGTGGCCTTGGCGGGGAGGTGTTCGTACAGTCGGAGCTCGGTGGTGGAACGACGACGAACATCAGGTTGCCGCTGACACTTGCGATCGTCTCCACGCTGCTCGTCGAGGCCCGGGGCCAGCCGTTCGTGGTGCAGCTGGACCGTGTGCAGATGACGGTCAAGCTCGAGGACTACCCGGTGCGTCGCGTGGGTGGCAAGCGGATGCTGGTACTGCGCGAGGAGGTCCTGCCGGTCCTCGACCTTGCCGGCTCGCTCGGCTACGGCGAGGCTACGGATGCCTCCTACGGGGTGGTGGTGCGCGGCTCCGATCGCCGCGTGGTGTTGGCGGTCGATCATCTCGTGGGCCAGCGCGAACTCGTTACCCGCCCGCTGCCGGACGGCGTTGGCGCTCACGCGGCGCTATCCGGTGGCGCTGTTCTTTCAAGTGGCCAGATTGCCCTCGTGCTCGATTGCGATGCGCTGACCGCAACTGTGAAAAATGAGGTCGCCGCGGTTGCGGCGGCCGCGTAAGGAGGCCACGAAATGCCAGAGTCTTTCCCTGAGGTGCACCTCGACGCGCTTCGTGAGCTCGCGAACATCGGCTCGGGAACTGCCGCAACCGCTCTTTCGAGCATGCTCGGGCGTCCAGTCGACATATCGGTGCCGACGGCTCTCGCGCTGCCCCTCGCCGACGCGGTCGACGCCGCGGGACCGGCCGATGCTGAAGTGACCGCGGTCGTGCTGCCGCTGATCGGCGACCTCGACGCGATCGCACTGTTGCTGTTCGCCCCGGATGACGCGGCCGTGCTATGCGATCTGCTCGGTGTTGACGTCAACACCCCCGTTGGGATCTCCGCACTCGCCGAGATCGGCAACATCCTCGGCTCGGCCTACATCGGTGCGCTCACCACGATGACATCGCTCGCGCTGGAACCGTGCCCGCCGGAAACCACCACCGACATGCTCGCGGCGATCGTCTCCTCGGTGCTTGCGGTAGAGGCAGCCGACACGGACATCGCGCTGCTGCTGGACTCCCAACTGATGGTCGAGGGCGCGGAGTGCTCGCTGTCGTTCATGCTCGCCCCCGGCAAAGACGGTGTCAACGAGATCCTTTCCCGACTTGGGCTCGAAGTGTGACCAGCGAGGGCGCAGAGACGATGGTGCGGATGGGCGAGTTCTCGGTCTCGCGAACCCCTGGGCACGTGCTCGCGTCGATCGGCTTGGGCTCGTGCATCGGCCTGGTGCTCTTCGAACCCTCGCGCTCGCTTCTCGGGCTCGCGCATATCGTGCTGCCCTCCTCCGAAGGCAACCCAGACGCGATGGTGGGCAAGTTCGCCGACCGCGCGATCCCGGCACTGATCGAGCAAATGACATCGCTCGGGGCGCGGCGCCCCATGATCGAGGCGGTGCTCGTCGGCGGCGCGCAGATGTTCGCGCTCAAAACAGCCTCGACACTCGATGTAGGTAGACGCAACGAGGAGGCAGCGCGTCAGGCACTCACGAGCGCGGGAGTGAAGGTGCGCGCGGCGGCCACCGGCGGCAACAAGGGGCGCACCGTGCGAGCGTACGTAGACACGGGTGTTATCACCGTCAAGGAACCTGGGGCGGTTGAAGTTGAGCTCTTCCCCAATGCCAAGGGAGTGCGGGTAACGCGATGACCGACGTTCTCTCCGCTGACGCGATCGCCCAGCTATTTGCAGCGGCTGAGGAGGGCAACCTGCCCGACGGGACCGCTGCGCCAGGGCGTCGCGCGCGCTCGATTCGCAAAATCAACTTCGGTCGTCCGATGATGCTCAGCCTCGCCGAACAGCGGCGCTTCGAGCGGGCACACACGACCTACTGCCTTGACGCGGCATCACGCCTCTCCAACGAGCTCCTGACAACAGTAGAGCTCGAGGTCATCAACTCCTCGCAGCTGGCGTGGGGAGGTGCGGTGGGTGACCTACCGCAGCCGTCGGTGATCGGCGTTGCCAAGTGCACGCCGGGTGACGCCAAGGTGCTGATGTGCGTGGAAGAGTCTTTGGTGCTGCGAATGATCGAGCGCCTGCTGGGCGGTAGCTTCACCGAAACGCAGCCCTCGCGGAGACTGACAGAGATCGACCTGATGCTCGCACGCGGCGTCTTCGAAGGGCTGCTGGCGCCACTGTCGAGCGTCTGGCGTGGACTGCTGGGGCTCCGGTTGAGCCTCGTCGACTTCGAGTCGCGCGAAAAAACCCTCGAGTTGCTGCCTACGAACGAGTCGACAGTGGAACTCACGATCGAGGCTCGCGATGAGAGCGCTTCCTCGACGATCTCGCTGATCGTGCCACACGTGGCTATGAAGTGCGCCACGAAGAGCCTGGGTGCCACAGCCCACGCTTCGGACGATGAGGACTCGGCTGAGGAGGCTGAGGCGATGCGCAGCGTGCTCGGGTCGGTAAAGCTCGAGGTGCGAGCCGAGGCCGGTGAGACGGGCTTGACGCTCGCCCAGGTGCTAGCGCTGAGCGAGGGTGATGTGGTCAAGCTCGGTACGGCCGGCAGCGCCTGCATCATCGCCGGTGACAGTCGTCTGCACCGTGTGCGTCCCGGTCTCAGCGGTAAGCGCCGCGCGGTGCAGATCGTCGATCGGGTTGGGGGCGGAAGATGAACACCGACGAGGCGCTGATCACGCTGGGAGATACGACTGCAGAGGTGGTTGCGGGCGTGATGTCCTCGCTGTGCATGGACACGGTCGAAAAAGGCCAGGTGGCGATCGTCGCCTCGAGCCTCGCTGCGCTGGAGTCGATGGCCTACCCGATCATCGCGGCGGATGTGTCCTACACCGAAGGTGTCAGCGGCGGCAACGTGTTTGCGATCACGCGGCTGGGCGCGCGGCGGCTCGCGGCGGCGATGATGATGATGGAGCCGCCCACTGAGGACAGCGACCAGGAGCTCGACGAAATCGAGATGTCTGCGCTCGGCGAGGCGATGAACCAGATGATGGCCGGGAGCGCCGGTGCCCTGGCGGCCGCGCTCGGCTATCCGGTTGACATCTCCGTGCCGACGACGCGTGTGCTCACAGAGGTGCAGGAGGCGGACGGCATTTACCCGCAGACGCCATACGTGACATTCGCGCCGTTCACGATGCTCGGTGAGTCCTGTCGGCTGATACAGCTGATTCCAAACGCATTCGTCGTGCGCATGGCGCGGGCGCTCGATGAGGGGGCCGCCGAAGAGGAGACGAGCGATCACGACGACGGAAACGACGATCGCGACTCGCGGATCTCCTTCATGTTGCGTGATGTAAACGTACGCGTCGCAGCTGAGCTTGGACGCACGACGATGAGCCTCGAGCAGCTGTCCGAACCAAGGCTTGGATCGGTAATCGAGCTCAATAGCACCTTGGAGGATCCCATCGACCTCTGTGTAAATGGCCAGCGGTTCGCCACCGGCCAGCTGTTTCTGATCGACCAAACAGAGTGGGCGATGCGCATAGAGCACGTGCTCGATGTGGATCCCGCTGACTTCGCGTCCCAAACAGGAGGAATCTAGAATGGCCCGAATTCTCGTAGTGGACGACGCCGCATTTATGCGGAAGGTCCTAGGTGATGCGCTCACGAAGGGCGGCCATGAGGTCGTCGGGGAAGGCGCGAACGGCAACGAGGCAGTTGTGCGCTTCCAAGAGGTTCACCCCGACCTCACCACCTTGGACATCACGATGCCCGAAGCGGACGGACTGCACGCGTTGCGGGAAATTCTCGCTGCCGACCCCGCCGCCAAGGTGATCATGTGCTCGGCGCTGGGCGCTGAAGACAAGGTGCTCGAGGCGATTCGTGCCGGCGCGAAGGACTTCGTCGTGAAGCCGTTCCAGCCGGATCGCGTACTCGATGCGATCAGCAGGGCACTGGCATGAGCACGCGTGCACAACAGCAACCAACAACCTCCGCGGCCTCCGCCGGCGCCGAGGTCACGCGCCAGCTCGTGGTGTTCTCGTTGGGCGAGGAGGAGTACGCGCTACCGATCACGCAGGTACAGGAGATCGTGCGTTACACCGAGCCGCGGGCCGTGGCCTCCGAGTCGGCGTGGATACGCGGTGTGATCAGCTTGCGCGGCAAGGTCGTCCCGGTTTTCGATCTCGGTGCGCGGCTGGGACTCGCCTCGGAGTCGAGCAGCAACGCAAAGATCGTGATCGTCGAAACCGAAGCAGGCATCGCGGGCGTGATCGTCGACGAAGTCGACGAGGTGCGCACGGTCGCGGTGGACGAGCTCGAGAGCGTCCCTGGCGCTGGCGGCGACTTCATCGACACGATCGCCAAAGTTGACGATCGGCTGATCATCCTGCTGAACCTCGAGGGTCTGTTCATGGGTATCGAGCTGGGGGAGTCGACGACCGCCGGGTGAGCGCGCGCCCGCTGCTAGATGAGGCCGCGGATGCTGAGGTCTGCCCAGACGGTCGCCTCGCGGTAGATCTGCTCGATGTTGGGATGGCGACGGATCAGCTCTGCGGCGGCATCGAAGTCGCCGCGCTGGTAGGCGATGACTTCGCTGAGTGTCTCGCCGAGCTCGCCGCTTCCGTGTAGGAGCGCGGCGGCGATGTCCTCACGGAACGGGAGCTGCTCGATTACGTCGGCCATGGGTGCGTTGGCGAGCGCATCGGCGACGGAGAACAGGCCGACCGTGAAGTACGAGTCGCCCATGGTGCCTTCGCCGGCGCCGGAAGCCATCTGGCACATGTTCGCGCGCACGAGCGCTGTACCGAGCAGCACGTCGGGCACATCACGCGCACTGGCGAGCGCTGCCATCAGCGCAAAGCGGCGAACGGTGATCGCTCCGAGCCAGGCAAGGCCTTCCTGGACGGAGCCGACGCGTCGGGGCAACGCCAGGTATGCCGAGTTGGCGTAGCGCAGCAGCCGCATGCTCAGGCCGACGTCGCGGGTGATGATGCGGTTGAGCTCATCGAAGTCCTCGGTGGCGCTGAGGTCGGCCATTGCGCCCAGCGCAGCCATTCCCTGGGAGGGCAGGCGCTGCTGGCGTACGCGAGCCGGCTTGGCGAAGAAGTAGCCCTGGAAGGCGTCGAACCCGAGCTCGCGACAGTGCTCGAAATCCTCGCGTGCCTCGACCTTCTCGGCAACCAGCATGAGCGCTGGACGGTGTTCACGCAAGCGTGCGAGCAGATCCTCGAGGGCCTGGCCGGTGTGCTCGAGCACGTTGATCTTGACGATGCGCGCATAAGCAAGCAGCTGTTCGGTCTCGGCGTTGAGTCGGAATGCATCGAGCGCGATCGTGAAGCCCTGCGCGATCAGTTCGTCGAGTACCGCGAACAGCTCATCGTCGACGAGCTCTTGCTCGAGCAGCTCGAGCACCACGCGCTGGGCCGGTAGCGGCAGCGGGCGCACGCTGAGCAAGAAGTCGCGCGAAACGTTCACATACGCGAGCCCCTCGCCGACGAGGTCTGAGAGGCCGACGTCGAGCAGCCCGTCGAGGATCACCGTGGCGGTCGCCTCGCGGTGGTCGAACACGCCGGCGCTGTCTGCCTCAGGTGCGCGGAACAGCAGCTCATAGCCAACCAGGCGCGCCTCACGGTCGAGGATCGGCTGTCGCGCCACGCGTACGGCGGCCACCTCGCCGTGGGAGGCGGTGCCAGCAGTCATCGAGCCAGCGTCGCGGGCTGGCTGCGCGCTTGGTTCGCTGTTAGCGGTCCGCACGTTATCTCTTCGGCCGGGCCCGAGGGCCGCTTGAGTGCCGGGGGCCCCGATCACTGATAGTTGGAATGTCTCGAGCCGCGCGTGTCACCGAACGGCTCGAGCAATCAATGGCCTAAGCAGTGATCTGCTCGCGGGCTGTGTGGAGCGCACTCTCGTCGCGTACGCGCGGAGATCGATCGATGTGCAGGATGCCTCGTTGGTGGGGGCTACTTGGTGCTACTGGCGCCGGCACATGCGGCGTCAGGCGGTTCGCCTGCAACATCGCGTATGCCAAGCCGCCGAGGAGTGCAACACAGAGCA
>JBEKAM010000147.1:0-9601 GCA_050015915.1 Solirubrobacteraceae bacterium
ACCCGATCGCCGCCTCGACCTGCGATCTGGACTGCGCGCTCTCGCTCGGTGCCACGCAACTGCTGCTGCCACTTCACTTGGGACACGAATGCGTGGCAGAGGTGATCGCCGTCGGCGAGCAGGTAGCCACGGTGAAACCCGGCCAGCGGGTGATCGTCCCCTTCCAGATCAGCTGCGGTGAGTGCGCCGCCTGCACGGCTGGGCACACCGGGAACTGCACGTCCGTGCCACCGATCTCCATGTATGGATTCGGGCTCGCGGGCGGCCACTGGGGCGGGGCGTTCTCTGATCAGCTCGCGGTCCCGTACGCCGACGCGATGCTTGTAGTGCTGCCGGAGGGGATCGAGCCAGCCGCGGCGAGTGGTCTGGCGGACAACGTGTGTGACGCTTATCGCCATATCGGACCACACCTGCCGAGCCTGCTCGAGCGCGACCCCGACGTGGAGGTGCTGATCGTGTCTGTCTTGGACCGCAGCTCGATGTTCAGCGGTAGCGTGTCGCTATATACCGGCCTGGTCGCTCGAGCGCTGGGTGCTCGGCGGGTGGTGCTTGCCGACGCGCGCCCGCATATACGAGCGGAAGCCGAGCGCCTCGGGATGCAGGCGCTCGAGCCGCGCGAGCTGAGGCGGCACCCAACCGCGCCCTTGGTAATCGATATGACCCTCGACAACCCCGGCCGGTCGCTCTCGTGCACCGCGCCAGATGGGATCTGCTCGAGCGCCGGGAGCCTGCATCGCAGCGCGCGGATCCCGACTTTGTTGATGTACGGACACAACGTCACCCTGCACATGGGTCGTACCCATGCCCGCACTTTGATCCCGCGTGTGCTCGAGCTGCTGGCGTGCGATCAGCTGCGCCCGCTCGAGGTGGCAACACGTATCGCCTCGATCGACGAGGCGCCGACGGTCCTGGCAGAGCATTTTCGCGGTGGTGTAATCAAGACGATCCTCACCGAGTGACGCACCTGGCGGCGATCGGATGGCTGTAGCGGACTACGTGTTCGCCGCGCGCGCGAGATCGAGCTCCTGCTGAACCGTTTCGCGCTGGTTGTCGATGCGCAGCCGCTCGCTCAGGATCGGGATCGCTGCAGCGGGGTCGCCGTCGAGCTGCAGCGCGCGACCGAGGTCATAGAGGGCATACGCGTAGGCGGATGGCCCGTATCTGCGCTGAGCCGCGTCGCGCTCTGGCCATTCGAACCACCCAGGGCGAGGACGATTGCCAGCACAGCCGCCAGCGTCAACACCAGGGCACCGGCCACCAGCGGGCGGCTCCCACGCACCGGTTCGTCGAGCAAGAGTCGGGCATGTCCGCGCCAATCCCAGCCACCACCGGCAGGCGCGCTGTCGAGCTGCCAGCGGCTGTCGAACTGCCCAGCGCCATCGGCAACGCCGGCTGGCGAGGGCTGCAAGCGAACGCTCAAGGCGCGAACGCCGCTCCCGGGCTCGCGGGGGCGTTCGACCGGGAGTCCCACCGCAGCGAGCTCGTAGCAGAGCAGAGCGGGATTTTCGACCCCCATCGCGCGTAGCTCCGCGAAGCTGACCGGCGCGCCATTTGCGGCGCGCAGACGTTCAACGACCTGCGCCTGTTGCTCGTCGTGCGGTTCCACTGCGCCACCTGGACTCGCGATCACATCCCGTTATTGCCCACAGCTACCGTGCCTAAAGCACGAAAAGTCAGCTTGAATGCTAGCTATCCGAGATGGCCGGGTGACCGAATTCACCAGCAAAACAACATCTTTCAGCGGTCTGGCTGGAGCTCCTTGCTCATCAGCGCCACAACCTTCTCCGGACTATGTTCGAGGCGACCGATCTCCCCATACCCCCGGGACGCATGGAAGGCCAATGAGGCCTCGTTGCGCGGGACGACATTGACCTCGCACACCATCCGCCCAAACGACTGCGCTGCGGACTCCATCGCGTCGTAGAGCTGGGCGCCGATGCCGCGGCGTCGCATCGACTCGGCCACAGCCACCCGGTCGAGGTACAGGAACCGCTCGAAGCTCTTGCTGAACCAGCGGTAGTTGTCACTGTCGTAGGGAGCGCCCGGCGCCATCGCAATCGCAAAACCGACGACCTCGTCATCGTGCTCGACCAAAAAGCTGCGGTGCGCGAACGACAGGACCAACTCCAGGCGTGCCTCATCGAGCTCGCTGAGCTCGCTCACCGAGGCTTGGTTGAGCTCGAGCAGGCGCGGCCAGTCGGCCCGGCTTAATTCCCGTAGTCGCATTGGCCCTCAGGCTCAGTCGCTGGGTGGCTGCGCAACTGAATCCAAGCCCAGCGCGCTGCGCAGCTCACCCGGCGATAGGTCCTCGAAACGCACCACCTTCTCGCGTGAGCGCTCGCCGCGGATTACGGTGACGCGTCCCCGCGCGATGCCGGCGCGCTTCGCCAAGAGCTTGCACAGCGCAGCGTTCGCCAAGCCATCAACGGGCGCCGCAGCAACGCTCACACGCAGCACGCCATCGCGCTCCTCCAGGATCGCGTTGCGCTTGGCCCGCGGTTGCAGGCGCACTGTGAGCTCAGCGAAGGGCACGTCATGCAGGGTAACGCTGCTCAGCCAGCGGGTAGGCTTGGCCGCAGCAGTCGATGCGGGCACGGATCAGGGGAAGCGCGCGGCCCACGGCTCGCGCTGGACTCCCATAGCGTTGATCAGACAGCCGATCAGCCTGTACCAGCCGCCGATCACGATCAGCTCGATCAATTGCTCCTCGGTGAAGCGCGCCGCCAGCGAGGCCCACAGCGCGTCCGAGACTGTTGCGGTGTCATGCAGCTCGTCGGCCAACGCGACCAGCACGCGGTCGGGCTCAGCCCAAGCGGGAGCGCTGGAGTCACCCTCCACGCTCGCCACGATCTGCTCGTCGCTCAGGCCGAGCGGCCCACCGAAGGCCACCACATGCACGCCCCACTCGTACTCCGCGCCGACGCGTGCGCAGGTGCGGAGGATGACGATCTCGCGATCTCGGGGCTCCACCAGGCCGTGACCGAGGATGCCTGCGCCGAGTGGGCGCATCCGCGAGGCGAGCTGCTCGTGGATATTGAGCGTTCGAAACAGCTTCAGGGGCTCCGCCTGGCTGCCTGGGGGCATCCACTTGCGCAGCGCAGAGTCGATCTGCGGGGAGTACGGCGGATCCAGCGGCGCGATCCGCGGCGGGCGCTCTGTCTCAAGCATCGTCTAACCTTTCGCTTCGGTAATCGAAGCACTGAGTGTAGCTTCTAATTTCAAAGCACGCAAACGAGACCCCCCTCCCCGGTCGACCGGCGCGCGGATCGCGGACCGGCCGCCCGGTCATGGCGCTGCTCGACCTGCTGGGCAGGCGCTGGGCGCTGCGAGTGCTTTGGGAGTTGCGCACGCAGGGCGTCCCCACCTTCCGCGAGCTGCAGGCCCGCTGCGGGCACATCTCCTCGAGCGTGCTCAACGAACGACTGCGAGAGCTGCGCGACGCGGGCATCGTCGAGGAGCCGCACGGCGCGGGCTACCGGCTCACCAAGCAGGGCCGGGACCTGCTGCACGCGCTCGGCCCGATCGAGGCATGGTCGAGGCACTGGGCCGAGGGCCAATCCCTGTCAAGCTTGCCGCCTGATGACCCAGCGTGAGATCCGCTCGTGGCTGATGGACATGGACGGCGTGCTCGTGCGCGAGGAGCAGCCGATCCCTGGTGCTGACCGCTTTCTCACCCGACTGCGCGAGATCGGCGCGCCGTTCCTGCTGCTGACGAACAACTCGATCTACACCCCGCGTGATCTTGCCGCGCGCCTCGCAGCCAGCGGCTTGGAGGTCCCCGAGGAGGCGATCTGGACATCCGCGCTGGCCACTGCCCGTTTCCTGCGCGACCAGCGACCGGGAGGCTCGGCGTTTGTTATCGGCGAGGCCGGCCTGACGACAGCGCTACACGACGCGGGCTACACGCTCACCGAACGAACACCGGACTACGTGGTGCTGGGAGAGACGCGCACGTACTCCTTTGAGCGAATCACTCATGCCATCCGGCTGATCGCCGCGGGCGCACGCTTCATTGCCACCAACCCCGATGCGACCGGCCCGACAGTGGACGGCCCGCTCCCTGCCACAGGCTCGGTGGCCGCTTTGATCAGCCGCGCGACCGGCGTCGAGCCGTACTTCGTGGGTAAGCCCAACCCGCTGATGATGCGCTCCGCTCTGAACGCGATCGATGCGCACTCTGAGACGACCGCAATGATCGGCGACCGCATGGACACCGACATCATCTCGGGCCTCGAGGCCGGCATGGAGACGATCCTCGTCTTGACCGGCGTGACCACCCGCGAGGAGGCCGAGCGCTACCCCTACCGCGCCGCGCGCATCGTGGAGACGGTCGCCGATCTGCTCGAGGATCTCGGCTAGGCGCTCGGCGTGCACTCGCCGGTGCTAGCGGCTGCGCGCGGTTAGCTCTGCTCCACCCAGTCGAACGAGCGCGTAACGGCCTTCTTCCATTGGGCGTACTCGCGCTCGCGCTCGCGCTCGTCCATTTCTGGCTCCCAGCGCTTGTCCTCGGACCAGCGCTCGCGCAGCTCATCCTGATCTGACCAGAAGCCGACCGCCAGCCCAGCGGCGAACGCCGCGCCGAGCGCAGTGGTCTCGGTCACGGCCGGGCGCACCACGGGCACGCCAAGCACATCCGCCTGGAACTGCATCAGCAGCTCGTTGGCGGTCATGCCGCCGTCGACCTTCAGCTCTCTGAACGGAGCATCGGCGACAGCGTTGGCCTCGTCGACCACCTCGCGGCTTTGCCACGCGGTCGCCTCCAGCGCCGCGCGCGCGATGTGGCCGCGGTTCGCGTAAGCCGTCAAGCCGACGATCACGCCGCGGGCGTCATCGCGCCAGTAAGGGGCAAACAAGCCGGAGAAAGCAGGTACGAAATACACGCCCCCGTTGTCGGCGACCGTGCGCGCGAGATCCTCCACCTCAGCGGCGCTGTCGATCAGCTGCAGGCGATCGCGCAGCCACTGGACCAGCGCCCCCGTCACCGCGATCGAGCCCTCCAACGCATACTTCGGCTTGCTGTCGCCAAGCTTGTAGGCGAGTGTCGTCAGGAGCTTCTGCGAGCGCGCGATCTCCTCACCTGTGTTCAACAGCAGGAATGAGCCGGTGCCGTAGGTGTTCTTGGCCTCTCCCCTCTCAAAGCACGTCTGCCCGAACAGCGCCGACTGCTGATCGCCGAGGATGCCGGCGATCGGGCGACCGCCCACAGCAGTGCCGGACGCCTCGCCGTAGACCTCGCTGGAGGAGCGGATCTCCGGCAGCATCGAGCGGGGAATCCCCATCAGCTCGAGGCTCGGCTCGTGCCAGTCGAGGCTCTCCAGATCCATCAGCATCGTGCGGCTGGCGTTGGTCACGTCGGTCACGTGCACACCACCCTTGGCGCCCCCTGTGAGATTCCACAGCACCCAAGTGTCCATCGTGCCGAACGCCAGCTCGCCGTTTTCCGCACGCTCGCGAGCGCCGCCGACGTTGTCGAGCAGCCACGTCACCTTCGGCCCGGAGAAGTAGGTAGAGAGCGGTAGGCCAACGTGCTCGCGTAGGCGATCCAGTCCCTCATCCCTCGCGAGCTCGCGCACGAGCTGGTCGGTGCGCGTGTCCTGCCACACGATCGCGTTGTGGATCGGCTTGCCCGTCTCCCGCTCCCACACGACCGTGCTCTCGCGCTGGTTGGTGATGCCGATCGCCTCGATGTCACCCGCCTCCGCATCGGACCTCGCGAGCGCCCCGCCGATCACCTCGCGCGTGCGCCGCCAGATCTCGCTAGCGTCGTGCTCCACCCACCCGGCCCTCGGGTTTATCTGCTCGTGCTCGCGCTGATCGACGGCGGCGATCCGGCCGTCCCTGTCGAACAGGATCAAGCGGGTGCTCGTCGTCCCCTGGTCGATCGCTCCGACGTACTTGGCCATCCCCATACCCTCCTCGATCGCTGCAAACACCAACTCGATCATCCCAGCGTCAGGCTCTGTCTTAAGTCGAGCCGCGCAGCGACAGCGTAGAGAGATGCAGTTAGGCCGCTCCTATCGCCCGGTCGTGAATGCCTATTTGACTGCACACACCGACGCGCAATTCTCCACTATGTCGACCTTTTTCATGCGATATGCGCAAGGGCATAGCTCCCGGCGGTCACGCCGGAGCAGGATCGACGGAGCGAGCCCCTTCCCCAACCAAAGGAGACCACGAAGAGATGAGCGCGATTCAACAAGCACCCACACGGCCAAGAGCCGGAATCGACCTGGACGACCCGATCGCCATCGCCACCGAGTTGCGTGACCAATTTCGCGTCGGTGCCGCCGAGCGTGACCGCAAGCGGCAATTCCCATACGAGCAGTGCGCGGCATTCCGGACGTCTGGCCTGCTCGGGCTGATGGTCCCGCGTGAGTTCGGCGGCTACGGCGGCACATTCAGTGAGCTAATGCGGGTCGTCATCCTGATCTCAGCCGGTGACTCCAACATCGGGCAGATGTATCAACTGCACACCGGCGGCATCAGACTGCTGCAGGAGTTCGCCTCGCCCGAGGTGCAGGCGAAGTGGCTGCCTCGCTTTGCCAGCGGCGAGCTTTGGGTCACGAACGCCTACTCGGAGGTAGGCACGCCGAGCGTCAACGACTTCAACACCACCGTCACCCAGGTCGACGACGGCTGGCGCTTGAACGGGACCAAGTTCTATTGCACGGGCAGCCTCGCCGGAGACATCACCTTCGGCCCCTGCCGCGTCGCCGACTCCGACGATGTTCGCGTGTTCTTCACCAAAACCGATGCCGATGGGGTGACGATCCACGACGACTGGAGCGGCTTCGGCCAGCGCACCACCGCGAGCGGTACCACCGACTTCAAGGATGTGCTGATACCCGATGAGCTGTGCCTGTCAACTGCACAGGACGGGGGCGGCGGCGGTGGCCAGATCACCTCGCTCAACTACCAGGCGGTGCACACGGGCGTGTTCGTGGGGATCGCCCAGAACGCGCTTGACGATGCTGTGGATTTCGTGCAGACGCGCGCCCGCGTTTGGTACGAGAGCGAGGCGTCCAGCGCCAGCGAGGACCTCTACACGAAGCTCCGCGTGGGTGAGATGAAGACCGCCGTACTCGCGGCAGAGCTGCTCGCCCTACGTGCGGCTGAGCTGTGCGACGATGCGGTCGCACACCCCGGTGACCTCGAGCGGCGAGGTCTCGCGTCGGTTGTGACCGGCGAGGCGCGGCGGGCGGGCGCCGAGGCGGCGCTCGAGGCCGGCTCCACGCTCTTCAAGGTATGCGGCGCCGGCAGCGTGCTCGAGCGTTACGGCTTCGACAGGCATTGGCGCAACGCGCGCACACTTTCACTGCACAACCCGCTCGACTTCAAGTCGATGCACGCCGGAGACTTTCTGCTCAACGACAGGCTCCCACCGATCGACTCTTACAACTGAGCAACGGACGCCTACCCATAACACAAAGGAGGTAACCCAAATGTCGTCCGTAGGACTCATGTTCGTAGGTGCCGTGTTGTTCGTAAACGGGCTGCTGTTCCTTGGCAAGGTGGACGCCAAGAGCGCAGGGGTGTTCAACCTATTCGTCGGCGGCCTGCAGACCGCGATTCCGTTCTACCTCATATCCCACGCGAAGACGACCGATGAAATTCTGCTGGCGTCGGGGATCTTCCTGTTCGGCTTCACCTACCTATATGTGGGGATCTCCAACCTCGCCGGCCATCAGCCACTGGGCCTGGGCTGGTACTCGGCGTGGGTGGCGATCATGGCGTGCGCCTTCGGCGTGACGAACATCGTCAAGTTCAGCGACCCCACGATCGGCCTGCTGTGGCTGCAATGGTCGCTGTTGTGGGGGCTGTTCTTCCTCGTGCTGGGGCTCGGCATCGAGCGCCTCACAGCGCTGGCCGGGTGGGCAACCCTGATCCTGTCGTTCACCACCTGCACGATCCCTGGCTTCTTGCTGCTGCTCGGCGAATGGGGTGGAGTGCACACATGGCTAGTCCTCGTCGTGATCGCGGCGACGGTCGCGGCGCTGGTACCGGTCGCGCTGCGCACGGCACGACCGGCAGTCGCGGAGCGACGGACAGACGCGGAGGTGGCGGTCTCGGTGGGCTAGCCGATTCACCTGAGCGGTCTGTCGCATTTGCTACGAGCCTGACTCGCGTCGTGCCCCGGTGTCGCCTGAGACGCACGGGGCACGACGTCGTCAGATCGAGGTTCATGAGAGTTTCCTTAGCCTTTAGCGAGCGCGAATGAAATGCGTGTATTTCTTCCGTTGAAGACGAACGGACGCCGAATGCTCAAGTGAGCTCTCACGGCTGTCCCGCCGCCGCCTCGTCGCTCGGCTGTAGCAAATAACACAATCCAGTAAGGGACCGACGTTGTCACAGGATCAGCAGAGCATCGCCGGGCGAGCCATCACGAAGGTCCCGGAGATCACGGCGTTCTTCTGGATCACGAAGATCCTGACAACGGCAATGGGCGAGGCGACGTCTGACTTCATGAACGCCGCACTCGGACCGGCGATCGCCGTGCCGTTGATGCTCATCGCCCTGGTGGTCGCGCTCAAAAGGCAATTCAAATCGCCCGCCTATAACGCCTGGAACTACTGGCTGGTGGTTGTCGCGGTCGCGGTGTTCGGGACCTCCTGCGCAGACGCGCTGCATGTCGGCTTCGGCATCGCCTACCCCGTCTCCAGCACGTTCTACTTGCTCGTCCTCACCGCCGTTCTGTTGGCCTGGTACCGGAGCGAGAAAACCCTCTCCATCCACAGCATCTACACACGCCGGCGCGAGCAGTTCTACTGGGGCACGGTGCTTGCCACGTTCGCGCTCGGCACCGCTGTGGGTGATATGACGGCGACGAACTGGAATCTCGGCTACCTCTCCTCCGGCATCCTGTTCGTCTCGCTGTTTGCGCTGCCGGCCATCGCCTATCGGTGGTTCGGCCTGAACTCGATCTTCGCGTTCTGGTTCGCCTACATCATGACCAGGCCACTTGGCGCGTCGTTTGCCGACTGGATGGACGCGTCAAAGGGCAAAGGCGGCCTCGCGCTGGGCACCGGGGCTGTAGCCATCGGGCTGGCTGTGGTGATGGTCGGCTTCATCGCCTACCTGGCTGCGACCCGGATCGACGTCAAAGGCGATCAGCAAGCGGCGAGCACAGCAACACCGCACGTGCAGCCCGTGCTGGATCTCGAGCTCGACTAATCAGTCTTCGACGCGTGCCCGTGGCTGACACGGCCACCAGCAATCAGCTCCAGCGCGTGCGCAAGGACCGGCTGCAGCACCTCACCGATCTGCTCGATGCTGCGCGGGCTACCGGGAAGGTTGATCACGAGGCTCGAGCCGCACACCCCGGCGACCGCGCGCGAGAGCATCCAATACGGAGTGTGAGCGCGCGAGGCCTGGCGCATTGCCTCGGAGATGCCAGGGATCTCCTGCTCGATCACCGCCAACGTGGCCTCGGGGGTGACGTCGCTGGGGCTGAGACCTGTGCCCCCGGTGGTGAGCACGAGCTCGCAGCGCTCGTTCAGGGCCCAGTGGCGCAGGCGCTCTTCGATCTTTGCGCGATCGTCTGGGATCAGATCACGTCCCGCGATCTGCGCCCCCAGCTCTTCGGCCAGCGCGGCCAGCCTCG
>JBEKAM010000148.1:0-9596 GCA_050015915.1 Solirubrobacteraceae bacterium
CTATATCCTGAAACCTCATGAGCGATCAGATGCTGGACGACCCCACCAAGAGGCCCGAGGTACCCGAGCGATTCGATCCCGACAGCATGCATGGGGAGATCATCGAGGCCGAGCATCTGGCTAGGTATCGCTGGGCCGCCCCGCTCGCAGCGGGGCGGCGTGTGCTCGATGCGGGCTGTGGAGCCGCGTATGGCACCATCCTCCTTGCCGAAGCCGGTGCCCTGGAGGTCGTGGGCGTAGACCGCGCCTCAGAGGTACTCGACTCTGTTCGAACACAGATGCCTTCAAACGTAGTTCTCAACGAGGGCGATGTCACCGCGCTCCCCTACGAGAATGGTCGATTCGACCTAGTGGTGTGCTTTGAGGTGATCGAGCATCTCGACGATCCAGGCCGCGCCCTGGACGAGTTCCGACGGGTGCTCACCCCCGAAGGAGTGCTCGCCGTGTCCTCTCCAAACCGTGAGGTGTACCCACCCGGCAATCCACATCATGTGCACGAGTACACCCCCGGGGAGCTTGAGCAGGAGCTAGCCGACCGGTTCTCGTTTGTCAGACTGGAGCGTCAGCACACCTGGATCACCTCGGCCGTGCTCAACGACGGCGGTTTTCAGATCTCCGGCGACGGTGATCTTGGCACGGATGTGAGTGTGCGCAAACTCGCTGCTGATGAGCCGGGCGCAGAGCTGTACACGGTCGCACTGGCAGGGCAGCAGGAGCTCGCGCGGACAGCCGCAACGTTTGAGCTGGCGACGCCTGTCGAGTTGCGCAAGTGGGATGCCCTTTGGCATGAGCAGAACCAGCGGCTCGGAGACCAAGCCGAGACGCTCACGCAGCAGGCAGAGATGCTCACGCAACAGGCAGAGACGCTCGGGCAGCAGGCCGACCTATTGTCCGACCATGAACATCTGTTCGCCGCAGAGGCGGCCCAAAAGGGTCAACTGCTGGACGAAATCAGCGAGCTACGGGAACAGCTGGCAAAAACTGAGTCTGAGCTGGCGCGGATGCCGGGGCTCGACGCTCAGTTGCAAGAGCTTCTACAACTCAACGACGAACTACTGCAGTTGAACCACGAACTACACTTACGGCAAGAGAACCTTGATGCGCTCATGGAGATCGCGGCTCGCTATACGGTGGTCGTCGAATCCAGTAGCTGGAGACTAACCCGTCCTCTGCGCCAAGCCGCTGCGCTCGCGCGCAAGCTCACGAGGTGAGATGTCCGACAGCGAGCGACCAGCACCCGAGTTCCAGTTCACGATGGCTCGTGGGCAAAACCAATTCTTCGTCGAGCTGGCAGAGGCGCTCGCGTACGAGCTGCGTACACTCGGAGCAGCGGCAAGCATCGAGATAGGGGAGATTCCACTCCCACGTGAGGGACTGGTGCATGTGTTCCTGCCACCCCACGAGTACGTCTCGCTTTCGAGACATCGGCCACCCGCACCGCTCCTACGACGCAGCATCGTCATCTCCGCCGAGCAGCCTGACAGCCACTACTTTGATGCCAACGTACCGCTTGCGCGGGACTGCGGGGCAGTCTTCGACATCAATCCGCGCTCAGTGCGCGCATACCGCTCGAAGGGAATCGAGGCGTCACTCTTGGAGCTGGGACACACGAGCCTTTGGGATCGCTTCGAGCATGAGCGCGACATCGACATCCTGTTCCTAGGTCGGCTCAGCCCTCGTCGAGAGCTTGCCCTCGCGTCCTACGCCGGCATCTTCGAGAGATTTCACTGCCACCTGGGACTTTCCGACAACTCTCGACCAAACACAGCAAGCGGGGCGACCTTCGTCGCTGGCGAAGACAAGCGGGAGCTCCTTGCTCGCTCGAAGGTCCTATTGAACATTCACGGTGAGGACGAGCCGTACTTCGAGTGGCTACGCGTGGCCGAGGCGATCTGCGCCGGATGTGTCGTGGTCAGCGAGCACTCGTCGGATTTCGCACCGTTGGAATGGGGCCAGCATCTCCTTACGGGCCAGCTCGGAAGCCTCGGCCTGTTCTGCGCTTGGCTAGTGGAAGACGCCTCCCGCCGTCAACGGATGCGCTCGCAGGCATATGAGCTCCTCTTGCGGGAGCGCCCGCTCTCGAACGCGGCACGCCAACTAATCGACGCCGGCCGCAAAGCCGACATGGCACCGATTGGGAAGGATCTGGAGCTGGTCACTAGACAGGAGCGAGCACGCGGGCATTTTCGTGAAAGTCCACCGTCATTCGAGTACCAACCAATCGAACGTCCCGATTTCTCGAGCGGGGAGGCGCTGACGCTTCGCGGTTTGAAGCAACAGATGCTCGCAACATCGGCGCTTCGACGCCAGCTCGCTCACATGGAGTTCATGCGCAGTGGCGACGGCGAGCCGCGCACGCAAGTTGTCACGGAGTCGCCCGCATGGAGCTCGGGCGCACCTCGAGCCCTCACGGTGATCATCCCGTTGTATAACCATCAAACGGATGTGCTCGACGCGCTTGCGTCGCTCGAGCGATCCTTGCGAACCGACTGGGAGGCCATAGTCGTCGACGATGCGTCCACAGATGGCGGACGCGAAGTGGTCCAAGGCTGGATCGAGTCCCGTCCAGAGCACGCCTGTCGGCTGGTGGGTCATGAGCTAAATCGCGGGCTGGCGGCCGCGCGAAACACCGGTATGGAGCAGGCTCGCACTGATCGCCTGCTAATGCTCGACGCGGACAACGAACTGCGCCCGATTGCACTGTCGCGATTGATGGATGCTCTCGATGCCGATCCCGAGGCTTCCTTCGCCTACGGGATCATGGAGCGGTTCTCAACCGATGGACCGAAGGGCCTGCTGAGCTGCTTCGGCTGGGATCCCGAGCGCCTACGCTGCGGTAACTACATAGACGCCTTCGCGCTTATTCGGCGCGAGGCACTCGTGGCACTGAATGGCTATTCCTACGATCACCGATTGTATGGATGGGAGGACTACGATCTCTGGGTGCGTATAGCAGAGGCCGGTCAGCATGGCGTGTTCGTGCCCGAGATCATCGCCAGATATCGGGTGGGACACAGCTCAATGATCTCGCAGACCAACTTCTCGACTGCAGACGCATATGTCGCGCTGGTCGATCATGCCCCGAACCTTATGGCTGAGCTTCGCATCCCGCGTTAGACCATAGTACTCGCCGGCCAGCTCACCATGAGGCCCATTCACCGAGTTGATGCCGGTCAGCGCCTGGTTCGGATCCACTGGCCGTCACTCTTACCTCGCCGCCCAGGCCGAAATCGCCCTAATCGTACCGACGCACCCGGAGGCAGTGACACCGGGCACGCCCTCTACAGCCAACGAAAACAGGCGATCGAGCCGATCTTTGGCCAGATCAAGCACAACCTGTGCATTCAGCGATTCACCACCGAGGCATCACGCCTGCAGATCGGAGTGGCGACTCATCGCCACCACCACACATCCTCAAGCCACCAGACCTCGCCGCTGACTGCCAAGGCGGTGGTGGCCTCGGTGGTAGGAATTCTCCACGCCCGACTGAGCACTGGTCAGGCGCCGCCGTTTCTCGACATGCTTGGCTCGCTGGCTGCCCTGATCATCGCGCCGCATGTGGACGGACAACCTCGGGTCGAGTAGATCAGCAACGGGAGTAATGGCATATCACCCGCTTGCGGCGCCCAAAATCCAACCGGGGAGAAATCCTAGCCCGTTATTAGGGAACTTCAGATGTTGGCCTATAGATTGCGAAGAGGCCGGTCAAGCGGCTTGCGGTCTCGATCTCGACTCGGCAAGGATGACGAGCCGGGAGAGAGGCAAGGCAAGTGCACGTGCAAGCCGGTCTACAGTGCAGTAGACGGGGGGGGTGCGGCCGTTCTCGATATGCGAGATCCATCCTGGTCGTAGCCCAAGTCCAGCGCGAGATCTTCCTGGGAGAGACCAAGTTCTTCTCTGCGCAGACGAATCGCACGTCCGAGCGCGACTTGGGGTCCTTGGCGGTGTTTGCCACGCATCGACCCCTCCGTTACGTCGGGATCCATGCCATGTAGTAGGTTCCATATCGCGACGAACGCGCGACCGCCGGCTGCTTGAATCAGCAGGGCTCGAAATCTCTGCAGTCAGGGACGGCTTTGATGTGCCGGCGACTGCTTGGCGCGGTCCGGGCTGTCGTCCCTGCCCGCACCGCGCCCGTCGATGCCGTCAAACAGCTCCGAAGCGGAAACTCCAAGCGCCCTTGCGAGCTTGGAGATGGTTCGAACGCCCGGCTCGCGCTCGCTGCGCTCGATCTTTGCGACATGGGTCATGTTGAGGTCGGAGCAGTCGGCCAGGCGTTCCTGGCTCAGATTGCGCTCTTGCCTGATGCGCCGCAGGTTGGCGGCGAAGATGTCGAGCGGGTCGGGCATCGCCCGACCATGCTTGGGCACCTGTCCCAATTGTGCTAGATACAGTTGGGACAGTGAGATGCCGGTGGATGCCGACCGCGGAGTTCGAAAGACGTCTTGGGGCGTGAGCGAAGGCGGCAGCACGCGCCCCATGCGCGGTCGAGTCTCGCGTGAGCAGTTCTTGGAGATGCAGCGGGCACGCATCATGGAGGCGGCGGTGCAGGTTGTCGGCCAGCGGGGGGTTGGGGGCGTTACGATCGAGGCCGTGGTCGCGGAAGCAGGAGTGTCGCGCTCCACGTTCTACGAAGTCTTCGACGACTTCGACGCGTGCTTTTTGGCGGTGCTGGACTCCGGGATGCGCCGATCGATGGTGCTGATGTCCGAAGCCTACGATCGGGGCGCGTCGTGGCAGGAGAGGATGCTCGCTGGATTAGCGGCGCTGCTGGCCTTCCTGGACTCCGAGCCGCTGCTCGCACGCGTCTGTCTGGTGGAGGTTCTCGCGGCGGGCCCATCTGCGCTTGAGTACCGCGCGCGGGAGCTCGAGTTGCTCAAGCACATGGTCGACGCGGCCTTGGCGAGGGCTCCGGGAGGCCACGAGACCTCGCCGCTGACCGCCGAGGCGGTGGTGGCCTCCGTGGCGGGGATCCTCCACGCTCGACTGATCACTGGTGAGGCGCCACCGTTTCTCGACATGCTCGGCTCGCTGGCTGCCCTGGTCATCGAGCCGTATGTCGACGGGCAGTCTCTGGTCGAGCAGATCAGCAGGGCGGAACAGCTTGCGCAGGTCAGCTCTGAGCAGCATGCGTCACGGCGGCAATCCGTCGTGACGATCCCAAATACGTTGCGCCTGCCGGGCGCGTACAGGGCACGCGACTGCCTGCTCTATGTCGCCGAACATCCTGGTGCCAGCAACCGCGCCATCGCGGACGGGATCGGAATCACTCACCACGGACAGATGTCTACGCTGCTTGGACGCCTGGAGCGCGAGGGTCTGCTCACCAAACATGCCGCAGGAGCGGGGCGCCACAACGCTTGGTGGCCTACGTTCGAAGGCAAGCTGATTTCGGATGCCCTCAAAGCTATGCAGTGAGGCGAGTTGCGCATATGGCTCACCTCGACATCCGGACGGTTACATGGGCGCAGCCGAGCTAATCTTGCCGCCGTCGATCCCAAGTATTCATATCCATAGACGATAACTGTCGGCCACGTGAGTCGTTCCATGAGATAGGATCGTTCCTATCCGTGTCATCTTGACGTAAGACGCACTGCACTCCTATGTTGATCGCGATGAGTTGCGTCGCACCAGATCTCGCCAACGTTGGTGGTGTGCAGTACGAATGGAGGCAGTGCGCTCCGGCCGTAGCTAGGCGTAGGAGAGAAGCCCTCTGGTGGTAGCGGGCAGGTGCCGGCCAGCGAACCGCTCGTCCGAAGCCCCCGAACTAGCT
Source organism: Solirubrobacteraceae bacterium (assembly GCA_050015915.1). Taxonomy (GTDB): domain Bacteria; phylum Actinomycetota; class Thermoleophilia; order Solirubrobacterales; family Solirubrobacteraceae; genus Palsa-744. The sequence goes on from JBEKAM010000148.1 coordinate 5,774, forward strand.
GCCGCAGGTCTGGCGTGACACCTCTTGAGCAAAGTCGTGCGGGCGTTGCTGAGCGGTTGGGTTCGCGGCGTGCGGAGATCGAGGAGGCGATCTTTGCGCGTGTCATTGACGGGGTGTTTGATCCGGCGGGGAGCGGGGGCGCGGAGTATGCCGCCGGGCTGCGTGCGGCTGTGGCAGCCGTCTTGGATTACGGTCTGACGGGGATCGAGCCGGGTGGAGAATCCTCGGCGGCCGTTCCGTCGGCCGCGATCGCGCAGGCGCGGCGGGCTGCGCGCGGCGGGGTGGGCCTCGACACGGTGCTGCGCCGTTATATAGCTGGCTATGCGGTGCTCGAGGGCTTCATCATGCAAGAGGCCGATCACAGCGACCTGAGGGGTGAGAGAACCACGCTGCGCTATGTGCTTGAGACTTCGGCTTTGCTGCTCGATCGTCTCATCCCGTCCATCACCGGCGCATACATGCAGGAACTCGAGCCGGCTCGAAGCCAAGCAGGCAAGCCACGAGCGTCGGCGTCGCCGCACCGAAGAAAGCAAAGCGCCGTGAACGGTAGATCTTCGACGCACGAGCACATCGTGCAGGACCAGCGCGCGCGGATCACGCAAGCGCTGGTGAACGTCGTCGCCGAGCGTGGATTCGCGAGGGCCACGGTCGGACTGGTGGTTACGCAGGCAAGGGTCTCGACACGCACGTTCTATCAGTGCTTCGACGGCTTGGAGGAGTGCCTGATCGCGATCATGGACAATGCTCTGGAGCAGGCCGTTACGCTCGCCTCACGCGAGCTCCGTGAGGATGGCTGCTGGCGGGATGGCGTGCGCGCAGCCCTCGCTGCCGTGCTCAGCTACTTCGATCGCGACCGAGAGCTGGCGTGCGTCTGCATCGTGGAGGCACTGGCAGGCGGTCCGGTCGTGCTCGCGCACCGTGTGCGTCTAATCCAGGCGTTTCGCCTGGCAGTCCTTCAGCGGATCGAAAACGAGGTATCCAACGTCTCACCGCTAGTGGCGGAAGGGGTGATGAGCTCGGTGCTCGGGATCATGCACGCTCACATCGTCACGGCAAAGCCCGGTCCGTTCATCGAGCTGCTTGGCCCCCTGATGGGTCTGATATCGGCGCCGTATCTCGGTGCGCAGGACGTCGAGCGAGAGATCCGACAGGGCGATGAGCTCGCGCGTGCGATCCTGGCCTCAGACTCCCGTTGGGCTCCGCCGGCGCAATCCCCGGGACAGGACACGGGCCAGAATGGGGAGCAGGTCGCGGCTCTCCCCGCGATCCTCAACCCGAGTGCCCGTCGCGCGCGTGAATGCCTCCTCTTCCTCGCCGAGCATCCGGACTCGAGTAACCGCGAGGTCGCTGTGGGTATCGACATCGCCCACCAGTCACACATCTCGAGGCTGCTGGCACGCCTCCTCCAGGAGAACCTCGTGACCAAGCGCTCTGAAGGCAGTGGAAAGCGCAACGGATGGCGACTCACACCACGGGGTGAAGAGATCGCGCAGGCATTGCGATAGATAGACACGAGCCACGCACACATTGCAACTTCGCTCGGAAATACGGAATGCCAGGTTGGTGTTATAAGCGTAGCAACTGAATCAAGATCAAGCCCTGCGCGAGTCGCGTTCTATATGCGCGATCATGTAGTACGTCGGTGTATGAAGAGCGTCCCGCGCACCTCACCTTTGAGTCCGAGCTCCTCAATAGCTTCGCGCACGCCTGGATAGTCCGGGTGAGTGTAGTCATCGAAAAGTATCGGCGCTCCTGGGCGCAGATACGGTCGCCATGCCTGCACCTCTGCGACCGTGTCCTCACGCGTGTGCGAGGAGTCGATGTACAGCAGATCGAACGGCTGTTGGTCGCGGGGGCCGGCGGAGCCGGGCGCAACCACCAACTCGATTCGCTCTCTAACGTCCGGCCCGACGAGGTCTAGAAAGCGCTTTGCCTCCTCGCGCTCAATCACGTCGTAGGTGACTACCCATCGCCGACGATCATCAAGCGCGAGGGTGATCGCTGTCCACGCGGTCGCCGTACCGAGCTCCACGACCCGACTGCGACCTCTTGTCATCTTGAGCAATACTCGTATGTCCGCCGGCCGTGTCACCGATGCCACGCTGAACAGATCATCTGCGCGCCACGCGCGGCGCCGAGCCCGCCAGTGAAACCGCAGCACGCGCGGCCGGAGCCCCCGCAACCCCCACATCCAGTCCAGGTCTCGTCGCAGCCTTCCCAGCCACACGCGCGCAGAATCAAAGCCCATATTCTCGGCCACTCTAACTACAGCGAGGTGACTGTGTCGGCCCAGTCGCGCCGGTCGCGTGTCCCTGGCACCAGTGTTTGCCCGCACTTTCCGTCAGGAAGAACCTCCGTTCCGCACAAACGCAGCACAGGTTCGAATCGCCAGCACTTTCGGCCCTTAACTCTGTGAGCAGAGACATTTTCTCGCAGGTTAACTCTTGCGCCCATCGCAACGGTTGGATAGAAGACCCACGGCAGGAGGAGGGCCGCCAGCCAGGAGACAAGCATAAGGATGTCCCCTTTTGGGACGAGACGGCGTCCCAGTACTGGACCGATACGACGAGGAGGCAGGGATGTCACGCCAGGGGCTCGACCCAACACCGAAGGTGGCCGGATCTGAGCTACACAGCTGGCGTGGGAGACAGAAAGCGACGACTTCGCGATCTCGTCGCTTGGCGACTTCGCTAGCCCGTTCGTTCACCACGGTGGTCGTGGTGCTTGCATGGGTAGGAGCCGGTGCGTCCCAGGCCGAACCGATGCCTAACGGCGTTCCGGGAAACTGGTCGCTGATCCTCAACGAAGAATTCAGCGCCAATGGCGTCAACACCGCTCTATGGACCCGCGAATGGCCGAATGAACCGGTGTCCGGGGAGTGCACGTCATCGAGCCTTATGTCCCAGCCGGGCAATGGGTACCTGTATCTGCAGGTTAGGGCGCTGGAAAGCACGTGTGGTGGCACTAAACATCCAGATACTGGTGCCTTGGTGGAGTCGAACCCGGCCGACGGCAAGCCCGGGCACACAGGATTCCTCTACTCCTACGGGTACGTCGAATGGCATGCCTACGTCCCCGGCTGGGGTGGAGAAGAACAAGGATGCCCGAAAGGTGGGTGCATACCGGACTGGCCGGCGCTATGGAGCTTCCCGGAGAACGAGGAAAACGAGATCGATACGATGGAGGGCCTGCGCCGCGAAGTCTGCCACACCTGGTGGCACCACGTTGCTCCGATAGAAGAAATACAAGGCTGCCAATCTGGCAGCTACGCGGGATGGCACACCTATGGCGCGGACTGGGAGCCAGGCGTTATCAAATTCTACTATGACGGAGCACAGGTCGGCGAAGTCAAATCGGGCTACATCAATTCCATGCCGCAGTACCTGATCATGGACGATCTGCCTCCCAATGGACACGGCGACCAACTCGTCGTCCCGAACGAAATGATCGTGGACTATGTGCGGGTCTGGCAGCACCTTCCGATCGTGACGACGGGCGCGGCGACGGCGAAGGAGCCACTGCAAGCAACGCTGAACGGGACCGTGAATTCCAACGGGACGCCGTTGAGTAACTGCCATTTCGAATACGGGACCTCCCCGTCCTACGGGTCCAGTGTGCCGTGCTCGGGGACAGAAGCTGGCGAGAGCGCGACCGTGAGTCTCGCACCGGGCACCACCTATCACTTCCGCATTGTCGCGACTAATGCGAGCGGGTCCGGTTGGGGCAACGACGAAACATTCACCACACCAGGGCCAGTCGAAGCGGTTACCGCTCCGGCATCGGGCATTCAGCAGACTCAGGCAATCTTGAACGGAACTGTCAA